>NYZC01000238.1 GCA_002686995.1 Phycisphaeraceae bacterium | reverse complement strand
GCTATGAGAAAAGGCGTTTCGTGGAGCATGCCACTGATCTTCGCCATCACCGACCGGGCCGTGATCCCCCCGACAGCCGCGGGAAACATGGTGTCACGGGGCGCCTTCAATGCCGCCATTTATGGGCGCCCCAATGCCGCCACTCCCATCATCCATTGTTTCTTGCCCCAAGTGCCCTACGCCCTTGTGCTGGGGGCACTTGGGACAAGAAACAATCCCGCCCAGGTGCCACCCGACTGGCGGCATGCCAGGCGCCCATTGGTGGCGGCATCGGGGCGCCCCTTGACAACATGGCCGTGCAACAGAATCTAACTAGCTAGCCGCCGTCCCGACGGGTGGATTCTACCCGATCTTGCGCAGGATCTCTTTCACTTTCTCGACGTCCGCTTCGGCGTAGAGTTCGGAGATCTTTGATCCGACCGCATGGCCGAGGACCATCTGCGCGATCTCCAGCCCGAACTTCTTGCGCACTTCAGTAGCGTGAGCGTGCCGCAACTGGTGCGGATGCCAGTGGGGCACGCCGGCTAGCTTGCAGGCGCGGCTAATTGCCTGGCGGTAGCTGTGCGGCGTGTAGTGGTCGCCGATGACACGGGCGGTCTTGCGCCGCGTCGGCGCCTGGTTCGGTCGGCGCTGTCCTTCGCCCTGGCTGCGCCGGTCATGCTCGGCTTCGGCCGGACTGAATAGGTAGACGCCAACCGGCCGGCCGACGAGGAACGGCGCGAGGATCGCCTGTGCCCGCGGTCCGAACACAAGCATCCGGCGCTTGCCGTGGTGGGCGGTCTTGTGCCGTTTCTTCTCGGCCGTCCAGACGTCGCCAGTCGTGTCCAGGTCGATTGGTCGCAGCACGACCAGCTCGCCGGAGCGGGCGCCGTTGGCGAGTTGGAGCTGGATCAGTGCCCAGACCTGGTCGGCCACGTGCGGCCGTACAGCGTCCACATGGGCCATTGGCACTGGCAGGACCTCCCGCGATTCCTTCGCGTCGCCGCGGCCCGCACGCAGTCCCTCCACGGTCTGGAGTGCCTGGTGCACCTGGACGGGGATCATCTCTTCGCTCGCGGCCCACTTGAACATCTGCCGCAGCAGTACGACGGACTTGTTGATCGTGGTGCGGCGGAGGCCCTCGTCGATCATGGACTGCCGCAGGCGCTTGAGGTCCAGCGGCCCGAGGTCCTCGGCCGGTTGCGTGCCATACATCGCCCGGAGTCGGCGCAGCATGACCTTGATGCTCGGCTTGGTCTTCTCGGGGTAGTACGATTCGACGCGGCGCTTCCAGTAGTCGCGGCAAAGCTCGGTTATGGTCAGCCGGTCAGGCGCTGTCTCGGGCTTGCCGAGTTCGTCGCTGAGTCTGCGACCGTTGCGTTCCCACTCGGCGAGAACCTGGTGGTAGCGTTCGCGGCTCGCATCCGAATTGAACGGACCGAGGTAGATGTCCTTGGACTTCTTCGTGACGGCGTCGGTAAGCCTGACTGCAGCCTGACTGGTGCGCTTGTAGTGGCGGTACACAGGTTGTCTGTTGGTTGACATCGGAGCGGCTCCAAGAAGCGGGGTACGAGTACCCTCTGTTTTTGGCTGCACCGTGTTTCACCGGGTAACGCTAAGTTCAGCGTTCGGCTCGAGTTGTCTGAATGGCTAGGGTCGGAGTCGAACCGACGACACCTGCATTTTCAGTGCAGTGCTCTACCACCTGAGCTACCTAGCCGAGGCGAGGGGAGAGTTTGCCGTTTGGGGTGGCGGGTGTCAAGTGAGCCGCGAAGCCCCCGATGCGCGAGGGTGCAGCGTCGGCGGTCGCGGCACGGTCGCGGCTCGTACCACCCTTCGGCGCGGGATGTCGCGGCAGGAGATGGTGCCGCACTCCGGACAGGTGGCGGGGACGTACCCGAGGCTCCAGGACATGTCGTAACCGCATGTCGGACACTGGTGTCCCGTCTGCTCGGGTTCGCTTCGAAACAGCACCCAGACCGACGTGATCGACACGAGGATGAGCACGGGCATCCAGAGCGGCATCGCGATCGCGACCATCGAGCGTTTGGCGTCGATCGCGCCGCCATGAATGCCTAAGCCGCCGACGTGGGCCCGCATCGCCGACGCGATGCGTCCCGGTGGGGTGCGCTGCATCGGATCGCGCAGCAGTTGGACCGAGGCGCGGCGGCCGGTGTTCGGCGTCGTCGAGACCACGGCCACGCCGACGTCACCCCGTCCCAGGCAGAGCACGAGGTGATAACCCGCGACCTGGCGGCTCCATACGGTGTACGGAGGCAGGGCGGTCGCGATCGTCACCCAGATGAACGCGAGAGCAAGCGTCCCGCACGTGAACGACACCGTGTCCATCAGGGTCCGGCTGGTCAGCAGTGTTCTGAAAAGTCGTCGCATCGGCCTGCCTGGCCCGATCGGACCTCGGGAGCATGAACCGAGGCGGGGGGCATCGTGTCAGGATGGAAAGTTCGGCCCGGACGGACCTCGGTCCGCGAACGTGACGAAGGTCCGACGTTAGAATACGCCGCCCCCCACAGGCCAGGTTCGATTCTCGGCACGATTGGGACGGGAAAGGGAGAGGCCTGATGTGTCGCAGCCAGATGGTCGAATAGAACCTTGACGATCCCGGCGGCGTATCAACGAGGTCGGTCGGGCGATGGAGGACTCGTTTCCATGACAGGCAGTTCGAAATGGAATCGGCGGCGCGGGGCCGCCCTGGCCTACGTCATCGGAGCCGTTGGCGCCGTGGCCGTGGTCGGGCTCGTCCTGATCGTGGTCCTGTCGCGCGGCAGCTCGACGATGGCGGGGGTGCCCGATAACACGGCGGCGTTCGAGCCGCACCTCGCCACTTATCTCGACATGAGCAACTTCGCGCGGACGGGCGCCCTCCCGTTTCGGCCGGGCAAGGTCGTTACGGTGTCCACACAGACCGAGGGCGTCGACCTGCTGACCTACGGCATGCTTCCGGACTCGATTCGTGCGGAGTCGCCGCAGCAGGTGGCTGCCGTCGCGCTGATCAACTGGGATCGGCTGGAGCTGCCCGCCGCGAAGGAGGGCGATCCGCAACGCTACATGGTGATGGCCCACGTCTCACTGGTCGACCCGGGGCGCCGGCTCGTCATCGGGCGCGCTTCGTTCGAAGGCGAGCCCACCGAGGATGCCGAGTCCCACGCGGCGCGGCCTGCGCATCAGATCGTCGAATGGCTCCAGAACCTTCCCCGCCGGTAGTCATTCCGTTTGTTCCGCATGTTCCGCATGTTCCGCATGTTCCGCATGTTCCGTCTGTTCCGTCTGTTCCGTCTGTTCCATCTGTTCCATCATTGCGCCCTCATGGCATTCGACCCGCGGGTTGACGCCGCGCGGTACGCCAACACCCCGCCATGGCGTCACGGGCCTCCGGCCAGCACACTCAGGCTTCGATATCAAGGTTGGCGCCCGAGAGGTTCGAGAACGCTTGGCCGAGGTTCGCCGCGGCGCCGCCCATGATGCGCAGGGTGGCCCCCGGTTCCGTATAGGCAGTCAGGTTCTTCGCGTAGCGGCGGACCAACAGCCCGCTGCTGCCGCTGACACGTTGAAAGGTGCCGCCGTCCTCGAAGTAGGGACGCCATCCCGAGACGCGCGCCAGCGAACCTTCGTTGTCGGGGCCGGACACGATCATGCAGATCGAACAGACGATTCAGAACGGCGTCTGTCAAGGTCCGATTGCCGCCGCTCCGTCGCGCGCCCGAGGACGGCTGGAGTCGGTCAATGCCCCAGCGTCCGCGTCATGACGGTGGCGAACATCGCGGTGTTCAGCAGCAGGCCGATGAACGCGATCCAGCGTCGCGACTGGTCGACGCCGAGCCCCGCGAGGGCGAAGATCGTGCCGATCGCCGAGAGCATGGTGCACCCGAAGAACATCAGCAGCTCGTGACCGCTGGCGGTGTGGATCGCTCGTGCGTCGGTGAGGCGTACGAGGCACATGAAGCACATGCCCCAGAGCAGGGAAAAGCCCCAGAAGAGGATCGAGGTCGTCCCTACGGCCGGAAGCGGTGATTCGAGATAGTCGTCCATGGAGCCCTCCTGATCGATGTTGCTCGAAATAAACCACGGATCGCGCCGAAGGCAAGCCGGGTGGCCCACGGGCGACATCGATTCGGTGGCCGGATTCCTGTTGTGTCGAATGGGCAGCCGGTAGAATGCTGCACATGTCTGACAAGGACATTCTCAACGGGCGGCTCCGGTCGGGAATGACGTTCGAGCAAAAGGTCTGGGCGCTGACGGCGCGCGTGCCGAAGGGTCGGGTCACGACGTATGGCGCGATTGCCCGGAAGCTGCGCACGAAGGCGTACCGCGCGGTCGGTCGGGCGCTCCACCACAACCCCTACGCGCCGAAGGTTCCGTGTCATCGCGTAGTGGGCAGCGACGGCGCGCTGACGGGGTTCGCCGGCGGCCTTGCGAAGAAGCGGGCGATGCTCGAGGCGGAAGGCGTCAGCGTCTGCAAGGGGAAGGTCGACCGATCGGTGATGACCGAGCTTTGATCGTCACAGCACGAACTTGCTCAGCTCCTGGTCCTCGACGATCGACGCGACCTGCTGCCGGACGAAGCTGTCGTCGATCGTAATGGACTTCTCGCCCTCGGTCGCCATCTCGGGGGCGTCGAAGTTGATCTGCTCGAACACCTTCTCGACGATCGTCATGAGCCGGCGGGCGCCGATGTTCTCGAGGTTCGCGTTGGCGCTCGCCGCCATGTCCGCGATCGCGTCGATGGCGCTCGGGTCGAACCGGATTTCCAGGCCCTCGACGCCGAGCAGCGCCTGCTGCTGGGCCGTCAGCGCGTTGCTCGGCTCCGTCAGGATGCGCATGAAGTCCTCGCGGCCGAGGCTCGTCAGCTCCACGCGAATCGGGAACCGGCCCTGAAGCTCGGGCATCAGGTCGCTCACCGCGGCGCTGTGGAACGCCCCGGCGGCGATGAAGAGGATGTGGTCGGTCTCGACGACGCCGTATCGGGTGTTGACGGCGGACCCCTCGACGATCGGCAGGAGGTCGCGCTGGACGCCCTGGCGGGAGATGTCGGGGCTGCCGCCGCCGCCGCCGCGGCCCTCGCCGCCCGACGGGGTCGCGACCTTGTCGATCTCGTCCAGGAAGATGATGCCGCTCTCCTGCGTGCGACTGATCGCGTCGTTCGTGATCTTGTCGCGGTCCAGCAGCTTGTCGGTCTCCTCCTCGATGAGGATCCGCCGCGCCTCGGCGACGGTCACGCGGCTCTGCTTGGTCTGCTCGGGGATGAGCCGCTCGAACATGTTCGCCATGTCCGGATCCATCTGGTCGATGCCCATGTTGGCGAACATGACGTGGGCCTGCGGCTTCTGCGTGATGGTGAGCTCGACCTCCTTCGTGTCCAGCGCTCCGCTTTCGACCTGCTTGCGGAGACGACCGCGGGTGTGCTCGATGCGCTGGGCGCTGTCGTCGTCCGGGTGGCTCGACATCGGGGCCGTCGCGGGCAGCAGCATGTCCACGAGCTGCTCCGTCGCATGATCGGATGCCTTCTCACGCACCTGCTCGGCCTGCTCGCTGCGCACCATCGACATCGCCTGGTCGAGCAGGTCGCGGATCATCGACTCGACGTCGCGGCCGTGGTAGCCGACCTCGGTGAACTTGCTCGCCTCGATCTTGATGAAGGGGGCCCCGGTCAGCATGGCGAGGCGGCGGGCGATCTCGGTCTTCCCGACGCCGGTCGGGCCGATCATGATGATGTTCTTGGGCATCACCTCGCGGGCCATGTCCGGCTCGAGCTTCTGTCGACGCCAGCGGTTTCGAATGGCCACCGCGACGGCGCGCTTGGCCTGCGCCTGGCCGATGATGTAACGGTCGAGCTCCTCGACGATCTGACGGGGTGTGAGGTCCTCCACGCGGCTAATGTAGCAGGGAGAGCGTGAGGGTGTGTCGCCGTCGCCCCCGCCCTCGATCGTTCGCGCGCCGATCCCCCCCTGGCCGATAATTCCTCCTCCCGCACGGCTGGGCGGCTCGCCGTCCGAGTTGACGCGGCTCGCTAAACCCAATGCCTGATAAGGTCGATGTTGGTTCCAAGCGGCTGGTCCAGGGCGGCCCGCGCCGCTGGTGCGTTCAGGGTCGATAACGGTTCGGAGGCGGCGGAAGCAAGTCATGAGCATTGGGTGGTCCCGTACCCGTCAGTCGCCGATCGCCATCGATTTCGGCGCCGACACCATCAAGCTGCTGCAGGTCACGCCGGGAGATCCGCCGCAATTCGTCGCCGCGGCCTCCATCGAGGTCCCGCAGGCGGCCCGGACGATCATGTCCGCCCGTGCGGCGTTCGCGAGCGAAGCCATCGCCGGGGCCGTGCGCGAGCACGGGTTCCGGGGCAAGCGCGCGATCTGCTCGATTCCCGCGTTCCAGACGATCGTCCAGAACCTCCAGGTCGCGCACGGCGACCCCTCCGATCTCGATGATCGCGTCGGGGAGAAGCTGGGCCAGCACATCGATACGGATCCGGCGAGGTTGGTCATCCGCTCGTTCCCGGTCGACACCGGCCAGGAAGGCGGCGGCAAGCTGGAGGTGGTCTGCATGGCCGCCGCCCGGGACGCCGTGATGAACACGATCCAGATCGTGCGCCGGGCTCGGCTCGAGGTTGTCGGACTGCACTGCGAGCCCGTGGCGATCGTCGCCGCGTTCAGGCACCTGTACCGGCGCAAGGACGACACCGCGCTGACGACCGCGTTCATCGATATCGGGGCCGCGACGTCCAAGGTCGTGATCACGCACGGCAGCGAGATCGTCTTCGCGAAGGCGATTCATGCCGCCGGCGATCACTTCACGAGGCATTACGCCAAGCTGCACGACGTGTCGTTCGCCGAGGCGCGCACTGCACGCATCAGCCAGGCGGCCGAAACCGGGACTCCCGGCGAAACCCCGGCGCCGCCCCGCCAGCCGGCCGGCGGCATCCGGGAGATGGGCGCCCGGGGTGCAGGACGCCCGACCGGGATGGCGGTTCTCGCAGCGCCGTCCACCGACGCGGCCGACGACGAGGCCGAGGGCGACGCGCTGGAGTGCCTGGTGGACGAGCTGAACCTCTGCGTGCGCTATCACCGAAACCTGTTTCCGGACCGTTCGATCGACAAGCTCGTCTTTCTCGGCGGCGAAGCGCGGCACGTGACGCTGTGCCAGCAGATCGCGCAGGCGCTGCAGATCGTGGCGCAGGCCGGCGATCCCCTGGCGCGGCTGATCCGCGGTCGCGAAGGCGCGAAGGCACCGGATTCCCCCGGCGTGGACCTGCGCCGCGCGCAGCCGGGATGGGCGGTGCCGATGGGCCTGTGCCTGAGCGAGACGAACCTGTAGTCCCGTAGCCCCTGATGCCAGCGGCCGTTGACCACTGACCGATCACCGACCCCCGTGGAGCCTGTCCATGGAGAACTCGAGCCTACTGCCGAAGGACTACGTCGACGATCAGCTCGAGCGGCGGACGAACCTGATCTGCCTCACGCTGTTCGTCGTCATGCTCGTCGCGATCCTCGCGGCGTTTCTGCTGTCCAACCGGCAACGAAGCGAGATGCGGCGCCAGTACGCCGAAATCAACACGCAGTTCCAGAAGGCGGCGAATCGCATTCGCCAGCTCGAGGAGCTGCAGCAGCAGAAGCAGGACATGATCCGCAAGGCGACGGTGACCGCGCAGCTCGTCGAGCGCATCCCCCGCACGCTGCTGATGTCCGAGCTCATCAACAACATGCCGGTGACGCTCAGCCTGATGAGCCTCGACCTTGACACGAAGGTGCAGCGCGTGAAGAGCAAGCGCGCCGCCACCGCGCTCGACCGCGCGAAGCAGCGTCGCCGGACGAAGAAGAAGCAGGAGGAGGCTCCGGAGCCGGCGTCGATCACGACCGTCAGCCTGCGCCTGGTCGGCGTCGCGCCGTCGGACGTCGTCGTCGCGCGGTTCATGTACTCGATCGGCCAGTGTTCCCTGTTCAGCGACGTGAACCTCTCGTTCAGCGAGGAGGTGGTCATCGACGGGCGGACGCTGCGGAAGTTCCAGATCAACATGACGGTGACCAAGGACGTCAACGTGGCCGGCATCGATCCGAAGAAGGTCGATCGCCTGAAGCGCAATCCGCTGACGCCGAGCCTGACGGGCGTCACCGTCGTCGAAAGCCTTGACCCGAGGTAACGAGACTCGATTGTTGATTGTTGATTGTTGATTGTTGATTTTTGATTCGGCCCGAACCGGGAATCCACAGCCATGCAATTCGGATTTCGACAGGTCATCTTCATCCTGCTGCTCCTGGCGATGCCCGCCGCGGCGTACTTTTTCGTGTTCGAGCCGCGCAACGTGCAGATTTCGGACGCGCGGCGCGAGATTCACCAGATGCAGCAGAAGCTCAACCAGCTCGCCGAAGCCACGCGCGACATCGACGACCTGGGGCGCGAGATCGACAAGCTCGCGGACACGGTCGCCCTGTTCGAGCAGAAGCTGCCCGCGCAGCGCGAGGTGGAGGTCATCCTCCAGCAGGTTTCGGAGCTGGCGACGAAGCACCAGCTGACGCCGAAGAGCTTTCGCACCGACAAGGCGGTGACCAACAGCCAGTACGCCGAGCTGCCGATCCGGATCGTGATCACCGGCAACTTCGACGGCTTCTACAGCTTCCTGATCGACCTGGCGCGGCTGCGCCGGATCACGCGCATTCCCACCATGACGCTGAACAAGCGCATGAACGACGAGGGCGAGATGGAGGCCGAGATGCTGCTGAGCATTTTCTACGACCCCCATGACCAGGGCCCGGCCCGCGCCGGATCGAGGAGGCAGCTATGACGGGTCCGGACATCGACACGGCGATGGACCAAGATGACGCCCTGGAGATGGACGATTCCGACAAGACGCTGTCCCTGATGGGCGGCGTCGGCACGGACGAGGGCGGAATCGACCAGGATGGCTTCGGATCCGAGAGGAGCCGGAAGCGCATCAGCCAGAGCACGGTGCTGATCGTCATGGTCGTGGTGATCTCCGCCGGCGGTTTCTTCCTCATGCGCGTGTCGCAGTCCGAGGCGGACTTCACCGCCCAGATCTCCGACGACGTCGCCGCGATCATCGAGCAGGCCCTCGCGCGCCATGCGAATTCCGAGCAGCGCACCGGCGACGACCCGCTGCGCAAGGAGAACATCGAGGCGCTGCTGGGCGACACCGACGCATTCATCAGCATGTTCACCTCCGACCACGCCGATCTGCAGGTGCCGATCACGATGGTCCAGAAGAACCCCTTCATCCTCAAGAAGAAGGTCGAGTCGCCGAAGCCGAAGCCGGCCAAGATCAGGACCGAGGATCAGCGCGAGCGCCAGCGCAAGGAGACGCTGAAGCGCCTGAGCCGCGAGGCGGAGCGCCTGAAGCTGCAGACGGTCATGGGCGGTCGCACGCCGATGGCCATTGTCAGCGGCGAGATGGTCAAGGCCGGGCAGAAGCTCGGCAGCTTCACCGTGCTGAAGATCGGGGAGCGCACGGTAGAGCTTGCCGCCGGCGGCACGACCTTCATCCTCGTCATGGACAAGTGATCCACCATGAGCGAAGAATCGATCGATCCGCCGGCCGTTTCCGTCGAGCACGAGGTCGCCGAGGCGTTCAGCGACGTCTGGACGCCCGAAGCGCAGGCTGATGTCGCGCCGGTCATCGAGATCGGCGAGATGCTTCGTACCCAGGGCGTCATCGACGCGGGGCAGCTGACCACGGCGCGCGGCGTCTGCGAGAAGAGCTCCGACCGGACGCTCGCCGAGGTGCTCGTCGAGATGGGCGCCGACGAGGTGGTGGTGCAGGAGGCGGTCGCGAACGCCGCGTCGATGCCGTTCGAGCGCGTCGAACCCGAACGGGTGGACCTGAAGCTGATCGAGAGGCTGGGCCAGGCCTACTGCGACGAGAGTTCGGTGCTGCCGCTGCGTATCGCCGGAAGCCGCCTGATTCTCGGAATGGTGGATCCGGACGAGCTGCTCGTCGTCGACGAGGTGCGGCACAAGATGTCGATGACGGTCAAGCCCGTCATCATCTGCCGGGGCGACATCGCGTCGGTGCTGGAGTCGCTCAAGGAGGATGAGCAAGAGACCGAGGCGGTCGACGACATCATCGCCGGCATCGAGGAGGATGACGTCGAGGTCGTGAAGACCGAAGAGGAGCAGGTCGACCTCGAGAAGCAGGCCGGCGAGTCTCCCGTCATCCGCTTCGTGAACTACGTGATCTCCAACGCGGTGCGCGAAGGCGCGAGTGACATCCACATCGAGCCGCAGGAGAAGAAACTGCGGATTCGCTACCGCATCGACGGGATCATGTTCGAAACGATGAACCCGCCGTATCACATGCACGCCGCGATCGTCTCGCGCCTGAAGATCATGGCGAACCTGGACATCTCCGAGCGCCGGCTGCCCCAGGACGGGCGCGTTCGCGTCAGGCTGTCGGGCCGCAAGCTCGACCTGCGCCTCTCCACGCTGCCCACGGCGCAGGGCGAGAAGGTCGTGCTGCGCATTCTCGATACGCGATCGATCCAGGTGCCGCTCGACCATCTGGGCATGGACGACGATCACTTCCTGATATGGAAGCACCAGATCGAACAGCCGCACGGCATCATCCTCGTCACGGGGCCGACGGGCAGCGGCAAGACGACGACGCTCTACGCATCGCTCGGACAGATGGACCGGGCGCGCCTGAACATCTCGACGGTCGAGGATCCGGTCGAGTACCACCTCGCGGGCATCAGCCAGTGCCAGACGCACGACAAGATCGGGATGACGTTCGCCGCGGCGCTGCGGGCGCTGCTGCGACAGGATCCGGATGTCGTCATGGTGGGCGAAATCCGCGATACGGAGACGGCGCTCATCGCGATCCAGGCGTCACTGACCGGGCACCTCGTGCTTTCGACGCTGCACACCAACGACGCGCCCAGCTCGATCACCCGCCTGATCAACGTCGGCGTCGAGCCGTATCTCATCGGCGCCGCGACCAACGCGTGCCTCGCGCAGCGCCTCGTGCGCCGCATCTGCGACAAATGCCGGGTTCAGGTCGAGCCCGAGGCGCACGTGGCCGAGCATCTCGCGATGCATGGCATCGACCTCAACCAGGTGACCCACGGCGAAGGCTGCGAAGCGTGCCGCAACACGGGCTACGCCGGACGCGTCGGTCTCTACGAGCTTCTCATCCTCGACGATCACCTCCGCGACAAGATCACGGGCGACCCCAGCGTCAGCGAGCTGCGCCGCATCTGCGTCGAGCGCGGCATGGTCACGCTGCGCGAGGACGGCTTCAAGAAGGTCGCCGCCGGCCAGACGACGGTCGATGAAGTGCTTCGTGTCACCGAGAGCACGATCTGACCCTTAGGCTCTGTCTCAGAACTCTGCCGCGGGCCCAAGACCGAGCGAATCGTCCGTTGGCAAGGAGGCCGAAGCAGGCGATGTCGCGGTGCATCGTCGAT
>NYZC01000237.1 GCA_002686995.1 Phycisphaeraceae bacterium | reverse complement strand
GGTGCTCCTGATCCGCTCGTACTGCGACGCGCCGCTCTGGGGGCGGCGGTGCTTGACGAACGTCCGATCCTCGGGCACCTCCAGCACTTCGCGCGCCGTGCGCACCATCAGGTCGAGCCAGTCCGCGTGCTCGGCGGGGGACCGGTCGTGGGGTCGCTGGTACTCACCGATGTGCAGGCAGTCCTCGTAGCGATCGACCATGAGCGGGACGTCGGGCACGTCGCGGTTGTAGATGCGGTAGCAGGTGATGCCGCGCCGGGTCGGCCAGCGCCGGCGATGGCGATCCATCCTGCGCAGGCGGTTGGCGAAGACGCCGGCCTGCTCCTTCGCCTTGACGCCGAGGCCACCGAAGACCTGCTGCGGCACCGGCGCGTCCTCCGCCGCCGCGTCAGGTTCCGGAAGCGGCGCCGCACCGGGCTTCGGGCCGTGGAACTGGTAGTAGGTGCACTGGATCGTGGCGTTGTAGAGCTTGCGCCGGCGGTCGGCGCGGCGGCCGGCGAGATCCTCGAAGTCCTTCCACGAGGTCAGGATGAAAAACGACCACGTCGGGAGGCGGCGCAGGACGAGCGGAATCTGCCGGTAGAGATCGAGCACCTCCCGCCGGTCCTCCAGGCGCTCGCCGTAGGGCGGATTCGTGATCAGGCACCCGTGCTCGCCGGTCGGCTCCAGGTCGGTGAACGCGGTCGGGCGAAAGCGGATCGAATCGGCCACGCCGGCCCGGATCGCGTGTCGCTGCGCGATCGTCAGCGCGTCGACGTCGACGTCGCAGCCGATGATGATCCCTTCGGCGCAGGCGCGCGCGGCGGCCTTCGCCTCCTCGCGGGCGCGTGGCCACGCGTCGGCGTCGAGGGCGGGCCATGACTCGGCGGCAAACGCGCGCTGCAGGCCCGGGGCCGCGTTGCATCCGATCATCGCCGCCTCGACGCAGATCGTGCCCGAGCCGCAGAACGGATCCAGCAGCGGGCGCTCGGGATTCCAGAACGACAGCTGGACGAGTGCGGCCGCTAGCGTTTCACGGATCGGCGCCGGCCCGACCAGGTCGCGGTAGCCGCGCTTGTGCAGGCCGTCGCCCGTCGTGTCGATCGTGAGGGTGGCGACGTTCTTCAGCAGTGCCACCTCGACCGCGACGTGCGGTCCCGATTCAGGCAGCGACTGCGTGCGGTGCGCGTCGAGCAGGCGCGTCACGATGGCCTTTTTGACGCATCGTTGCACCGCCGGCACGCTCGAAAGACCGCTTCGGACCGACCGGCCCGAAACGGGGAATCGGCCGTCGGCCGGTATCCAGCGCTCCCACGGCAGTTCCTTCACACCCTCAAACAGGGTCTCGAAGTCGTGGGCTTCGAAACGCCCGACCTTCACGAGCACGCGGTCGGCCGAGCGCAGCCACACGTTGGCGCGGGCGACCGCGTCATCGTCGCCGGCGAACTCGATCCGACCGGTCTGCGTCGCACGGCTTTCGTAACCGAGACCGGCAAGCTCGCGGGCGACGACGGCTTCGAGGCCGAACGCCGACGTGGCGATGAGGTCGAAGGACATGCGGCCATCGTACAGCGAAGGTCGAAGGTCGAAGGTCGAAGGTCGAAGGTCGAAGGGCCGTGGCGCGCGATGCGGAGGTCCTTGGCGCTCTACTGGCTCTCCGACGGCGTCGGTGGTCCCCGCCCGTTCGGCGCTTCCGTTATGCTCTTGCCTTGGTTGATGTCCGACGCTGAAAGGGATCTTCGCTCATGAGAAGAAGCCTCGTTAAAGAGAAGCTGCAGCGCGACGAGTACGTCGTATTGACGCAGGTGTGGACCGTGCCGCACTGGAAGATCGTCGAGATCATGGGCCTCATCGGCTTCGATGGGGTTTGGATCGAGCACGAGCACAGCGACTTCAGTTACGGCGACCTGTCGCAGATGATCCTCGCGGCCCGGGCGCACGACATGGACTCGTTGATCCGCGTCGAGCGGACCGGCTACAACGGGACGCTCAAGGCGCTCGAAGCCGGTGCGACCGGCATCATCGCGCCGCACTGCCTGGGCGCGGAGGACGCCCGGGCGATCGTGCGGGACGCGAAGTACGATCCCGTCGGGTTCCGTGGCTGCGGCGGCAGCGTCGACGCCGACTACGGGCTCGTGGACCGCAGCGCGTACTACGCCAACACGCTGCAGGAGACGCTGGTGATCGCGATCATCGAGGACAAGGAAGCGGTCGACGAGATCGACGGCATCGCGGCGACGGAGGGCATCGACGCGCTGCTGCTCGGCCCCGGGGACCTGTCACAGAGCTACGGGCTGCTCGGCCAGCTCGATCACGAGCTCGTTCATGCGGCCCGGGATGCGATGGCGCAGGCGTGCGCCCGGCACGGCAAGGCGTGGGGCGCTCCGGTGGGCAGTCGTGACGACGTGAAGAGGCTGCTCGACAAGGGCGGCCGCCTGGTCCAGCTTGCCAACGAGCAGGCGGCGCTCGTCTCCGGCCTGACGCAGATGAAAGAGATGGCGGAGGGGCTGTGAGCAGTCTTATTCGGGAGCAGGACCTCGAGGTGCAAGGCGAACGATCTCGTGCATTCGATCGCATTGCCGTGACGTGTTGGGGGATTGATTTAATCCCACCCGGCTCTCCAGCACCCGAACTTCTCCACGGGTGGAAACATCTCTCCATTCAGCGCCGCGCCGTCCTCGAGCGAGAGCGGGTCGGTGACGACGTGATCCTGCTTCCGGTACCGGGTCTCGCGCTGCATGTAGATGACGACATGGGCCATGCGCGGCAGGTCGGTGCAGTTCGGCGTCGCCATGTGGGCGCAGCGGCCGTGATGAAAGGTGCAGTCGCCGGCCTTGAGCGGCACGGTCACCCGTGGTGAATATTCCAGCTCGGGGCAGATCGAAAACAGCGAGCGCGGATCGTTGAGGTGCTGGACCGGCAGGTCGGTCTTGCGGTGCGAGCCGGGGAGAAACGTCATGCAGCCGCGCTCGACCGGTACGTCGCACAGGGCGATCCACGCGGAAATCGGGTCGGGGCAGTCGCGATGCGGCCAGTAGGGCTGGTCCTGGTGGAACTCGGTGGACGCCTGGTTGCGCGGCATCTTGCAGAGGATATGGTCATGCCACAGACGCAGTTGGGTGCCCGCGAGCCGTTCGGCCGCCGCCGCGACGTTCGGATGAAACGTGAGCCGGCGCATTTCGTCGTCGCGCTGCCAGGTGTTGACGATCTGAATGAAGATGTCGATGTCCGTGACTTCCGGGTCATCGGGCGTCGCCGCGTCGGCCCGAACGCGCTCGATCAGGCGCGTGCCGGCTTCGAAATAGTGCGCCGCCTCGTCGGGCGTGATGACAGCCGGGACGCGGACGAAGCCGTCGCGTTCGTATTCGATTTCCATCTCGGACGTGATCTCGGATGCGTTCATCGTTCCGCCTCGACGGCCAGCGCGTCGCGCAATGCCTCGAGATGTCCCGTGCCGTACTGCCGTTCCGGCAGGAGGAACATACCTTCCGACCATTCGTTCCAGGCATTGATGACGATCGCGGGTTCGCCGCCGTTCTGGCTTCGGGCCCGCTCCAGCGCCATGCGGCAGAGCCTACCGAACTTCTCGGGCGAGTTGTCGACGACGATCGGTTCGTAGGACAACGCCTCGTACTCGAAGGGCAGCGTCACCCCGCGATGCCAGCGCGGCGTGACGTCGCAGCCGAGCGTGACGACCGGCATGTGGTGCGCGCCACCTTCCTCGATGTTGGCCCAGCAGGTCTGGTGCGAGGTGATGACGTCGTCGTACGACACGAGCGGCCGGTCCTTGGGGAGCGATTGATACTCGGGAGTGCGCACGATGTTGTAGGCGAACACCGTCTCGAACCCCATCTTGCGGATCTGGGGCACGAGATCCCAGCCGCAGCAGTAAACGTTGCCCTCCGTGCACCCGATGTTGGCCGTGAAGTGAATGTCGTCATGTCCGTGCTTCTGCGCCCGGGCTCGCATGAGATCGAAGGCACGGCGCACGCCGTCGACGCCGCCAAGGTCCGCCGCCAGCTTCTTCGTGTCGAAGAGCGAGAAGACGGGATGCCCCTCGATGCGCCAGTAGTTCGGCTCGCCGAAGTAGTGCTCGCAGCAGTACTCGGTGACGCGCTCGAGGTCCGCCGCGTCGTGCCGTATCGGCAGGAAATCCGGCGTGATATCGCTCTCCTGCCGGGCCATGCCGGGCCTGCCGGTGCGAGCCGGCCACGTTCCCCAGTTGTGGTTGGCCCACATCAAGGCGAACTTGAGACGCCCGCGGTTCGTCGCGTGCAGGAAGCCCTGCTCGAGCGCCTCCTCCATGATCCTGACGCCGCTGTACCAGTACCAGTCGAAGAGGAACGCGGTGACGCCGTGGTCGGCGGCCAGGTCGATCTCCTTCGCCGACCATTCCGGGTCGCTCTCGTCGAAATAGCCCCAATCGGGCACCTTAGGCTGGTGATGGCCGGGGAACAGCGGCTCGGCGGAGCGAATCAGGTCCCATTCCGTGAAGCCGTGGCCGTGCCACGCGCTGTAGTGATCGTTAGGGTGCCAGGATGGAAAGTAGATGGCGGCGACGTCGACGCTGGTGCTCATGAGCGGGTGACTCCGAATTTTCGGAGAGATCGTATGCGATACAGGGCTTGCGGGCGGCGCGCCTCCGAAATAACCAACAACCATTGGCTTAATGACTAACAGCTCAATGCTCCCTCTGCTCCCTGCCTACCCCATGCGATCCTCCACCAGCTGCTGGCTTTGCTCGTCGAGCGCCGCCAGGTCGGGGATCTCGAACAGACCGCCGGCGTGGTCGCGGAACAGCACGCGGCGGTCTTCGAGGTAGCGGATGTCGTCGCTGCTCTTGATCTGCAGCTCGACGGCCCCGCGGTCGGTCTGCATCTGCCAGGCCGTGACCTCGAAGCGGTCGTCGACGCGCTCGACCTTCGTGATGCGCGGTACGAAGTCCTGCGCGGCCAGCTCTTCGTCGATCAGGCGCCGCGTCCTTTCGTCGACGGTGGCCGGGTCGACGATGAGCGCCAGCTCGACGCCCTTTTCGGGATCGCGCACGGAGATGTAGCGGTCGGGCATCGACCAGGGGAAGCACCGCACCACCCGAACCGGCGTCACGGGCGATTCGCCCGGCCGCTCGAGCACCAGGTCGCCCTGCTCGTTGCGTTGTAAGTGAAGCTCACTCATCGAATCAGCAATCGGCAATAGAAGGCATTCCTACATCGTCACGAGCGCCTGCAGCTCGTTCTGCGTTTCGAAAAGCTTCGAGTAGAGCCCCTTGGACTCGAGAAGCTCCTCGTGCGTGCCCTGCTCGACCATTCGGCCCTTGTCGAGAATGATCAGCTTGTCGGCGCGGCGAAGCGTGCTCAGCCGGTGAGCGATGGCAAAGGTCGTGCGGCCCTGGATCATCCTGTCGATCGCGGCCTGGATGTGCATCTCGGATTTCGTGTCGACGCTGCTGGTGGCTTCGTCGAGGATCAGGATGCGCGGGTTCCTGAGCACGGCGCGGGCGATGCTCACGCGCTGGCGCTCGCCGCCGGACAGCGTGTGGCCGCGCTCGCCCACGATCGTGTCATACCCGTCGGGCAGCCCGGTGATGAACTCGTGCGCGTTGGCCGCCCGCGCGGCCTCGATCACTCGGTCGATCGGTGCGTCCGGCGCGCCGTACGCGATGTTCTCGGCGATCGTGCCGCGGAACAGGTAGGGCTCCTGCAGCACGACGCCGATCTCGCCGCGCAATTGGTTCAGGTCCATGTTGCGCAGATCCTTGCCGTCGATCAGGACCGCGCCCTCGGTCACATCATAGAAGCGGCAGATGAGGTTGATCAGCGTCGTCTTGCCGCTTCCCGACGGGCCGGCCAGGCCGATCATCTGCCCCGTCTCGGCCTCGAAGTTCAGATCGTGCAGGACGCGCTTGACCCCGTCGTAGCTGAAGCTGACGTTGCGGAAGCACACCTGGCCGCGGATCGGCGCGTCGGCGACGGCGCCGGGCCGCGTGTAGATCGTCGGCGGCGTGTCGAGGATGTTGAAGACGCGCTGCGCGCTGGTCGCGGCCCGCTGGAACATGCGGTTGAGCATGCCGAGCTGCTCGACGGGCCCGTAGAACATCCACATGAACCCGAGAAAGGCGACGAACATGCCAAGGCTGAAACCCTCGTCACCGCGCATCACCTTCGGGGCGCCGTAGCCCCAGATGATGATCGTGCCGGTGTTGATCAGCAGCATGATCTTGGGCCAGTAGCTGGTCCATTCCGCGTGGAGCTTCAGCGCGTCGTCCTGGTAGTCGCGGTTGTGTCGACGGAAACGCTGGACCTCGGCGGCCTCGCGCGTGAACGCCTTCACGACCCGCACGCCCGGGATCACGTCGCTGAGGACGCTCGTCATGCGCGACCACTTGTTCCACAGGCGATGGAACGTCCGGTGCATGACCCGCGTGTGGGCGTACGTCAGCACCACGGCCACCGGAATCGGCAGCAGCGTCAGCAGGGCGAGGGCCGGCGAGTAGACGAACAGGATCACCGCGATGCAGAGGATGATCAGGACCGACATGCCGGCCTCGATGACGCCGAACGTGATGAAGTCCCACAGCCGATCGGTGTCGTGGGTCACGCGGCTGATGAGCTGTCCCGTCGGCTTCTTGCTGTAGTAGGACAGTGACAGCTTCTGCAGATGCTCGAACGCGTGCTCGCGCAGATCGCAGGTCATCATCTCGCCCATCCGCGCGAGCCGGTTCATCTGCAGGTAGTGGAACAGGACGCGCAGCAGGATGGCTCCGATCAGCGCCAGGATCAGCGGCCAGAGCAGCTGCCGGTTCGTCTCCGGGTCCGAAAGCACGTCGTCGATGAGGTGCTTCGTGAGAATCGGCGGGGCGAGCTGGAGCAGGGTGACCATCGCGCCGCTGAACACGCCCACGAACATCCAGCGCTTGTAGGGCCGCGCGTAGGAGAACAGCCGCCAGAGGATCTTCCGCTTGTGCAGGCACCGGGGGCAGCTGTCGGCCCAGTCGGGGATGAGCCGGTCGCACTTGGAGCAGATGCGATCGTCCTCGCGGTGGGCGTCGGGGACGTCGGCGTCGAGCTCACCGGGCGGCTGGTCGGCGTCGGTGCGATGAAGCAGGCGGCTGAAGTGCCGGGACTGGCGGCGGCTGTAGCGAAGCTCCTCGAGCAATCGGCCCTCGCGGACGACGCGGAACCGGCTGGCGCCGATGCCTTCGAGGATCTTCAGGTCGGTGTCGTCGTCGAGGGGGATCGTTCGTACGGGCTCGGAGGCGCCCGGACGGACGATGGCGACCAGGTCCGCGCCGAGGACGACCCAGGCCGATCCGTAGTGTCCCTCGGCCGTCAGGTCGGCCTGCGCGGCATCCAGAGGTTCGAAGTGCCCGTCGAGATGAGCGCGCAGCAGCGTGGCCACCTCGGGGGGGACGCGCCCGTTGCCGTTGATGTTGATTTGAGTGTCGTTCACGCGAATGACTCGGGGCTCGTCCATTAAAAAAGCCCTGTCGTCACCAGGACGCAGGGCTTGCGGTTGTTGGGTTCAGACGTGCCCTAGGGTCCTCGATGGCGACCACGATGGTTGCCGGCGCAATGCGCAAACAGGCGCGCCGGCGACTCGGCGGTGCTGTTCTGGCGGGTCATAGTCATGGGGCCTCCGGGGCGAAACTTCCGGCATAGTGTACTGCGGAAACGTCTTACGTCAATGGTTTTTTGACTGTACCCAGCTCTACGGTCGGGTACCGCGGGCGTCAGCACGGGGGTGGACCGCGCGGATTCCCGAGGCACTGAATTCTTTCAGGCACCAGTCCCTTCCTCTTCCGCCAGTTCCCTGATCTGCAGCAGCTCGTGCGCCCACGCGCCCTCGAAACGGCTCACCCACCGCTCGTAGACCTGGCGCAGCGGCACGGCGTTCAGACGATTGATGACCTCCCGTCCCTGCCGCTTCGCGATCACCAGCCCGCATCCCTTGAGCACATCGAGATGCTTCATGACCCCGAATCGCGAAAGCCGCGGGAAGGCCTCGACGAGCTCGGTCGTTCGTCGAGGCCGCTCCCGCAGCAGGTCGAGAATGGCGCGGCGCGTCGGATCGGCCAGCGCCTTGAAGACATCGTCCAGCTCGTCCACGTGGTCTCCGAGTGACCCTGGATCAGCGGCTCAGCGGAACACCGGGTCGAGCCCCAGCGACGACCGCACCGACGCCACCTGTCCGAGGTGGAACAGGTCGTGCGCCGCGATCGTGAAGGGCACGGAGATCGCGTCCGGCGCGAACGGCAGCAGGGGCTCGGGCAGCGGCTTCCGCGCCGTGTCGTCGTCGAGCGACTCGATCCAGTCGATCATGCGCTGGCGCGCGGCATGCATCAACGCCATCGTTTCATCGCGCGACGGGTAGGCGCCGGCGTCGGACACGGGCGAGGCTCCGCTCGCGAACAGCTTCTGGTGGGCCTCGGACATGGTCTTCGCGATCCCCGCCACCGCGCCGAGGATCTCCTCGTCGGTCCAGGCGAGATGGCCGATCACCCACAGCGTGTGGTTGCCCCGGCCGCCGGCCTGCGCGGTCAGCGCGTCGTCCGGCACGGCGGCCAGCAGGGCCTCCGTGAACTGGCGCGCCCAGTTGAGACGCTCCACGGCCATCGACCTGGTCGAGGTGATTTCATCAATGCTCGGCATGACTTCGCACTCCCTGTAAAAGGTGTCCCCAGCCCTGTGTGACACCCTGGCGATGATCGGCGTCGATCATTCCCAGCGCCAGGTGCCGCAGTGAGAGCCGGCACCCCTGGTCGGTCGGCGTGATCCGGAACTGAACGTGGTTGATGGCAGCGTACGACATGAACAGCGGGCCCGAGATCTCCAGAATCGTGGGGGCCTTGATCACCTGCACGAGACCCCACAGGTGGCCCTCTTCGTCGCCGGTCTGCCTGAACCAGCGGCCGCCGGGCCGGGGTTCCAGCACCATGGGCATCGGTGCGCCGCCGGGCACCTCGTTGCTGGGGCCCAGCCGGGCAAGCAGACTCTCGAAAGCCGCCTCCGGGGTGGTGCTGATGTCGATTTCCTGCTCTACGGAAAGGGTGAGTTCCTGGGCTGCGGTCATGACGGGGCTCCTGCAGGTCATTTATGTGACTAAATAGTAACGTGACTGAATAGTCCTGTCAAGGGCGCCTCCGGAATTATTTTCACCTGTCCGGGACACCCCGGCTTCAGCCTGACGCGGCTGAGGGGAAGAATCTAAACCGGGCGGGGTGGATCTTCGATAGCGCCGATAGCGCAACGCGGCGAATCGCCCTCCATGGAGGATCACCATGGCTCGGGACCGGAGAAAGACCAGCCATGGCCGGTGACGTGAGCTTTCTGGATGGCGTCAACCGGATGTTCGACCGCGCCGCGGCGGTGCTCGATCTCGAGCCCGGCCTCACCGAGCAGATCAAGCTCGGCAAGGGCGTCTACCAGGTCCGGTTTCCGGTGCGGGTCAACGGCGGGATCAGGGTGTTCACGGGGTGGCGCGCCGTCCACAGCGAGCACCGCCTGCCGACCAAGGGCGGCATCCGCTTCGCGCCGTTCGTCGATCAGGACGAGGTCGAGGCGCTGGCGGCGCTGATGACGTTCAAGTGCGCGGTCGCCAACGTGCCCTTCGGCGGCGCGAAGGGCGGGCTCCGTGTCGATCCGCGCGAACACGGCGACGAGGAGATGGATCGCATCACGCGGCGCTTCGCGCGCGAGCTGATCGCGAAGGGATTCATCAGCCCCGCGCTGAACGTGCCGGCGCCCGATATGGGCACCGGCGCGCAGGAGATGGCCTGGATCGCCGACACGTACCGCGAGCAGTTCCCGAACGACATCAACGCGATCGCCTGCGTGACGGGCAAGCCGCCCACCCAGGGCGGCGTCAGCGGCCGGGTCGAGGCCACCGGGCGCGGCGTCCAGTTCGCGCTGCGGGAGTTCTTCAGACATTCGACCGACGTGTCCGAGGCCGGTCTTGACGGCGACCTCGCCGGCAAGCGCATCGTCGTCCAGGGGTTGGGCAACGTCGGTTTTCACGCGGCGCGCGGGATGAGCGAGGAGGACGGGGCCCGCATCGTGGCGATCATCGAGCGCGACGGCGCGCTGATCGACGACAAGGGTCTGCCGGTCGACGCGGTGGCGGAGCACCTCGCACGGCACGGCGGCCTCGAGGGATTTCCCGGCGCGCGGTTCGTCGCCGACGGCCGGTCCGTGCTCGAAGCCGACTGCGACATCCTGATTCCGGCCGCGCTCGAGCGCCAGATCACCCAGGAGAACGCCGGGCGCATCTGCGCGCCGCTGATCGCCGAAGCCGCCAACGGTCCGGTGACCTGGGACGCCGACCGGATCCTGAAGCAGCGCGGACGCGTGATGATTCCCGACGTCTTCCTCAACGCCGGCGGCGTCATCGTGTCGTACTTCGAGTGGATCAAGAACATCTCGCACATCCGCTTCGGGCGCATCGACCGGCGCTTCGACGAGACGCGCGGCGAGGCGATGCTCAGCGCCCTGGAGATGAACGGCGACCGGTCCGTGCCTGATGCGCTGCGCAGCCGGATCGTCCGCGGGGCCGACGAGCTTGACCTGATCCGTTCGGGCCTGGACGACACGATGCGGCTGGCCTACCAGGCGATCCGCGAAATCCGGCAGCGCTACGACGAAGTCGACGACCTGCGGACCGCGGCGTACGTCCTGGCGATCGAGAAGATCGCGGGGACCTATCGCGAGATGGGCCTCTGATCATTAAGCTATGAGTCATTAACTCATTAAGCCGATGGTGATTTGCCATTTCGGACTCGGGTCGGAGCGCGAGTCCGAATTAACAAACACCCGTCGGCTTAATGACTAATAGCTTAATGACATGATTCTGGCGACCATCGAGCACAACCTGAGCCTGACGCTGGCCGTCGCGCTCATGGCAGGGGTCTTCGCCCAGGTCGCGGCGCGCCACCTGCGCCTGCCCGGCATCGTGGTGCTGCTGGCGGCCGGCGCGGCGCTCGGGCCGCAGGCGCTCGGGTGGGTCGATCCGCGATCGCTCGGGGACGCGCTGTTCGTCTTCGTCGAGTTCGGCGTGGCCGTCATTCTCTTCGAGGGTGGGTTGAACCTGGACGTCCGCCGGCTGCGGCGCGAGGAATCGAGCATCCGCCGCCTGGTGACGCTCGGCGCGCTCGTGACGTTCGTCGGGGCCGCGGCCGCGGCGCAGATCTTCCCCGACTGGGACTGGCAGCAGGCGGTGCTCTTCGGATCGCTGGTCGTCGTCACCGGCCCGACGGTGGTGTCGCCGCTCGTGCGCGACATGCGGCTGCGTCCGCGGGTGCGGACGATTCTCGAGGCCGAAGGCGTCCTCATCGATCCGATCGGCGTCATCCTGGCGGTGCTGGTCCTGCAGTTCGTGCTCTCGCCGCGGCGCGACACGATCGCCATGGAGGCCGGATACGTGCTGCTGCGACTGGGCTTCGGCGCCGCGATCGGCATCGCCGGCGGCTGGTTCATCGGTTACGTGACGCACCGGCGGCGGCTGCTGCCCGAGGGGCTGGTCAACATCTTCTCGCTCGGCTGGGTGATCTTTCTCTTCGAGATCAGCAACCTCGTGGTCCCCCACAGCGGCATCGTCTCCGTGACCGTGTGCGGGATCGCGGCCGGCAACCTGGGCACGCCGATCGATCGGGAGGTGCGCGAGTTCAAGGACCAGCTCACCGTGCTGCTGATCGGTCTGCTGTTCATCCTGCTCGCCGCGGACATGGACCTCAACGATCTGCGGGCGCTGGGCTGGCGGGGGCCGGCGGTGGTCGGGCTGCTCGTCTTCGTCGTGCGGCCGCTGGGGGTCTGGTTCTCCACCAGGCAGGCGAACCTCCCGTTGCCGGAGCGGCTGTTCATTGCCTGGATCGCGCCGCGCGGCATCGTGGCGGCAGCGGTGGCGTCGCTCACCGCGGTCGACATGGAGCGCGAGTCGATCGAAGGCGGCGAGGCGCTGCGGGCGATGGTGTTTCTGACGATCGCCGCGACGGTCGTCCTCGCGGGTCTGACCGCGCGCCCCGTCGCCGCGCTGCTCGGGCTGCGGCTTCCGGGACGGGACCGCGTCGCGATCCTGGGCGCGAGCGGGTTGGCGCTCGCGATCGGGCGCCTGCTGCGGGACGCCGGACGGCACGTCGTCGTCATCGACACCGATCGAAACCGCTGCCGCGCGGCCCACGACGAGGGGCTTGCCGTGGTGCGCGGCGACGGCCTGAAGGAGCAGACCTGGCTCGGCGCGAACATGGAGCTGGTGGGCACGGTGATCGGGCTCACGCCCAACTCGCACCTCAACAGCATCTTCGTGCGCCAGACGCGCGAGATGCACCACGTGCCGCATGGGTTCGTGGCCGTGGACAGCGCCGAGGGCGACGAGGCGCCCGAGCATGTCCAGCGGCAGGAAGGGCAGGGCCTTTTTGCCGGCCCGCACGATGTCGAGCGCTGGGACGTGCGCTGCCGCAACGGCGACGTCGCCGTCGAGCGCATGTCCTACGTGTCGCCGGGTGATGTCGATCCGCGTCGCGAGGCGCACGAGCTGTACGTCATGCTCACGGTCGAAAGAGGCAGCCGCGTCGAGCCGGTGTCGTTCGGCTTCGAGCCGGGCGAGGGCGACGTGGTGTCGGTCGCGATCCATGCGCCCCAGCGCGAAGAGGCGCTCGACGTGCTGGCCCATCGCGGCTGGACCGTGGTCCCCGAGGCGGAGGGCGACGAGGCTCGCGAGTCGACTTCGGCGTGAACCAGGGCTCCGGCGCGGACTTCACCAGCGTCGGCGCGAGGGCGTCCCGATCGTCGCGGATTCCCGTGCGCCGGTTCACACCCTTTCGGCGATGTACGCGAACATCCCCGTGTCGAACTCGATGAATCCAAGTCCGGGCGGGAAGTCGACGCCGAACGACACGCTGAGCGAGATGCTCGGGAATGTGATCGATCCGTTGGGAGGCGGCTTCGACAGGTTCGCCTCGATCCCGATGTCGTAGGAGATGTCCCCGCCCACGGCGAAGCCGTTGCCGGCGAACGGGCTGATGCTGCCGCCGGCCGAGATGCCGACGGCGAGCCCGTCGAGCTGAGTGGTCTTCTTCGCCTGGTGCACCACGGCGGTCCCCAGGGAGACGCCGGCGCTGATTCCCACCGCCCGTAGCGCCAGACCGTTTCTGATGATCGCGCCCTCCAGGATCGCAGTCTGCGTGGCGGGGTCCAGCGACAGGCTGCCGAGGTCGCCGTTGGAGATATCGAAGAACACCCGGCGGACCTTGTCGCCCACGGTCCCGAGCGTCGACGTGTCCAGCCCCGAGACGGGACCGAGCTGACTCGAGAAGGCCGGCAGCGCCGCCGGGTTCATCGTGATTCGGGCGTACACCTCGTTGTGGTGGGCGACGACCGGCACGCCGAACGCCCGCGAGAGGGTCCGCTGTCCGGAAAAGTCCAGCGTGGCGCCGACGGTGATCGAGATGTCGACGCTGGCGGTGCCCTGCAGCCACATGCCGGTGAAGCTCTTGAACTGGGAGGCGTCGTCCGTGATCGGTGGCGGGAACAGGGCCTGGATCGCCGGGAACGCGGCGACCGCCTGGATGCCCGAGATCGTGGCCTGGGCCATCAGCACGGAGGTCGCCTGGAGCAGCGAGAACATGCCGGTCGGGTCGCTGTGCAGCACCGGGTTGCCTTCGGCGAATGCGTAACGGTTGAACGTCAGCGGCCGATCCACCTGGCCGTCGGCCGCGTCGCGCGCGATGAAGCGGCCGGTCTGCGGGTCGTAGTAGCGGTCGCGCATGTAGACCAGGCCCGAGCCCGGATCCGCCTGCTCGCCCTTGTAGAGAAACTCGTTGCCGGTCGTGCCCGCGACGCTTCGGAGATTGCCGAAAGCGTCGTACGCGTAGTCCTCGACGACGAGGCCCGCGTCGTCGGTCACTTGCCGGACCGAGCCGGGCAGGTCGTGATGGAAGTACGTCGACTGCGCCGAGGCGTCGCGGCTGACCAGGTCGATGCCGTAGACGTAGCTCGCCTCGACGTCTCCGGCGGCGTCGATCTCGAGCAGCACGTTCTCGGTCAGCGGCGCGTAGTCGACGAGATACCGCGTCACGTCGGCCCCGTCGATCGTTCGTTCGAGCCGAGTGCCGGCGCTGTAGACGTACACCACGACCGTCGTGTCCGAGGGCGTCTGCGTGGTGACGCGAATCAGCTGGTCCTGGATGTCGTAGTCGTAGGTGACGAGGTCCGTGCCGTCGTCGCGCGTGCGCAGGTTGCCGTTCGCGTCGTACGTATAAGTGCTCACGCCGTCGCCGGTCAGCTCCAGGGCGTCGTTGTAGGTATAGGTGCTGACGGCGCCGTCCACGGCCTTCGTCAGGCGATTGCCGGCTGCGTCATAGGTGTAGTCGATCGTCTGAGTGCTCACGGCGGGATCGCTGAACACCTCCTGCATGATCTGGCCCAGGGTCGTAGTCGTAGGTGACCGAGCGCCCCTGGTGATCGGTGACGCTCGTCACCTGCCCGGCGGCGTCGTAGACGTAGTCGTACGAAGACAGGAGGACCTGGTTGGTGTCGCGCGTCTCGATCGTCAACGGACGATCGAGCAGGTCATAGTCCACGGTGGTCTCGACCGAATTCGGATAGGTCGTGCTGACGAGCCGTGACGCGAGATCATATTCGTAGAGGGTGACGCCATCGTCGGGATCGGTGACCGATGTCAGTCGTCCCGCCGCGTCGTAGCCGTAGGTGGTCGGGCCGAGCTCGGTGATGACCTCGGTCTGCCGGTCGAAGCCGTCGTAGGCGAAGGCGACCGACTCGCCCTGCGGGTTGGTCACGCCGGACATCCGCCCGCTCGCGTCATACGAATAGGTCGTGGTCCCGACATCGTCCGTGATGGTCTCGAGTCGCCCGTGCGTGTCGTACGTGTACGACTGGGTAGTGCTGTCGTCGTAGGTGACGAGCGCGAGCTGGTTGACGTCGTTGTAGGCGAAGGTCGTCGTGCGATCGGCGTAGTCGGTGTGGGTGGCGACGTTGCCGGCCTCGTCGTAGGTCCAGCTCTTGCTCGCGCCGCCCGGATGGACGCGCCGTGTGCGGCGGCCCATGTTGTCGTATTCGAAGCGCGTCACCGCGTTATTCGCCTCGGTGAGGCGGACCAGGTTGCCGACCTCGTCGTATTCGTAAGCCGTGATGCCGTCGGCGGCATCGGTGATCGAAACGACACGGCCGAGCGCGTCGTACTCGAACTGGGTGGTGCGTCCGAAGGGGTCGGTCTGCGACGTGATCCGGCCGGCCGCGTCGTAGTCGGCGGTGAGGATCGATCCATCGGCGCGCGTGTGCCGGGTCACGCGTCCGGCCGCGTCGTACGTCAGCTGAAGTGTCCGTCCGAGCGCGTCGGTCTCGGCGGTCACCCGGTTGGTTGCGTCGTACGCGATCTGCTGCACGGCGCCGGTGGTCATCTCCTGCTGACGGACGAGCCGGCCCGATTCGTCGCGGTCGAACCGGCGGATGCCGCCGTTCGAGTCGAGGATCTCTGACGCGAATCCGAGCGGATCCGGTGTGATGTCGATCGTGCCGCCGCCGGCAAGCGTCCGTGTGATCAGTCGGCCGGCCTCGTCGAACGCGTTGCCGACGGTCGCGCCGTGGCGGTCGGTGCGGCTGACCTCGCGCCCGTTCAGGTCGTACACGCTCGACGTCGTCGCGCCGTCGGCGAAGGTGGAGAGGTCGGTCTGGCCGCGCGCGGTCTGCCCGAACGTCAGCGGATTGCCGCGCTCGTCGGTGAGGATGGTGAGCTGACCCGTCGCGTCGTAGTCGAACCGCATGACGGCGCTCGCGGCGTCGATGTGCCGGACAACCCGATCCAGGTCGTCGTATTCGAAGGCCGTCGTCACCGTCCCCTGCGACCCGTCGGCTAGGGTGCGGTCCCGCGACTCGGTTCGCAGGTTGCCGTTGCCGTCGTAGGTGAACGTCGCGACGTTCCCCATCGGATCGGTTTCGCGAGTCAGGTCGCCGAACGAGTTGTAGTCGAACAGGAACGTATTGCCGAGCGGATCCGTCCGGCTCGTCAGCTGGCCGTGGGTGTTGTAGTTCTGAGTGATCGTGTTGCCGAGCGGATCGGTCAGCGTCGTCAGGTTGCCGAACCGGTCGTAAGCGATCTCCGTGACCTGTCCGTGCGGATCGACGATCGACGTCGGATCGCCTTGCGGATTCCAGGTGGTGGTGATCACGTCGCCCAGAGGCGTGGTTTCGCTGGTGCGATCGCCGCGCTGGTTGTACGTGAACGTCGTCGTGTGGTCGAGCGCGTCGGTCCGGGTCAGCACGTTGCCCAGGGCGTCGTAGGTGAGGCGCGTGGTGTTGCCGAGCGGATCCGTGACCGACGTCACGTCGCCGAAGTCGTTGTACACGTAGGCGAACTCGTTGCCTTCGGCGTCCTTCTGGACCTCGCGGCGCCCCGTGACGTTGTGGATGTGTTCGATGCGGTTGCCTTCGGCGTCGATCTGCGCGATGAGACGGCCTTCATCGTCGTACTCGCTCCGCTGCGCCTGGCGGCCCAGCGGATCGATGATCTCGACGATCCGGTGGTTGCCGTCGTACACGAACCGGGTCACGTTGTCGTCGCGGTCGGTCACCGTCACCAGGTCATTGGCCGCGTCGTAGCCGTAACGGACCTGCTGTCCATTCGGGTCGGTCAGTGCGACGATGCGCCGCTGCGCGTCGCGCTCGAACGTGACGTTGCGGCCACTCGAGCTTGCGATGCCGGCTTGCGAGAACGTGAGCCGGTTGCCGCGCCGGTCGGTCACCGTGCGGACGACGCCGGCGTTCGGATCGATGTCGTAGGTGAGCCCCTCCCGGGTCTGCAGCGTGTAGGTCGCGCCGAAGATGTCCGACGCCGGGTTGTAGGGCAGGCTGCCGGCGAGGGACACGAACTCGCCGTCGTTGAGCTTCAGGTCGGCACGGTCCACCGTCAGCGTGCTGGTCACGCCATCGTCGGGCACGAACGCGGGCACGAAGCGCTCGAGCACGGCGCCGAGGACGTTCAGCGAGTTGTCGACCGGGCGGAAGGTGAACCCTTCGCGCCCGCCACCCGGCAGGGCGATCACGACGCGCGTGCCGTTGCGGAACGGGTTGTACAGGCCGAGATGCTCGAGGCCGGAAGGCTCGACGGTCGAGATCAGGTCCACGTCGCGGAATCCGAGGCGCCACCCGACGCCGAAGTCCTCGTCGTGACCGAGGTCGAGCGTGCTGTAGGATCGAATCAGCGACACCGGCAGTCCGGGCGACGGCAGCGTGAGATCCACGTAGGACAGCGAGAATTGACCGACCTTCAGCGCGCCGTCCACTTCGATCGTGCGCTGCGTGGTCGACACGTTGCCGCCCGCGTCGGTGGCGGTCAGGCGCAGCGCGTAGGGGCCGTTCGGCAGGACGGTCGGGTCGAGCGTGCCCAGCGTCCCGTCGACGACGGAGACCGTGTCCTCGGCGATTGTCGTGAACGTGCCGTTGGCCGGTGCGATTTCGAGCAGGTACGACACGAGGTTGTCGTCGTCGGCCGTCCCGATCACCTCGGTCGGAATCCGAATCACGTCCCCGTCGGTCGGCACGGTGATGCTCACCGTCGGCGCGTCCGCGTCGGTCGGGTCGATCACGCGCAGTTCGCCGAGCGCCTCGTCGCGGTTGCCGGTCGTATCGAACGCCGACGCGACCAGGTCGTGGCTGCCGATCGCGTCGAACGTCAGCGTGACGGCGCCGCCGGCGTCGAGCGCCACCGGGACGCCGTCGAGGGTCAGGTCGACGCGCGCGACCTCGACGTCGTCGACAGCCGCCACGGTCACGCGCACTGGCGCATCGATGCCGATCGGGTTCTCGTCGATCCGGAGGGTGACCTGCGGCGCCTGGTCGTCCTCGAACACAACCAGGTCGTAATCGAAGAAGCCGCCCAGGCCGAACGGATCGATGACCACGATTCGAACCGGGTGCGTGCCGACGTCATCGAGCGTGGGCAGGTAGCTCACGCGTCCGAGCGCGTCGATCGTCATCCCCTGCGGCCTGGCGTCGAGCCGGAAGGTGATCGGATCGCCGTCGGGATCGTTCACGTCGGTGACCAGCACGTGGTACGGGAGCCCCGCGGGGGTCGCGAACGCCGGTTCGACGATGAACGTGGGCCCCTGGTTGCCGCTGCGCACGTTCACGGCGTAGCGTTGCGAGGCCGCAGCGCCCGCCGTGTCGGTCGCCGTCACGGTGACGATGGCCGGCGCGCCGACCTGGCCCGGTGCGGGCGTCCATTGCACCAGTCCGGAGACGGCGTCGATGGTCATGCCGACGGGCGCCTCGGACAGCCCGTACTGCGGCGATCCGCCATCGGGATCGATGGCCTCGACCACGTACTGATAGAGCGCGCCTTCGAGCGCGAGCTGTGGCGGGCTCGACGTGATCTCGGGCGGCAGGTTCGAAGACGTGGCCGTCACCAGCATCTGGTAGCCCTGCGTCGTCACGCCGCCGGCGCCGTCGTCGACGGAGAGCAGCACGTCGTGGACGCCTTCCTCTCCTGCAACCGGTGTCCAGGCGAGCAGCCCCGAGACCGGGTCGATCGCCATGCCGGTCGGGCCCGCCGACAGCGCGAAGGTGAGGGCGTAGGTGTACAGGTCGCCGACCGCGCCGAGCGTCAGGGGCAGCGTGTCGATCACCGGCGGAAGATTGTTCGAGTGGACGAATATGTCGAAGCCCTGCACCGATCCGGCGCCCTGCGTATCGAACACGCGAAGCTCCACCGGGTTCGGGCCGAGATGGCCGGCGGTCGGCGTCCAGCGCAGGGTGCCCAGGTCGGGGTCGATCGACATGCCGGTCGGGTGAATGCTCAGTTGCCAGGTCAGCGGATCGTTCTCGGCGTCGACGCCCACCGCGTCGTAGACGTACGGCCGACCCGCCGTCGCGTCGAAGATCGGCTCCGACATGATCACCGGCGCCGTGTTGTCGGCCTGCGTGGCCACGTCGATGGCGAACGACTGCGTGTCGGCGCCGCCGCGGCCGTCCTCCACGATCAGGACGACGTCGTTGCGACCGAACTCGCCGGGCGACGGGTCCCAGAGGATCAGGCCGGTCGCCGGGTCGATGCTCATGGTTGCGGGCGCGGTGTCAAGACGGAACGCCAGCGCGTCGCCGTTGGGATCGTCTGCGCTGGCCTGGTAGTACCAGGTGTTGCCCAGGCGCGCGTCGGTGCGTGGCGCGGAGACGATCACCGGCGGCTCGTTGCCCGCCTCGCCGGTCACCCGCAG
>NYZC01000236.1 GCA_002686995.1 Phycisphaeraceae bacterium | reverse complement strand
CGACCGCGACCACGACAACGGCTGCGAGGGCGATGACCCGCCACGCCGAGGCCGAGCCTTCACGCCAGCGCCAGGCCAGCGACCACGCGATGGCGAGTCCGGCCACGCCCGCGACGACGAACCCGCCCGCGAGCGGGGTCGCCCACCACTGGGCGGAGATCCAGGACCCCGCGGTAAGCCCGCGCGCGATGGGGATCAGCGGCACGGCCAGAACCAGTGCCGGCAGAAGTGACGCCGCCATCCGCGGGCCCCGCCCGGGCCGCCGCCGCAGCGAGGCCGAAGCCGCCAGGCACGGAGCGAGCACGACTCCCGCGAACGCGCCGACCGCGATGCCGACCCCGAGCACGACCAGCACGTGGCGGGCGGCATCGGTCACCGGCGGCAAACCGGCCATTGATCTTGCGACGTCCGCTGCGGTCCAGGCCGCGGCCGTTCCCCACGCGCCGGCCGTCCATGCGGCGATGATTCCTGGTCGCGGTCGCCCGGGGTCAGAGGACACGGATCTTCACCTCCAGGACCCGGAAGTAATCGGCGCGCTGGCCGAAGTCGAGCCGAATCCGACGTGCGCCGCGTCCATCATGCGGCTCGAGCACTGTCTTCAGGGTCTTGATCTCGTTGGTCTGGACGAGCGCGCGCTGCGCGACCGGTTCGTCGAACCGGCCGCCCCCTTCGTAAACGTAGTAGCACTCGAGCACGACGCCCTTGCGCGCCGGCGGCACGATTGCTTCGTAGACCAGGGTGACCTCGAGCGGCCGCCCGAGGTCTCGCAGCGCCGGCCCCAGCACGTTGGTGTCCGTCCCCCGAGCGACGAACGACACCGAGCCGTCCTTCTCGACGACCCCGTCGGCGAAGAACGGATGCGGAATCCACTGACGCAATAGCGACTCGCCGCGGAACGTGACGTCGGTGGGGTCGATCTCGTGACCGCCGAACCCCCCCGTGATCACGGATGCGCGGCGGTCCAACCCCGACACCAACACTCCGCCATGGGTGCGCCGCACCTTCGCGGCGAGCTCGTAGGCGATCGCCTCGGCGGGGACCTGGCTCTGGCAGACGAGAACGATCTCCTCCCCGGGCTTCAGTCCGGAGTCCGGCAACCATCGGCGGTAGGTGTTGGCGGACACGTTCTTGCCGCCCGCGGTCCACGAGAGGGTCACCTGCACCCCGCCCGGCCATTGTCCGCCCGGCGCCGGACGCGAGCCGATGTTCTTCAGCACGATCGCGACCATGAGCGTCGCGGTGGGGCCCACTGGTCGGCGATGGAGTGGGCGTACCTCGAGCACCTCGAGGCGCGGCGGCTGGACGACGTCCTGCCCGAGCGGCCGGGCCGCCGCGTGCCACGCCGCGAGCTTCGCGTCGTCGAGGACGCTGCGCGCGAGATTCGCGGCACGCCGTTTGTCCCCACCGCGCCACGCCGCGCGCGCCGCGTAGATCCGAAACAGCGCACCGCCCGCGCCCGCTGCTCGGTCCGCCTTCAAGAACCCGTCCACGGCGGGGGCCGCCTGGCCCTGATCGAGCAGCTCCTGGGCGCTTGATGCGAACCGCGCCGCCTCGCGCAGGGCGTCGACTCGCGCCTCCCCGAACCGCCGCTTCACGGTCTCCGCGACGACCTTCGAGACCGCCGGATCCCAGCCCTGAAGAAGGAACACGAACGCGGGCACCGTCAACTCACCGCCGATGGTGTCGAGGTATCGGGTCGCCGCGCGTTTGATCTCGTGGTGGAGGTAGACGTCCTTCACGAGCTCGGTGACCCGCTCCAGCGCGCCCTTGTCGCCGAGCTTCGTCAGCGCTTCGAGCGCGCGACGCGAGCGCACGGGGTCACGACGGTGCAGGTCGAGGTCGCGCACGATACGACCCTCGGCGTCCGCCTGGCCGAGCAGCGCGAGGCCGCAGGCGGCATCGAACGCAGCGCGGCGATCCGATCCCCTCAGGTCGCGCTCGAGGACCGTCCGACCGTCGTCGAAGCCGCCTTCCGCGAGGATCAGGGCTGCCTCCCGCGCGACCGCGGGCGGGCCGGTGGCGAGCGCGACGAGATCCTCCCGCAGCGCCACGTACGCGGCGGCGCGCTCGCCGTCGGGCAACCTACGCAAGCCGGCCATCGCCCCCATCGGGACGCCCCAGCCGAAGCGATCCCTGAGTCCCGCGCGCAGGTGCCCCACCGCGTCCGCACCGAGCCGTCCGCCGATGTGATGCAGCAGATATGCGAGGACGTCGGGGACCTCCTTGCCGCCGTCGAGCAGCTCGCGGATGACGTCGACCAGGCCCGGGATGTCGGCGCGGACCGCCACCGCGATGCGCCGGACGCGCGCGTGCGGAGAATCCAGCTTCCCCAGGTCCTCACGCAGGACATCCGCAAGCGACGCGACAGCGCGGCTCGAGACGTTGATGGTGCGCGACTCGTCCTCGATGACCTTGAGGCGGCCGCGGAGCCGCCGCACGATGTCGCCGCGCACGTGAGCCAGGTCTTGCAACTCGCGCGGGTCGGCGTCGAGATCATAGAGCTCGGTCTCACCCGTGCCGCGCCGGAGGATGAGCTTCCACCGACCGTCGCGTACGGCCACCTGATCCATGGCCTCCGGTGACAACGCACCGACCATCGCATCGGGGATCTCGGACACCACGATGCCCGCTGGCTTGTCTGGCCACGCGTCGCCATGGAGCAGGAACCCGACGAGGCTGTCGCCCTGGTACGGCATCGCGTGATCGACCGCCAGCAGATCGAGCAGTGTCGGAGCGAGGTCGACATTCTCTACGGGAGTCGCCACGCGGCGCGCCGCCAACCCCGGAACACGCACGATCAGTGGGACGTGAATCTGCTCCTCGTACAGGGTCGACCCGTGATAGTCGGTGTTGTGATCGCCGAGCGCCTCGCCGTGATCGCCGTTGACGACGACGATCGTGCGGTCGGCGAGGCCGAGGTCGTCCAGCTTCGCCAGCACCTTCGCGACGTGCGCATCGACCTTCGCGATCTCGCCGTCATAGCGCCCGATCTGCGACGTCCCGAGGTCGTGATCCCGGTGGAAGAGGTACGGCGCGTGGGGGTCCATGTAGTGGAGCCACAGGAAGAACCGCTCGCGTGCGTGCGCCTGGAGGAACGACCGCGCGATCCGGGTCTGGGTTTGCGCATCGAGATTCGGCCCCGTGCGGCCGGGGTTGACGTGGGTGAAGCCGCGCGCGAGCACCTCGTAGGTCGGGTGCCGAAGCGAGGCCGGCGGGATGGCCGGCACCGACCCGGTGACGAACCCGCGCTGCGTGAGCAGCGTCGCCAACGTGATCGAACCCTCCGCATCGTCGGGCAGGTGGTGGTCATACCGGAACTTCGGGGTCGCCGTCGGGTAGCGACCGTAGAACATCGACTGGAACGAGAAGTGAGTGATCGGGTTCTGCGCGTAGTTCTTCTCGAAGAGCGTCCCCTGCCGCGCGAGGGCATCGAGATGCGGCGACGTCTCCTTCTCATACCCGTAGCAATGGAGGTGATCGGCGCGGATGGTATCAATCGTGATCCAGACGAGGTTCCACTGGTCGCGCCCGGGACTCTGTGCCGCGAGCTCTTCCCGGACACCATCGGTGACACGAGTGCGGTCCCCGCGCGCGCGACGGAATGCGTCGTCGGCGGCGACGTCGGCCAGCTTCGGCGCGGTGGTACCCGTCACCGCATCGTGCAATCGCAAGACCTTTTGGCCGCGAGCGCAGAACCGCCTCCACAGGGATCGCTCGAAGCCGTCGGGCGGGCGCACGGCGACGACGAACACGCCCAGGACGCCGAGCCCGACTGCAGACCAGCTCAAGACGCCCGCCCGCGGGGTAGGAGCCAAGGCGATGGTGGCCAACGCGAGCGCACCCGTCAGCGCCACGAAAGCGACCCCGGCGGCAGCATCGTGAACCGGACCGTAGGAGCCGCGCCGCTGCGTCATGTCCCACCACGTCCAGCCGGCGGCTACCCCCGCGGCGCCGATCGCGAGCAGCAGAGCCAGCCCGGGACGCCGTCGAGTGGCGAGCCCATGACCGGCACGGATCACGGTGCCCAGGAACGCGAGCCCGACGATACACGCGAACGCAAGGACGACGGGGGCACCGAGGCGAAAGAGCTCGATCCGATCGTGCTGCGAGATACGATCGCCCGACAACAGGTAGCGAACGAACGCCAACCACGCCGGAGCCGTCGCCGCCGTGATGATCGCGGCGGAAACGAGCTGCGCAAGCCGCGGTCGCCGAACGCGGTTCAAGACGAGGCTCCACCCCCGCACCAAGCCCCAAAGGCCGGCGCCGAGGGCCGCCCCGAGCGCGAGGTGATACGCGCAGAGCAGCGCCATCGGGGACAGCAGTTCGGAGGCATCCTCGCTCGCGCCGTCGCCAAGACGCGCGATGTCCATCGTCGCGAACACGAGCGACGCCAGAATGGAGGCGGTGATGAGTCGGGCGAGTAGCATGGGGTACGTATGTCCGGTCGCGCAGTCATGTTACCGTCGCTCTTCATGAACGGCACCCTGGCCCTTCCGGCGCTCCTGATCGCCGGGCTCCTCAGCACCGCCGCGACGGCCCAGTCGACGGCCCGGACGTACTTCTCCGTGCCCTACAGCGGGGCTCCGGCGGCGCACGCCCCGCTCGTGAAAGGCCTCGTCGGCGTAATCGACGAGGCGAACACCCGGATTCGCATGGCGATGCTGCGCCTCGACCTCCTGCCGGTGGTCGAGGCACTCATCCGCGCTCACAAGCGCGGTGTCGACGTCAAGGTCGTGACGGACGACGCGGCGCGCAACGTCGGCTTCAAGCCGTGGTACGACGCGCTCGTCAAGTCCGGTATCCCCGTGAGGGTCGACCGCGGCACAGTCTTCAACTGCAATCTCCACCACAAGTTCTTCATCATCGATGACCGGACGATCTGGACCGGCGACTGGAACTCGTGCTGGCTCGACACCGACAAGATCTTCCACGCCGCGCTGCGGATCGACTCTCGCGGACTCGCGAAGGACCATCTCGACCAGTGGCAGAAGCTCTACGACGGTGAGCGCGCAGGCATCGAGGGGCAATACACACTCCCCCGGGTCACGCACCCGGTCGAAGGCGGCGGTTCCGCGCGCGTGCACTTCGGATTCGAGGAAGACCTCGAGGAGGTCATGGTCCGGGAGATCGCACGAGCGAAAGCCACAGTTGATTTCGCCCACGCCGTGTTCCGCAATCGTCGCGTCGCCATGGCACTCGTAGCCGCGATGCGACGAGGCGTCCGGGTGCGACTCGCACTGGGGCGGGACGGGCTGAGCCGTCCGCTATTCCAGAGCTGCGCCCGGTTCGGGGCCGAGTGCCGTTCGGCCGAGCGTCCCGGCATCGGCTGCAAGTTCATGGTCGTCGATCGGCAACGGCTGATCACCGGATCGTGGAACTGCACGATCGACACCGACCACGAGAACATCGTCGTGGTGGAAGGAGTCCCGCGACTGCTGTCGGGCTACCTCACCTACTTCGCGTCGATGCTGCAACGCGCCGAACCCTGGTTCAAGAAGGGCGCATTGGCGGAAGACCTCACCCGCGAACATCTCATGGTCCGCCTCACTTCGACGCCCGGGTCGAAGATCGCGACCGCCGCTCTGCCGTGGCGAGGCGAAGTGTCGGCCCCCCCGGCGCCGATCCTCGTGCCCGAGGACGCCGCGGTCGTGCCCGTATCGGCAGCCTGGCCCCGCCACGACCGCGGCCGACGCGACAAGCACATTGCCGTCACGCTTCATCGGCGACGCGCGTTGCGGCCCGGTGCCCGAATCCGGTTCGTGCTGTCCTACACGGAACTCCACCACAGCCTCGGTTGCTACCTCCCCGCGAACCACCGACCATTCGTCCTGGACGCGACCGCCGTCGGCAACCTCGACCGCGACCTCGTGCTTCCGTTCGCGTTCCGTCTCCCACCGGGGCACCGTAAGTTCCACGTGGAGCTGGACCAGTTCGACAGCGGCGCGGACGGGGCGTGGGTCTGGCGCGGCCGCTGGCGACTCGGTCCGGCATCGATCACCGTCATTCCCGGTGCCCGGGTCGACCGCCGCGACCACATCAAGATCCAACGCCCGCTGCCGTTCGAACAGTGGACACTCAACGAGTTCACGCAACGCGAAGCGAATGGTCTTCGCTTCACCGCCCCCTGGGGCGGTGGCTTCTCACCGCGACTCGTCCACCGGCCCCGCAAGGGCGACGCGATCCTGGTCCGCGTCACCATGCAATCCGACCGGCAGGTCACCGTCGCCTGGTACGGCATGCTGGGTGGTAAGGGCAAGTTCCCACTCCCGATCATCGCGGACGGCGAACCCCACGACTACGTCATCCCCATGGACGACCACCCGGCCTGGCACGCCTGCAAGGCGATCGACAGGCTGCACGTGCTGCTGGGAAACGAAGCACCGTTGCAGCGGTTGCATGAGGTGGCGATGGGGACGTTGGTGCGTTGACAGAACAGCCACATCGGTGGCCTTCTTGATAGGGCGCCCAGGAGAAGAACCGGAGCAGATCCGCTCTGAATCCTGGGGATCCTGGGTTCTCCACCCCAAAAAAAAGCCCGGGACCTCCAGGTCCCGGGCAGATAGCTTCCCACTATTCTCTGGTGTCCCGTACCAGCTTCTCGAGAAGTCGAAGTTCCCAGTCGCCGGAGCTTCGTTCGACCTAACGGGGGGCGTCCGCCTTGCGGCGCGTCTTGCCCGGCGCGAGGTCTCGGATGATCTTGATGCGGGTGAGGGCCCGCGTCAACGATGCTTTCGCTCGACTGAAGTCGACATCCTTGGCCTGGCGGTTTTTGAGGCGATCGAGGGCGCGGCGTTCGGCTTCCTCGGCGCGGGCGAGGTCGATGGCATCGGCGCGTTCACCGACCTCCGCGAGGATCTTGACCTCGTTGTCGCGGATCTCGAGGAACCCGTCGCCGATCATGAGGTAGCTCGACGAGCCGTCGGCACCGACCACGCACGCGACCCCCACTTCGAGAGTCGACACGAGCGGTGCGTGGCCCGCGAGGACGCCCAGACTGCCGCCTTCGGCCGGCACGGTGAGGGACACCGCGTCGCCTTCGAAGACGGTCGTATCGGGTGTGATCACCTCGACGTGGAAGGTCTTGGCCATGGGATCGTTCCAGGTGGAGCTCGAACGGTCAGGCCGTACGAGCCGCAGCCTTCTCCAGTACCTCGTCGATGCCGCCGACCATGTAGAACGCGTCCTCCGGGACGTCGTCGTGCTTGCCGTCGACGACCTCGGCGAACGAGCGAACGGTGTCCTCCACCTTGACGAACTTGCCCGGCGTGCCGGTGAAGGGCTCGGCGACGAAGAACGGCTGGGAGAGGAACTTCTGGATGCGGCGGGCCCGGTTGACGGCCTGCTTGTCCTCGTCCGAGAGTTCCTCGAAGCCGAGGATCGCGATGATGTCCTTCAGCTCGTTGTAGCGCTGGAGGATGCGCTCGACCTCGCGGGCGACGCGGTAGTGCTCCTCGCCGACCAGGTTGGGGTCGAGTACGCGCGATGACGACTTCAGCGGGTCGACGGCGGGGTAGATGCCCAGCTCGGTCAGGTACCGCTCGAGGGCGATCGTCGAGTCGAGATGGGGGAACGTCGCGACCGGAGCCGGGTCCGTGTAGTCGTCGGCAGGCACGTAGATGGCCTGCATCGACGTGATCGACCCCTTGTCGGTCGTAGTGATCCGCTCCTGGAGCGCGCCCATCTCCGACGCCAGCGTGGGCTGGTAACCCACCGCGCTGGGGAGACGACCGAGGAGCGCCGAGACCTCGGCACCGGCCTGCACGAAGCGGAAGATGTTGTCGACGAAGAGGAGGACGTCCTGACCCTGGTCGCGGAACTCCTCGCACATCGTGAGCGCGGAGAGCGCGACGCGGAGCCGCGACCCCGGCGGCTCGTTCATCTGGCCGAATACGAGCGCCGTGTTCTTGATGACGCCGGATTCGGACATCTCCAGGTAGAGGTCGTTGCCTTCACGTGTCCGTTCGCCGACACCCGCGAACGCGGAGTAGCCGCCGTGCTCGGTCGCGACGGAACGAATCAGCTCCTGGATGAGCACCGTCTTGCCGACCCCCGCGCCGCCGAGTAGCCCGATCTTGCCGCCCTTCGCGAACGGAACGAGGAGGTCGATGACCTTGATGCCCGTCTCGAAGATCGCGCCGACCGTCTGCTGCTTCTCGAACGCCGGCGCCTGCTGATGGATGGAGCGACGCTGCACCTCACCCTCGAGCGGGCCCTTGCCGTCGATCGGTTCACCCAGAAGGTTGAAGATGCGGCCCAGGCAGTCCTTCCCGACGGGCACGGTGATCGTCGAGCCGGTATCGATGACCGGCATACCGCGCACGAGCCCGTCCGTCGTCGACATGGCGATCGTGCGGACGGCGTCGTTGCCGAGGTGACTCGCGATCTCGAGGGTGAGGTTGATGCCCTTGGCCTCGTCTTCGATCTTCAACGCCTGGTAGATCGGCGGCAGATCGCCGCCCTCGAACGCGACGTCCACGACCGCGCCCACGACCTCCAGGACCTTTCCGGTTCGGCTCATGTCAGACCTCTCGGGTTCTGTTGATTCTTCCAGCTACGTCTAGGAAGCCACGACGCCGCCGACCAGGTCGAGCAGTTCGTTCGTGATGCCTTCCTGGCGAGCCTTGTTGTACGCAGTAGCCAGCGTTTCGAGCATGTCGTCGGCTGCGTCGGTAGCGTTCTTCATCGCCATCCGTCGCGCCGCGAACTCGGACGCCAGGGATTCGAGAGCAGCCGCATAGAGCTGCATTTCGAGATAACGCGGGAGCAAGCGCTTCATGATCACATCGGGACTCGGCTCGAGGATGTAATCCGCGGCCGCGCCGCTCTCCTCCCCCGCCGCATCGGGCGAAGTGACCGGAAGCAGTCCCTGCGTGGTCGGCGTGAACACCGCCATGCTCTTCATCTCGGTGTAGATCACCCGCACCCGCTGAACCTCGCCGTCGAGGAAGCCAGCGACGAGCAGGTTCATGACGCGTCGGATGTCAGGGTACTGGATCTTCTCGACGCTTTGGCCATAGACCCAGGCCACGTCCGCGTCCTTGAGCTTCGAGAAGAAGCCCTGCGGGCGGCGGCCGAAGATGTAGAGCTTCGTCGCGACGCCTTCGTCGCGGTTCTTCTCCAACTCCTTCAGGGCGTGACGGGCCAGGTTGGAGTTATACGCACCGCACAGGCCCTTGTCGGCACCCACGATGACGAGCGTCTCCACCGTCACCTTGTCCGGCACCTGGAGCAGAGGCGATGCATCGGGGTCGGCGTGTGCCGCCACCCGTCGCATCATCGCCTCGATCCGATCCGCGAACGGCCTCGTCGAGAGGGCACGGTCCTGCAGGCGACGCAGCTTGGTCGCCGCGACCATCTCCATGGCGGAGGTGATCTTCTGGATGTTGGTGACGCTCTTGATGCGCGCCTTGAGTTCCTTGACACCCTTCATGGGATGAGGCTCAGCTGGCGGTGAAGCCCTGGTTGAACTGCCCGATGGCGGCCTTCAGCGCCGCCTCGGTGTCGTCGTCCAGGACCTTGGTGTCGCGGATGGTGTCGGGCACCTGCGAGTGCATGTCGTGCATGTACTCGAGGAACTCCTTCTCCCACCGCTGCACGTTGGATACTGCGATGTCGTCGAGGTGCCGGTTGACGCCGGCGTACAGGACCATGACCTCGTCCTCCATGGCGACCGGCGCGTACTGGGGCTGCTTCAGCAGCTCCATCAAGCGCTCGCCACGGGTGATCGTGGCGAGGGTCGCCTCATCGAGGTCGGAGCCGAACTGGGCGAACGCAGCGAGCTCGCGGTACTGGCCCATCTCCAGCTTCAGGCGACCGGCGACCTTCTTCATCGCCTTGGTCTGCGCGGCGCCACCGACACGGGACACGGAGAGACCGACGTTGACCGCCGGCCGGAAGCCTGCATTGAAGAGGTCGGTCTCGAGGTAGATCTGGCCATCGGTGATCGAGATCACGTTCGTCGGGATGTACGCGGTCACGTCACCCTGCTGGATCTCCACCACCGGCAACGCGGTGAGGCTTCCCGCACCGAGATCGTCGGAGAGCTTCGCCGACCGCTCGAGGAGGCGGGAGTGCAGGTTGAAGACGTCGCCCGGGAACGCCTCGCGCGCCGGCGGGCGGCGCAGCAGCAGCGACACCTGGCGCCAGGCCATCGCGTGCTTGTAGAGATCGTCATACATGATCAGGGCGTGCCGCTTGCTGTCGCGGAAGTACTCGCCCATGGCCGTCCCGGTGAACGGGGCGAGCCACTGCGCGGCGGCCTGATCGGAGGCGGGAGCGTTGACGATGATGGTGTAGTCCATCGCGCCCGTCTTCTCGAGCCTCTCCTGCACCATCTTCACGGTCGACATCTTCTGACCGATGGCGACGTAGATGCAGATGACGTCCTGGCCCTTCTGGTTGATGATCGCGTCGACCATCAGCGCGGTCTTGCCCGTCGTCCGGTCGCCGATAATCAGCTCGCGCTGGCCGCGGCCGATCGGGAACATCGCGTCGACCGACTTGATGCCGGTGAGCATCGGCTCGTGCACCGGCTGGCGCTCGACGACGTT
>NYZC01000235.1 GCA_002686995.1 Phycisphaeraceae bacterium | reverse complement strand
CCAGGTCGTCCTCACTCGGTTCACGAGAACGGTCGCGCTGTCGAGTCGGGCGCAAGGCGCCAGCGCGGATGCGTTGGGCGAGGCAGCGCCGCTGCTTTCGCAAGATTCGTCGCAGGATCGCCTCGAAGCCTGGCGAGGCTGGAGGCGGCCGGTGAATTCGGATGCGGACGTCGAGGACTTCCTGACGCGACTGATCAATCAGTCGTGAGGATGAGGCCCGGGCGTCAACGGACTCCCATGGCATTCGACCCGCGGGCTGACGCCTGCGGTACGCCGGGCACGCGGTGGCGCGGAGCGCCGCGGGCGTCAACGGACCCCCATGGCATTCGACCCGCAGGCTGACGCCCGCGGTACGCCGGGCACGCGGTGGCGCGGAGCGCCGCGGGCGTCAACGGAACCTCATGGCATTCGACCCGCGGGCTGACGCCCGCGGTACGCCGGGCGCGCGGTGGCGCGGAGCGCTGCGGGTGTCGTGTCCTACGTTCGCCTGACGCTTCGCCTGATCGTCAGCACCAGCATGATTACCAGCGCCACGCCCAGCAGCGCCGTGAGGACACGGTTGGTGATCCCAGCTTCGGGTGGTGCGGCCGCTTGTTGATCGATTGGTTCCTTCTGCACGCGACCCATGGGTGCCACGGTCTTCGCCGGCTTCTCGGCGACGGGCGCGTCATCGAACTCGGGCGGCAGCGTCCATGCGCGCTCGGCATTCGGAAGTCGATCCAGAATGGCCTGCGCCTGGGACACCATCCTGTCGTTGCTCCCGGCATCGACAATGCGTTGCAGCTCGCGCGCCTTGACCGACGGTTCGAAGCGTTCCGCTGCGGCGGCGAGTGCGTCCAGGGCCGCCGACTGGATGCTGGCGATCTGTGCCATTGCATCGCGGTACGCAGGTGCGAGGCGGTGATCATCGGAGGCCGGTGCTTCGATCGTCCGTGGATTGAAGTCCACGATGCGCCGCCACGTCCTGATCGCCGACGGGATGTCATTACGTCGCTCGTGAATCGTCGCGGTCAGCGTCATGGCACGCAGTGACCGAGGGTCGCCGGAGGGGGCGATCTCGACGAGTTGCTCGAGATGCTCCAGCGCCGTGTCGTAGTCGGGGGTTCCGTCCGGACCCAGCAGGTAGGGATTGCTGTTCAGCTCCGCCATGCGATGGAGGATGTGGATCCGCTGGGTGACATCCGGTTGGGAATCCAGCGCCTTGCGGTACAGGTCCAGCGCGAGCACGCGATCACGACGAACGAACGGGGTGAATGCTTCAATGTCGTACTGCTGCGCCTCGCGGATGAGATCGGCGGTGTCGGATCCCGCGGCGAGGCCGGCCGTTGGCGTCAGGGCCACCAGAAGGCAGAGGACGGAACGATTGATTGCGGCGCAACCCGAACTCCGCTGACCTCTGGACGATCTTCGAGTCGCCACGAAAAGACACGAAATCGATACGCGAGATCGGGTCAATGGGACACCCTCCCAACCCCCCTTGCAAAGGGGGGGCTTTTCACGGTTCCACCCTGGGATCCAGACACCCGATTGATCCTCACGAGTTCAAGGATATAATCGGTGTCCGGCGTGAGAAACTGGGCAATCTTGCATCTCAGGCCGGATCTGGCCGTCTGAAAGGAGGAGGTCCATGTCTGCATCGTCGCGCAGATCGATCCGTATGGAATCTCGGCGTCGCCGCCGCAGGGCTCTGCCCACATCCGACCGGGCCTGCATTCTTGAAGCGCTGGAGTCGCGCGTGCTGCTGACCGCGCTGCTCGACGCGACCATGGTTGACGTGCTGGTCGTGGACGCGGACGGAGACGGGCTCGCCGATCCCGGCGACCGGATCGCATATACGGTCGACCTCATCAATTTCGGTGACATGGATGCGACGGGCACCGGGTTCGACCTTGTCTTCGACGACCCCAACCTGACGCTCGTGCCCGGATCGATCAACGTGTCGCCGCTGGCGCGCAATGACGCATACCAGGCGGTCGGCAACACGCCTCTCGAAGTGGGTGTCCCCCAGGGTTCCGGGCCGTCGGTCAACATCAACGGCAGCCTCTTCGACAACGACAGCGAGTTTCTCGGGGATGCGTTTGCGCTGACGAGCTTCGACGCGACCAGCGCCTTCGGGGGGCAGGTGTCCGTGAATCCGGATGGCACGTTCACTTACGATCCGCCCGTGGGTTTCGAGGGCACCGACACGTTCGGGTACTCGATCCGTGACGCGACGACGATCGGTGAAGGGACGGTGACGATCGACGTGCTCGATCCCGTCTGGTACGTCGACAATTCCGCATCGCCGGGCGGCGACGGCACGGCCTCGGCGCCGTTCGACGATCTCGCGCCGCTGAATTCGGGAGGCGCCGCGCCCGACGACGAGGGAGACACGATCTTTCTTTACGAAGGGGTCAGTGCAAGCTCGCCTTACGTAGGGCCGTTAGTCCTCGAGAACGGACAGGACCTGGTCGGCCAGGCCGTCGATCTCCAGGTCGGCGGTCATGTGCTCGTGCCCTCGTCCGGACGTCCGGTCGTGTCCGGATTTCTTAGCACCGATGCCGTTGAGCTGGCGCGCGACAACACGGTGCGGGGGCTGAGATTGGAGCGGGCCAATGCGGGTATCCGCGGCTTCGATGTCGGCACCCTGTCGATCGATGACGTCGAGATCAGCGACACGACTGACGGCATCCGGGCCAACGGCGGGCCCACGGCCGCAGTGACGATCGACGGCGTGCAGATCAGCAACAGCGGCATCGCGATCCTCCTGGATAGCGGAGGCACGATGTCCGCGAGCATCACGCGCAACTTCCTGAACACCGTGTCGACCGGCATTGCATTCGTGACGAACACTGCCGCGATCACCGTCGACGACCTCCGTGGCAACATCATCGAGAACGCTTCCAACATCGGAATCCAGCAATCAGGGCTCAATGGTGTCGTTTTCAACAGCGCTTCAGGCGGAAACACTTCAATCTCGGGGCCCGGCGCCGGAATCATCGTTCCGCGCGCCTCGGGCGCGCTGTCGTTCGATGCCCTCGACATTCGAAGCGATTCCGGGCCCGCGCTGGTGGCCGGCGGGATCGGGGCGTTCAGCCTGAACGTCCTGGACGGCCAACTCGAGTCTCTGTCCGATACCGCGCTCGATCTGTTCAACCTTTCCGCAAACCTTTCGACGACGTTGCTGTCAGCGGGTGGTGACGATTTCGGCGTGCGCCTGACGAGTGTCGACGGCTCGATCACCTCGACCACGACCACCGTCGACGATGCGCTGGACACCGCCGTCGAAATCCTGAACTCGCCCGCGACCATCGACCTGGGACAACTGACCATTGACTCGCTGGGCGCGGACGGCCTCAGCGTCAGCAACAGCGGATCGTTGCGAACGACAGGAGGCACGATCGAGACCGGTAACGGAATCGGCGTCGATATCAACAACGCCGAACTCGACGTCACCCTCGAGAGCGTCGCCGTCACCGGTGCGACGCACGGGATCCGTCTCGATACGACCACCGGAAGCTTTTCGGTGACCGGCAACGGAGCCACGACGACATACGTTACGCCCGTTGACTCTACGAACGAGACCGAGCTGTCGCGCAACTCGTCCGGTGGCGTGTTCCAGAACACGACAGGCCACGCGGTGGTCCTGGACGATGCCGCCGGCGTCACGCTGCGCCAGATGGATCTCAGCAGCACGGGCGGCGACGCGATCTTCAGTGACGGCGGGGGCGATTTCACCTTCGAGGCGCTCGAGATCGACATGGCGAGTCATACCGGCAACGGATGGATGGCAACGGATCTGGGGGGCGCCAACGTGCTTCGCGGCAGTGTCATCGAGAACGTCGACACGGCGGGTCGATCTTCGATCCGCGTGTCGAACACCAACACGCTGCTCGAAGGGCTCGACGTTGAGAACAACACGTTCCAGGAAAGTCAGTCCGGCCAGTCGGTCGTGCTCGTCGAGTCCTCGGGTTCCGGATTCACGATGGACGTCGGCCTGCGCGGCAACAGGTTTCTGAACAACACGGCTCAGGCCTACACGGGGTCGGCCGGCCAGTCCGCGGGATCGGCGACCCTGACCAGCCGCGTCGGCGGTCCGAACGCGGGTGACGGCAACCTCTTCGGCAACACGATCCCCGGCGCGCTCGAAAACAACATCGGCGTCCTGGTCGCCAACGGCGCCACGCACGAGGCGCTGATCCAGGGCAACCTCCTGGACGACGTTGCCCGCGACGGCGGCATCGCGAACACGAGCATCATCCGCACGCAGAACAACGGCGGCACGGCGATCTACGAGGTGCTGGACAACGTGCTGCAGAATTTCAACTTCACGTCGGGGGGCCGTCACGGCATCGGGCACGTCGCCGAACCGGCTTCGGGCACGGGCTACACGAGCCTGATCGTTGATAGCAACACGATCGACGACACGACCGACCGGGAAGGGATTTTCATCAATTTCCGCCGGAACATGACGGGCGGCGACGTGACGATCAGCAACAACGAGATCGGTCTGATCGGCAACGTCGGGGGCGGCGGCCCGCTTTCGGACAACGAGGCGATCGACATCGAAATCCGCAATGACGCGGGGCTCGCGTACACCGTGAACCTGTTGATCGAGCAGAACACGGCCACGACGACGGCGAGCGGCAGCCGCGAGATCGTGTTCGTCGAAGCGAAGGACAGCACGTCGATCGAAGCGACGATTCGCAACAACATGATCACTGCGGGCGGCACCGGCAATGAGATCGAGGTCGAGGCCGAGGATTTGGGGTCGGCGGTGCATGCAAGCATCAGCGGCAACACACTGGCGTCAGGGACGGGGAGGATCGACCTTGACGGCGGCTCCGGTGTCCTGAGGGTGCAGCAGACGTCGCAATCAAACGTGGCGAGCGTCAACTCGATTTCCGTTGGGAACGTGATCATCAGTGGCGGCGGCGTCGACCAGTTCAGCGCGGGCTCGCCCGAGCTGCCGAGCCACCCGATGATCTCATCCGCGCGCGGCCTCGGAAGCGCATCCGCCGCGTCGGCAGTTGACGGCAACGCGACATCTTCGAACGAGAATGCAGCTGTCTCCGATCCGGAGCCTGCGTCCGCCCACGGGACGAGCGCAACGAGCGACGGCGGCTTCGCGGGCAACGGGGCGACCGACATCAGCATCCCGATCGGCGTGCTTCCTCCGGGCCAAGGTGTGCAGATCTTCTTCGAGGCCGACGTCGCGTCCCCCTTGAACGTCGACGCGACCGAAGTCGCCGCGCAGGGTTCGGTGACCGCCGACGGGGGCATCTCGATCCTGACCGACGACCCGGACGTGGTCGGACTCAACGCGACGGTGACGCCGCTCGATCCGCCGGCCGCGGTGGCTCAGGTGTATGTGAGCAGCAGCCGATGGAGCCAATCGTTCCTCGAGGAGGTGGATCCCGATTTCGAGCTGAAGAACCGGATGTTCGTCATACCGTTCGACGGAAGCAGCGACATCCTGGAGATCGACCCGCTCTCGGGGACCGAATTGAATCGGTTCGTTGCGCCGCTGCCCGCGGCGAGTGCGTCCGACGGATTGGCTTTCGACGGCACGAGCCTCTTCTTCATCCGCGGCCTGGTCTCGTCCGTGCTCTGGGAACTGGATCCCGACACCGGCGCGGTGATCGATCAGGACGACCTGGGCATCGTGTCGATCGACGGCATCGCGGCCGTCGGCGAACGAATCTACCTCAACGATTGGGGCGCGGGCAAGATTCTCGAGTTCGACCCGGTGAGCGACACGATCACGAACACGATCTTCCCCGATTCCCAGTTCCAGGGCGGCATCGGCGGTGCCGAGAACCCGGATCGACTGCTCGCATCGTTCAACTTCGGCCAGATCCTCGAGTTCGACCTGCAGGCGCAGCAGAGCACGCCGCTGTTCTTCCCTCCGTTCAACAACGTTCGAGGCGTCGCCGAACTCGACGGCGAGATCTACGTCGCGGGGGGGTTTGGCGACCTCTTCGTGTATTCGCCCCAGGGGGGGATCTTGCGTTCTCATCCGCTGCCGACGGGCGGCCTCGGTCTCGCCTCGGGCGTGTTCGTCGAGCACGACGCCGTCGGCCACCCCGTTCCGGACGGCGCCGCTCAGCTCGACCGGCTCGCCTGGGACAACGTCGACCGGTTCCACGTCGTCTTCACGAAGGACGTCGACGTCGATCCGGCGGCGGCGACGCTCCTCGGCGCGAACGTGCCCGGAGGCGCCTATCCGCTGGATCCGAATCTCTTCGAGTACGACCCGGCGACCCGGACGGCGACGTGGGGCCTGGACACCAGCGCCTTCCCCGCGATGCCGTACGATTTCACGTTGCTCGAGATCGACGCCTCGCTCGTCAGCGATGCGGGCGGCGTCGCGCTGCTTGACGGCGACTGGGTCAATCCCGAGGCGGGATCCTCCGGCGACAGTTACCCGTCAGGCGACGGCCTGGCCGGTGGCAACTTCGAGTTCCGCCTCGACTTCGCCGTCGCTGACGCGGACGGCGACAAGGCGACGACCATCTTCGACATCAGAGACGTGCGGGACGCCATGTTCACTTCGATCGGTAGTCCGGCCTACAGCGTCGATCTTGATTTCAACGGCAACGGACAGATCACCGACCAGGAAGTGCAGTCGCTGCGCCATCAGCTCGGGCGGCTGCTGTCGCCGGGGGTGCCCACGGTACCGCCGTCGCGCGCCCCGTCGATCACGCTGACGGCGGGTCAGGATCGTGTCATCTCGGTGCCCGGGGCTGCAGCCAGAACGGGATCGCTCGATGTCATCCTGACCACTGGGGACGGTTCAACGCGTTCGCTGCTGAATTACTCCGTGCGCGTCGGACTGACCGGTCCGGACGTGGGCGGCGGCGTCGCCCTGACCGGCGGCGGCGTGGCGCAGACCTCGCCGGCGGCCATCGCGCCGATGCTCAATGTCGACGGCAACCTCGATCGACTTCCGGATTCCTACTACCTCGGCACCGTCAACCTGTTCGAGCCGCCTCTGACCGTCGCGGATGGAGACGGCCTGATTCGCGTCGACTACGAGGTTCAGCCCGGTGCGCTGGGCATATACAGTTTCGGCGTGCAGGCCGGCGGGACCGCCGACACGGCGCTGATCGTCAACGCGTCGAACGGCGAGGAGCTGTTCCTGATCGCAGGTTCGAATCTCATCGTGACGATTCCGGGCGATCTCGACGGCGACTTCGTGGTCGGGGCGAACGATCTGCAGATCGTCCTCAGCAACTTCACGCAATCCGTCCCGGTCGGTGACTATGCGTTCGGCGATCACACCGGGCCGGGCGGGATTCCGGACGGAATCGTGGGCGCGGACGATCTCTCCCTCGTGCTGAGCAATTTTACGAACATGGCCGTGCCGCCTTCCGCAGCGACGGAAGACGGCGATGGCGGCCAGGCCGGCGCGCTGGCCGCGTGGCATGCGTGGCGCGAGTACCGCCAGACGCAGTCGCAGGGGACGGATCTGCGCTGGCTGCCGGAGTAGACGGGTCTGAATGCGGAGGCGAGTGTTGTCACGGCGCCCTCATGGCATCCGACCCGCGGGCTGACGCCCGCGGTACGCCGGGCGCGCGGTGTCGTGGAGT
>NYZC01000234.1 GCA_002686995.1 Phycisphaeraceae bacterium | reverse complement strand
GGCAGAACCAGTTTGACGAGGTATGGGGTCGGGGGGCGGCCCAGTCCGGAAACGTCGCAATGCCATCCGTCCGGCGGGCTTACGCCGCGCGGTTCGCAGGACGGCTGGCGACCCGTGGGCGTCAGCCGGCGTCAGCCCACGGGTCTGATGCGCGGCGACGCCATCCCGGATGCGTCGTCATTTCGCACCCGGAACCCGATTCCCGGTCTCAATCCGGAGCGTCGAGCCCGTACTGCTTGATCTTCTTGTAAAGCGTCGTCCGGTTGATGTTGAGCTGGCCCGCGGTGGCCTGGCGGTTCCAGTCGTTCGCGGTGAGCGCCGCGAGGATGATCTGGCGCTCCGGCTCCTCGAGCGCCTGGGCGAGGGGGGTCGGCGTCCAGCCTCCCTCGAGCGCGGGGATGGGCGATTCGCTGCCGCGTGATCCGATCGGGCCGCCGGTCGCGCGGCCGGAAGGGGCGCCCGGTGTGTCCGACTTCACGGTGTCCGGCATGTCGTCGACGTCGATGACCAGCTGGCGGCTGAGGACGACCGCGCGCTCCACTGCGTTCTCCAGCTCGCGCACGTTGCCGGGCCAGTGATATCGCTTCAGCGCTTCCAGCGCGTTCTCGGAGAACCGGCGCGTCTTGCCCGTCTCGCGCCCGTACTTGTCGACGAAGTGCTCGACGAAGATCGGGATGTCGCTCAGCCGGTCGCGCAGCGGCGGCATCCTGATGTTGACGACGTTGATGCGGTAGTAGAGGTCCTCGCGGAACTGGCCTTCCTCGACGAGCCGGTCGAGCGGCTGGTTCGTCGCGAGCACGAAGCGGACGTCGACCTCGATCGTCTCGGTCGATCCGACCGGCTCGAACTGCTTCTCCTGCAGCACGCGCAGCAGCTTGAGCTGCAGCGCCGGGGTCGCGCTGTTGATCTCGTCGATCAGCAGCGTCCCGCCGTCGGCGGCCAGGATCTTGCCCGGCTTGTCGTGATCCGCGCCGGTGAACGCGCCCTTGACGTGACCGAACAGCTCGCTCTCCAGGAGCGTCTCGGGGATCGCCCCGCAGGAGAACGTGACGAAGCTGCCGGCACGACGCGGGCTGTGGGTGTGGATCGCCCGGGCGACCATCGACTTGCCGGTGCCGCTCTCGCCCTCGAGCAGCACGGTGGTCTTGCTCTCGGCCACGGCCTCGATCAGGTCGTAAATCTTCTGCATCCGGTAGTCGGCGCCGATCAGGTTCTCCATGCCGAACCGCTGGCTGAGCTGGTCGCGCAGCGTCTTGTTCTCGGCGAGCAGCGCGTGCTGCTGTATCGCCTTGCCGACGGCGATGCGCAGCTCGTCGTCGACGATGGGCTTGGTCAGGTAATCGACGGCGCCGAGCTTGATCGCCTCGACCGCGGTCTCGATCTTGCCGAAGCCGGTGATCATGATGACCGCGACCGACTCGTGCTGCTTGTTGATGACCTTGAGCAGCTCCATGCCGTCGCGACGCGGCATGTTCATGTCGGCAACGACCAGCGCGTAGGGGACCTCGTCGTCGGCGCCCGCGAGCATTGCCAGCGCCTCGTTGCCGTCGCCGGCGGTGGCCGTGCGATATCCCTCGTGCACGAGGAAGTCCGCCAGGGAGTCGACGACGATCGGATCATCGTCGACGATGAGGATGCGGGAGGCGTCGGCGAGCTTCACCATCGTGGTTCTCCTCGGGGGGACGCCGTCTCTCTGGAGGCGTGGGCCGTGCGATCCGGCGCCGCGTTCGGCGCGGGGTAGCGCAACGTCACGACCGCGCCGCCGTCGTCGCGGTTCTTCACCTCCAGGACGCCGCCGAGGTTGCGAGCGATCCCGCGGCAAAGCTCCAGCCCGAGGCCGCGGTCGGGACCCCGGGTCGAGAGGCCGAAGCGAAAGCCGGCGCCGTCGTCGAGCATCTCCCCGGCGAGACCGGGGCCGTTGTCGGCAACCTCCAGGATCACGTGATCCGCCTCGATGCGCCCCTTCACTTCGATCGCGCCGTCGGTGCGCCCGGCGGCCGCGATGGCCTCGATGCTGTTGCGCACCGCGTTGATCAGGATGCGGTCGACCGGCTCTGCCGGCAGGACCCGGACGCGATCGTCGAGATCGACGCGAATGACGGTGGGGCCGGCGACGGGACCGAGCAGGCGCGCGATCTGCTCGACGCACTGCTCCATGCAAGGCGCGCGGCCCGCGGGCGCCCTGCCGGTGGCAAGGTGGCGCAGCAGCCGGGCCATCTGCTCCAGGCTCCGCTGCACTGTTCGGAGCCGTTCGGCCGGCCCGTCGTCCCTGACCTCGCAGAGGGCGAGGCCGACGTGGCGCAACGCCGCGTCGAGCAGGTTCGCCATCTCGTGCGCCAGGTGCTCCGCGACGGGGCGTTCGCCCGTCGCGCCGGGAGGATTGTTGCGTGGAAACGACATCCGTCCTGTTTCATCGACGTGTGGCGCGGGCGGGTTGAGTCGATGTCGTCTCGACGCAACGCGGTCCGCGTTACGCGCTGGTGTGTTGCGGCAACACCGGTTGCGCCGGCGTCACGCCGAAGTGGCCGGATCGATGTCGGCGTCGGGACGCCAGCGGACGAGGTCCCAGAATCTCTCGTTCTGATTCGCGAAGAAGTGGAGATGACAGGTGTTGAAGCTGAGGCTCCGCAGCTTGCGGACGGCGCTGCCGACCAGTCGGCGCGTCAGTTCCGCGTCGTCCTGCTCCGCCGTGCAGACGCACTGGTGGCAAGTGCCGTCGACCCGTTCGCAGAGGACGACGCCGGCGACCCGGTCCTCCGCGCGGGCGACGACGCTCAGATGCGACATCGAAGCGGACGATAGCCGGGACGGGCTCGGCGCAGCCGGGTCGGCATCGCCCTGGCTCGACCAGAGCGCTGCGACCTGTTCGTGGTCCTCCCGGCGCACTTCGCTGATCTCGATTGCTGCCATCGCCCTCGATCGTCCGTATCGGCCTTTTTTCGGACGGATTCAACTGACGTCCCCCGGTTCGTCCGAATTAGATCAGAAGGCCGGAAGGCAGAGGTCGCGCGTCAGAATTCCACGGTCGCCCATGAATGAAAGCTCCGATAACTCGCCGGGTCGCCTGGTGAAACGGGTCGGTCGCGTCCTGGGCGTGTGGGGCACCAATGCCCAGTACCGTTACTTCGAGTGCGTCGAGGCCTGCCCGTCGGCGGCGCGCTGGCTCGACGTCGGATGCGGCCGGCGCATCGTGCCGGAATGGATGGTCTGGGAGCCCCGGCGGTGCCGGGACCTGCTGGCGCGATTCGGACTGCGCGTCGGCGTCGACGTGCCGTACATGTCGCGCAACGACGAGGTGCAGCATCGCGTCGCCGCCCGTATCGAGAAGCTGGCGATGGCCGACGCCGCGTTCGGGCTCATCACCGCCAACATGGTCGTCGAGCACGTCGAGGATCCCGAGGAGGCCCTGGTCGAGGTGCGCCGGGTGCTCTCCTCCGGCGGCCGGTTCGTCTTCCATACGCCGAACCTGCTCTATCCGTCGATGCTGCTCGGCCACGCCGCGACGCTGCTGTTGCCGCAGAAGCTGAAGAACCGCCTCGTCGGCGCGATCGAGGGTCGCAACGAGGGGGACGTCTTCCCGACGCGCTACCGCTGCAACACGCGGGGGCGCATCCGACGGCTCGCGCGCCGCGCCGGCCTGGAGGTCGAGCGCCTCGAGACGGTCGAGTCGATTCCCAGTTCGCTTCGCAGCGCCCAGGTCGTCGCCGTCGCCGAGCTCATCTTCATGTGGATCGTCCGGATGCTCCGCCTCAGCGGGCTGCGCAGCAACCTGGTCGTCGTCCTGCGAAAGCCGTGACGACGCGGGCGCACGTTCGTGACGCCCGGCGATGCGTGTCAAGGGTCAGGTTTCAGGTGGGCGCGCCGGTATCGCCGGCGGGTGGGTCGGGGTCGGGCGGCAGGCGGTTCGGGCCCTTCGGAGGGCCTGGCGGGGGCATCGGGAACACGGCTGCGCTTGCTCATTTCGCGTCGAACCCGATACAATTGCACGGCTCGACTTTGGTGGATTCCGGGAGGGTGAGCAACGCCGTTTCGGCCCGAGGAGCACGCGATGCCCGGCACAACCTGGAAACAGGCGCTCGAGAACCGGATGCCCCCTGATCTCGCGCGCGAGATCGACGTCTTCGAGCAGCAGATGCAGCTGCGTCGACAGGGCAAGCTCGACGAGAAGATCTTCGCCGAGACCCGCCTTCGGCGCGGCGTCTACGGCCAGCGCTACGACAACGGTCAGCGCCACGACGGTGTCGCCTCGCAGTCGCTCGAGTTTCCGTGCGACGACGCGACGAAGGGTCCCGAGACGATCTGGGACGCGCCGGGGATGCAGCGGATCAAGATCCCCTTCGGCGGGCTGACGCCGGACCAGCTCGACGTGCTGGCCGATCTGGCCGACGAGTATTCCGACGCGATCCTGCACGTGACGACGCGGCAGGATTTCCAGCTTCACTACATCCACATCGACGACACGCCCGACCTGATGCGCCGCCTCGCGGCGATGGGCATTACCACCCGCGAGGCCTGCGGCAATTCGGTGCGCAACGTCACGGCATGCCCCATCGCCGGCGTCTGCCACGAGGAGAAGTTCGACGTCACGCCGTACGCGCGGGCGCTCGCCAGCTTTCTGCTGGGTCACCCGGACTGCCAGGACTTCGGGCGCAAGTTCAAGGTCGCGTTCTCCGGCTGCGCCGAGAACGCCTGCGGCCTCGTTGCGATGCACGACCTCGGCCTCGTGGCCGAGACGCGCACGGTCGACGGCAGCGCGCAGCGCGGCTTCCGGACCTACGTCGGAGGCGGGCTCGGCGCCGTGCCGCACCAGGCGAAGCTCTTCGACGAGTTTCTCGCCGAACGCGACCTGCTGCCGACGGCGCAGGCGATCGCCCGGGTGTTTGCACGGCTCGGCGAGAAGAAGAACCGCAACCGCGCCCGGATCAAGTTCCTCGTGGCGAAGCTGGGCATCGACGAGTTCAAGCGCCTCGTCGCCGAGGAGCGGAAGATCCTCCCTGAGGATGCGGCGTGGACCGACTACCTCGACCACCTGGACGATCACGCGGAGCGGCCGCTGAAGGACGCGACGCCACTGAACGGCCAGTCCCGTCCCGACGGGTTCGACGGGTGGGCCGCGACGAACGTCTACGACCAGAAGCAGGACGGCTTCGCGGTCGTCACGGTGGCGCTGCCGCTGGGCGACCTGTCCTCGGCGCAGGCCCGCGTCCTTTCGGACATCGCGCGGGACTACTGCGGCGAGAACATGCGCACGACCGTCGAGCAGAACATCGTGCTGCGGTGGATCAGCCGGGCGGACCTGCCGGAGATCTACCGCCGGCTCGAGGGGGCCGGCCTCGGCGCCCCGGGCGCGGGCACGATCGTCGACATCACCGCATGCCCCGGCACCGACACCTGCAAGCTCGGCATCGCCTCGTCGCGCGGACTGGCCGCGGAGCTTCGACACCGGCTGGGAGCGAAGAGCGCGAGCCTCGACCAGGCGATCCGCAACCTGCGCATCAAGATCAGCGGCTGCTTCAATTCCTGCGGGCAGCACCACGCGGCCGACATCGGCTTTTACGGCAACAGCCGGAAGATCAGCGGCTACACGGTGCCGCACTTCCAGGTCGTGCTCGGCGGCAAGTGGACCGAGAACGCGGGCGCGTACGGGCTGGCGATGGGTTCGGTTCCGTCGCGGCGCGTGCCCGACGTCGTGGACGTGATCACCGACTGGTACATCACGCAGCGACAGGGCGACGAGTCGTTCCAGGACTTCATCGCGCGGGTCGGCAAGCGGGCGGCGCGACAGATCATCGAGCCGCTGATGGAGGTGCCGTCGCACGATGACGACGCCTCTTACTACACCGACTGGGGCGATGCCCGCGAGTTCACGATCGGCGACATGGGCGTCGGCGAATGCGCGGGCGAGGTCGTGTCACTCGCGGAGTTCGAGCTGGCCGGCGCCGAGCGCGAGCAGTTCGAGGCGCAGCTCGCCCTGGAGGAGCGCGACTACGTGCAGGCCGACCGGCGGGCCTACAGTTCGATGCTCCAGGCCGCGCGGGCGCTCGTCAAGACGCAGTGGCTCGACGTGCCGGACGAGCCGGACAGGATCGTCAGCGAGTTCCGGCGCCGCTTCTACGAATCGGAGCTCTTCTTCGACCGCGCCGCCAGGGGCAAGTTCGCCGAGTACCTGTTCGCCCGGCACGGCACGCCGCCGAACGGCGCCGACGAGGACGCGGCGCGCCGGCTGATCGAGGAAGCGCAGCTGTTCATCGAGGCCGCCCACGCGTGCGAGACGCGCATGGCCGCCGAGATCAACTGACCTTTACCCCCTCCGACCCGATCCGGAGCCGTTGGCATGTCGTCACTGGATTTGCAGCGCATCGCGGTCAAGTGCTTCGCCCGCGACGGGCAGGCCGTCGAGGCGGACGCGCTGATCGGCGTCTTTCACCGCTGGATTCAGCGGAATTCACTGCCGTCGTTCATTCCGATCGACGTCGCGGACTACAGCCACGTGCGCCAGGGGCCCGGCGTGATGCTGATCTGTCACGAGGGGCAGTTCTCGGTCGACGAGGCGGACGGCGCGGTGGGCGTGCAGTACGCCTCGAAGCGCGGTGCGACGGGCTCGACGGCCGAGCGGATGACGGCGGTCCTGCGGCACGCGGCGACGGCCGGGCGCATGCTCGAATCGGAAGGCGACCTCGGCGGGCTCTCCTTCGAGTGCCGGCGGATGCGGTGGCGCGTCGACGACCGGCTCGCGGCGCCCAATACGGACGCGTCGATGCAGGCGTTGCGGCCGGACCTCGAACAGGCGCTGGCCGGTGCCTTCGGCGATGCCGATATCAGTCTGGAGCGCGTCGAGGGCGACCGGACGGGGCTGACCGTCGACGTGACAATCGGGTCCGATTTAGATCTGAACAGGCTTCTGGGCCGTCTGGGAGGCGGTTCCTGACCCGGTTTCGAACCGCGCCAGGGCGTCGGCCGCGTCTCTATAATGCATCGACGCGCGGCGGACCGTCGCCGCGGGGCCGGGAAGGCGAGAAGGCCCGCCAAGGGCCCGGAAGGAAAGTTCAATGGCCACCAGCTTCGGCGCACTATGTACCGATTTCTATATCAACCAGAAAACGTCGCTGAAAATGGACCTCCCGTCCGAGCGGGAAACCAACCTTCACTTTCTCGAGGCGGTCCGCAAGGCGATTCCGAGCATGGACCGGTTCCGCCGCTACGACGGTGAGCTGGCCCTCGAATCGAGCCGGCGCAACGAGGAGTACCGCTGGCTGAGCCTGCAGCGCACGAACATCCGCACCGGCCACGTCAACCCGCAGGCGATGTCGGACGCGTACGACTTCCACCGGCTGATCCTGAAGATCATGCCGTACCACCTGAGCATCAGCCCCCTCGACGTCGACTATCTCGAGCTCATGTTCGGCTTCGATCTCGAGTGCAAGTCGGACCACGACGAGGTGGTGTTCGAAGCCCTGTTCGCCGACGGCCCGCTGGCCAACCTGTTCCGGGTGTCCGACGCGAGCGTGCTCGACGTCCAGCCGGTCCTGGGCATGTCCCTCTCGCAGCGGGGCGATCTGCAGGCCTACTACGAGGTCAAGACGCGAACCAAGAGCCGTCGCGGCAGCAGCGCCCGGTACAAGCACGAGCCGATCAGCCTCTTCCTCACGCTGCGCCGCTACGGTCCGGTCGAGGAGCTCGACGACCTCGGCGCGATCTTCACGACCCTCGCCGACCGCGCCGAAACGATGGCGACGGAGCGCTTCGTCCCCGACCTGCTGACCCCGATCGCGCGTCAGATCACCTCCAGCAGCGCGTGAGGAAGGAGCAGGGAGCAGGGAGCAGGAAGCAAGGAGCTGACAACCTTTGTTGCTCCTCGCTCCCCGCTCCTTGTCCCCCCCTCACGCGAGCCAGTGCCAGACGGCCAGGCTGAGCGCCACACCTGAGATCCCCAGTGCGATGCCTGCGGTGCACAGGCGGTGGCCGCGCAGTCCCGGTCGGCGCGCCAGCTGGCGGCGGCCGATGATGCCCGTCACGACCGCCGCCGCGCCGAAGCCGATCCCAAGCACGATCGTGATGCAGTCGACGACGGCGATGATGCCGAACATCAGGCTGAGCAGCCCGTAGGGCGATCGCAGCGCGATCCAGTCGCGGTACTGCTCGGCCCGGCGTGCATCGGATTCGCGCTCGCGTCCGAACATGGGAACAGGGCCGCGGTGCGGGCCGCACCATGAAATACTGGGGGCGACGACCCGCGGAGATCGGATCTAGAACCGGTAGAACGATCGCCGGAGGTCGTGGCAGGCGGGAAACCTGATTCTCTTCCCTGCGGATTGTACTGCTTGCGTGCGGCGATGGACTCGTCGCGCGCCCCGTTTGCGGTGACGGGTGATGGGTGCGTGGCGAACGGCGCGCCATTGAACTCGTTGATGTGGTGTGTCGTTCGGGAACACACTCTTCCCGGTCGCGACGCACGGCCGCTGCTACAGCAGCAACACGCTCGTCACGTGCCTCTCGAAACCCGTCCCGGAAACAGGCGCACCGCCAAACAGCGCTGACTGCTCGGAACACCTGTTTTGATTTCGCGCAAACTCCGCGAACTACTACTTTCCACCTCTGTTTTAACAGGCAGATGGGGGTTGTCAACCCCCCTTTACCGGAAAAACAAGAAAAGAGCCGCCGGCGTCGCCGGCAGCTCGTGAGCTTTCACCCGATTCCGAGTGCGAATCAGTTCCGGCGCCGTCGCCATGAAGCGGCCGCCGCGAGCAGACCGATCGTCGTGCCAGCGTCGACGGTTCGGGAAGCGATGGGACGTGTCCCAGCGTTCCGGATGCCGACTCTTCCGGACGGGAAAGGAGTCGAAAATGGTGAAGAAAGTTTGCCTGTCAATGCTGGTCCTGATGCTCGTCGCGGCCCTTTGGTGGCCGGTCACGGGCAACGCCTGCACGGCGCCGCCGCCGCAGCCCCCGCCGACGGTGTGGGTGGACATCCACGAGATTCAGAATGATGACGGCGATTTCGGAAGCGAAGGAATCGGCGGAGGACGTGGCGGTTTCGCCCGCGCGTGGATCGGCATCGAGCTGGGCGAGCTGTTTTCGCCGAGCAACACGACGACCTGCACGTGCGGTATCGGTTTCTCGAACACCAGCCCGTTTCTCGCGAACCTGAACGTGACCGACGCGAAGGTCGCGGTCACGCGGAAGAATCCGGACGGCTCGGCCGATCTCGATCCGCCGCTGCCCGAGTTCGACTTCCAGGAAGATTTCGGCGTGACGAACGAGCTGACGCAGCTCGATCCGCTGACCGAGCAGTGGTTCGGTTTCAGCACCTCCGGGATCGACTCGATTGCGAGCGTCGACCTGGAGCCGGGCGAGAAGCTGAAGCTGTGGTTCGAGGTGGAAGCCTTCTTCTTCCCGGGCGTTCTGGCCGGTCGCGGACCTGGAAGCGTGTTCGACCAGTTCACCAACATGGACGCGAACTTCGGTGCCGGCAGCGACGATCCGAATCACCCGATTCACCTGTTCACGGCGTCGGATCCGAGCCTGCCCGAACCCTCCACGCTCGGCGTGACGGTGATCGGCCTGCTCGGGGCGACCGGTGCGCTGAGGCGTCGTCGGGGCGCATGATCTGAAGAAACATGAAACTCGAGAGAGCCGTCGGCCCGCGCCGGCGGCTCTTTTCATTGGTAACGTGCGTCACGTGAAGATTCTGCCGTCAATCGCGGTTGTGGTGTTCGTGGTCCTGCTGAACGGCATCGTCCGGGCCGACACGGTCGAATCCGATGTCCCGTTCAACGTGGACGGCGACACGCTCGAGGCCCGTCCGATCCTGGACGAGAAGTGGCTGTGGGGCGACGAGGTCGAGATGACGGGTCTCGACCGCGATCTGGTGGGGGTCGCGACGCTGATCGGCGAGCGACGGTACGTACAGGCCGTGGACCGGCTCATGCCGCTCACCCGGAAGCATCCCGAGACGGTCCAGGTCTGGTTCGTGCTGACGGTGGCGCGCTACGGTCGAGGTCAGTACGACCTCGCCCTCGCCTCGGCCGACCGATGCGTGCAGCTGCGTCCGCACAGCCCCGAGCCTCTATGGCTTCGCGCGTCGATCCTGGTCGCCCAGGGGCACCTGCACAGCGCCGAATCGAATTACCGTCGCGCCATCGAGCTGAACCCGAAGCGTCCGGTGGGATACCTGCAGCGGGCGCGGTTCTACATCAGCTATCGCTCGGAGGATCCGGCGAAGATGGGCGCGGCCGTGACGGATATCGAGCAGGCCGCCCAACGCGGGGCTTCCGAAGCGGCGACCGAGGCCATGCTCGGCCACGCCTACGAGGTGACGGGTGATGTCCGGCGCGCGGTCACGCACTATCGCAGCGCGATCGACGCCAGGCCCGGTGACCTGTACATCCTCGGGCGGCTGGTGCCGCTCTACGATCAGGCGGGGCTGGCGGCGCAGTCCGATGCATTGCTTTCCGCCATCGACGGGTCAAAGCTCGGCAACCCGCGCAAGGTGGCGCGCCTGGCGACGATTCGGGCCAGTCACGGTATCGCGACGGGCATGGCGTCAGAGAAGATCGAACGTTACTACCGCGACGCGCTGCTGGTGACCCCCAACGATCTTGCCGTGCGCCTCGAGTTCGCGCGCTGGCTCGAAACAGACGGGCGCAATGCCGCCGCCATTCCCGTGCTGCGCAAGGCGCTGCAGTCGGAGCCGTACGATCCGCAGGCCGCCGCGCAGCTTGCCTGGGCACTGGCCGATGACGGCAAAGAGCTCGACGAAGCGCGCCGCTGGTACGCGGTGGCGAAGCAGCACGATCCGTCCAGCCCCTACCTGCTCGATACGGGCGCCTGGATCGAGTACCAGGCCGGCGAATATGATCGCGCGCTCGAAGTGCTCCAGCCCAGCCTGAGGCTCGCGAAGCAGGTGCCCGAGATCGCGTATCACGCCGGCGCGATCTACGCCAGGCTGAACGAGCCCGACAAGGCACGACGCTTCCTGCGCATGGCGCTTGCGGCGAAGCGTCCGTTCAACGGGCGTGCGGCGGCGGAGGCGCTGCTGGAGCAGCTGCATTGAGCGAATGTTGAACGAATATTGAACGAATATTGAGCGAATAAGACAGAGGGCAGTTGGCGGGGGTCAGGGTGCCGAAGGCAGGTCTTCGAGGTGCATGCGACGCGTGTCCCCTTGCTCGTTCGCCTGCCAGAACGTGCCGGACGCGACGTCGAGACAGGTGAGCCAGCCGCCGCCGTAGATATTCGTGTCGACGCAGATTGCGTGGCCGTTGGTCAGCGGGAGGCCGGATTGCTGCGACGTGTGTCCGCAGACCATGATCCTGCCCGAAATATAATCCTGCGGCTTTCCGATTCTTCGACTTCACGACGTCATGGGCTTTGTCTCCGAGCAGATGCAGCGTTTGAGCAGTCGCGCGACGCGGCGGATCGGGATGTATTTCGGAGAGCGGTTTCCCTTTCATTACGTCTGCGAGTATCCGAAGTCGGGCGGCACCTGGCTGGCGAAGATGCTCTCCGATTACCTCGACGCGCCGTTCATCAGTCATCACTCGGTCATGCCCGTGGGTTGCCGCAGCGTGATTCACAGCCACTGGAAGTACGACCGGCGCCTGCGGCGCGCGGTGTATCTCTATCGCGACGGGCGTGACGTGATGGTCTCGTTCTATTTCCAGCGCATGCTGCTGTTGCGCCAGGAGCCGGACGCTCCGTTCTGCCGGATGCTGCGGCGACGATACGACGAGGCGTTCGGGGCCGGCTACGACCCGGATGACGTGCGGTCGCTGCTGCCGCGCTTCATCGAGCTGGAGATGCTCCGGCCGCGGACGGCGCGGCTGAACTGGCCTGATCACATCGCGAACTGGTGGCCGGGCCGCGGCCGCCACGTTCACTTCGTTTCGTACGAGCAGCTTCGCGACGATGCCGCGGCGGCGATGACGGCGTGCCTGGAGGCGCTGGGCGAGGCGCCGGTCGATGCGCCGCGCGTCGCCGACACGATCCGTCGTCACGAATTCGCCGCGCAGACGGGCCGTGCGCCGGGCGACGAGGACCGCAATGATTTCCGGCGCAAGGGCATCGTCGGCGACTGGAAGAACCACTTCACGCCCGAAGCGGCGCGCGCGTTCGATCGCCACGCCGGCGACATGCTCGTCAGGCTGGGATACGAGCAGGATCGATCATGGGTGGAACGTGTCGCGCGCTGAAAGGACGATCCGCTCACCCGTCGCGACCCGGCCATCCCTTTTCGCGCAGCCAGCGCGCGAACGTGTCTCGAGGCTGGTATCCCAGGATCAGGCGGGCCTTGCGGATCGAGGTGACCGGCCAGAAGTGGTCGCTGCGCAATGGTGAGCCGTGCTTCGCGAGGATCTCCGACGCGCCGGGGAACTGGCGCTCGAGCACGGCATGGGGATCGGTCAGGGCGTCGATGACGTCGTAGTTGGTCAGCGGCGTTTCGGGCCCGACGTGGAAGACGTCGCCGGCGAGGTCGTCGCGCTGCGCCCCCAGCAGCATCGCCCGCGCCGCGTCACGGCGCGAAAGGCTGCGAGCCAGCAACTCGGCCCCGATGGATTGCCAGGTCGAGTAGCCGAACGCCATGAAGCGAAACGACGCGGTGCAGATGCCGTGCTGATGCGCGTACTGCTCCGCGAGCTTCTCGAGCAGGTAACGGCTCAGCGCATACTGGGTGTCGGTGACGGGCGGAAACGACTCGTCGAGCACCGCGGCGCCGCTGGGTTTCCAGTCACGGCCGACGAGCACCTCGATGGTCGAACTGAACATCACCCGGCCCACGTCGGCTCGCGTCGCCGCTTCGAGCAGGCGCGCGTTGGCGGTGACGTTGCCGTCGAGGAACTCCGTCAGCCCGAGATCGCGCAGGTCCGCTCCATGTGGCCCCGCGGTATGGATGACGGCGTCGCACCCGGGCAGCAGGCGGTCCAGGAGCTTCACGTCGGTGCAGTCGCCACGCTCGAAGCGCGCCATCGCGGGCATCTCGCTCTCGTGCGACCAGTCGGCCCGATCGATGCCGATCACCTCGATGTCCTGTCGGCCGGCGACGTCGGCGACGGCACTGCCGAGCCGACCGCAGGCGCCCGTGACGAGAATCCGCATGGTGGAAGCTCCAGTGGGCATCACGTTACCGGGTTTCAGGTTCCGGGGCGGGCAGCCGCGACGCGTCTGGCATCAGGTCGCCGAGCATCAGACCCGTGGGCTGACGCCGGCTGACGCCCACGGTACGCCACTCGTCCTGCGAACCGCGAGGCGTAATCCCGCACGTCTGATGCGCGGCGACTCCATCACGGATGCGTCATCGTTTCGCTCGGCCCCCCTGTCCCGCGGGCCTCTATCATGGAACCCAAGGAGGCTTCCCATGAACAAGCCCGACCACCCCTCCATGCTGCACCCGTCGTTCAACTACGGCGACGCGGAGCACGCCCACTACGTCGAGCGCGGCTACTTCGTCTTCGATCGTTTCCTGAGCGACGAGGGCCTCGAGCGCTGCCGCACGGGTATGGATGCGATGATTGAGCAGCTTCACCCGGACTGCACGCCCGAGGACATGATCTGTCCGCACCAGTTGGGCGACCGCTGGATCTGGGACCTTGCGACCGAGCCGCGCCTGCTGGACATGATCGAGCGTCACATCGGCCCGAACCTCGTGTTCTGGTCGTCGCACGCGCTGGCGAAGCCGCCGCGCACCGGCATCGAGGTGCCCTGGCACCAGGACGCGCCGTACTGGAACGTCGGCGGCCCGCTGCCGGGCGCCGTCTGGGTCCCGCTCGACGACTGCAGCGACGAGAACGGCACGATGTCGATCCTGCCGGACCGGCACCGGGATGGTGAGCTGCCGCGTCTCATCGATCGACCGGACACGGATCCTGACACCGTGCCGAAGCTGTTTCAGCAGCAGATCGATCCGGAGGTCCTTCCGGAGAACGCCGACGACCTGAAGGTGACCTACCGGCTCGGGGCGGGGCAGATGGCGACGCACCACACGATGCTGCCGCACTGCTCGACGCCCAACCGTTCGATGAAATGGCGGCGTGTCATCGTGCTGCGCTACATGACGGCCGACGGTGAGCAGGGCGGCAAGACCTACACGAGCTGCCGCACGCGCGAGCCGTTCGAGCGCGCGTTCTACCTCGTGCGGGGCGAGGATGTGCTCGGTCGCGGCCTGCCGCGCAGCCCTTCTGACGATGAATCGGGATGACCGGGTCGTCCCCGGCCGGCTCGGCCATGCAGGCCGCAACTCCAGGAACGGCGGAGACATCACCATGGCGAACGTGAGCAACACCGACGAGAAATCCGAATTCGGGACGCTGCCGCGGCGCGGCGCCGACCTGTGGGACATCAAGGGCTACGTCGAGCGCCCCGCGCGCGACGTGCCGGTGATCGACGACGTTGACGTCGTCGTGGCCGGTGGGGGCATCACCGGCATCATCGCGGCCATCGCCTCGGGACGCCTCGGGGCGCGCACGCTCGTAGTCGAGCCCTTCGGGTGCCTCGGCGGCAACATGGGGCCGGGCATGTTCGCCGGCGGCTCGCTTCACCTCGCCCTGAAGAACCCGGAAGCGTTTCCCGACGGTCTCGGCGGCATCCCCGGGCAGTTCAACGAGCGCGTCGTCGCCCACGAGCGCCGGCTCGTCGGCTCGAACTACCTGCGCGACAGCAAGACAGTGCCCTACGTCGCGACCCGGATGCTCGAGGAAGCCGGCGTGCGCATGCTCCTGTACACCGCCGTCGTCGACGTGATCCGGGACGGCCGCACGCTGCAGGGCATCTTCGTCGAGAACAAGTCGGGCGCGCTGGCCATCCGCGCCCGCTGCGTCATCGATTGCACGGGCACCGCCGATATCGCGGACCGGGCCGGGGCGCCGGTGATCGAGCTGGATCAGGATCCGTCGATGGGCGTCTACTTCGGGCTCCAGGGGATCGACGTCGAGCGCTGGGACCGCGAGGTGCTGAACCGGCCGCCGCTTTCCGACGAGGACGAGCAATGGGTGGCCGCGCATGCGCCGTCGGGGGCGAAGTTCATGCCATGGGCGCGGCAGGCGTGGGAAGCGGGCGAATTCCGGATCGCGCAGGTCGTCGACGGCTTCGCCACGCTCGAGATCTCGGCGAAGGATCCGAAGGGCGACCCGTCGATCGCCAACTGCCGGACGCGCGTCAACGGGCGGTTTCACCCTGGCGACGGGATCGCCTTGTCGCGCATCGCGCAGCAGCAGTGGTGCTTCATCTACGAGTTCGTGTCGTTTCTCAACAAGTACGTGCCGGGCGCCGAGCACGCATGTCTCACGGTCGTCTCACCGTACTTCCAGGCGCGCGGCGGCAAGAGCATCGAGAGCGAATACACGCTGACCGTGGACGACGTCGTGGGCGGCGCGCGTTTCGACGACGTGGTCTACACGTACTACGACGACAAGCGCTTCATCGAGGGCGGCTGCGACGTGCCTCTGCGCATGCTGATTCCCAAGGGCGTCGACGGGCTGCTCGCCTCCGGGCGCAGCGCGATGAAGCGCGGTCCACAGTTCCGGCAGCGGTACAGCGCCCAGCAGATGGGGCAGGTCGCGGGCACCGTCGCGGCGCTGGCGGCCCGGCAGGGCGTGTCCCCGCGCGACGTCGACGTGCGCGCGGTGCAGCGGACGCTCATTGAAGCCGGGGCGCATGTGGCGCCGGAATCACGGTTGAAGGAGTTGGGGATCGTCTGAGGGCGGGTCAGGAAAGGGCGCGGGGTCACGTTCCACCCGCCGGCTCACGCCGGCGGTACGCCGCTATCGGCAGCCAGCCAGGGTGCATCCGGCGCTGACTTCTCGTCCGATGACGCGCCGGTCCAGCCGTGCCACGCGGCCATCGATGCCGCGGCGCGCGCGGCGGGCGTGACGTCGGTCGTGAAGTTCGCGAGCACCATCTGAAGGTCGTCCGTGCCTACCAGGCCGTCGCCGGTGCCGTCGCCCATGGAGAAATCGCCCGCGGGCACCGTCTGCGTGAAGTGGCCCAGGACCGCCTGCAGATCGTCGGTCCCGACGACGAAATTGCCGTCGAGATCGCCCTCGACGGTGACGATCAGCGTCGCCGGGGCGGCGGCATGGGGGATGACCGTGTTCTGGTCGTCCGCGATCAGGACCGTGTCGTTCGCGGCGTTCGAGACGACGTCGAACGTGTAGAGACCGAAAGCGGCGCCGGGGTTGACGACGTAGTCGACGCGCATGAGACCGGCACCGTCGGTGACCGGAATCACCGGCTGCTCGACGTTGACCGTGCCGTGGAAGTACTGCGTCGGGAGCAGGTCGATGTTGCCGGCGTCGGTCAGCACGCCACCCTGGCTCTGGATGGTCGTGGCGGGCGCGTTCAGCGCGGGGCCGCCCCCGGTGAGGCCGACGTCGGCGCCGGCGTTCGTGCCCGACAGGTCGATTCGGACCGAGTAGTTGAGCAGGGCGACCGGTCCGTCGCCGGTGTCGAGGCGGAAGTCGAACGATCCGGTTGCCGGATCGCCGATCGGGGGAAAGATGATCCGGTTGGTCGAGGCCACGGTGACCGGCGCCGCGCCGCGCTGGCCTGTCGCCGGCGGCGCGGCCGACGGCGCCGCGCGGCCGAGATGCGCGGCGAGATCGTCGATGTCCAGCGACGTGACGCTGCCGTCCATGTTGAAATCGCTCAGCACCGAGTAGTTCGCGTCGTCGATCTCTTCGCCGAATGCCGATCGGAGCGGTCCGATGTCGTGCACCGTGACCATGCCGTCCTGGTCGGCGTCGCCCACGGCAGTGCGGATCGCCAGCGCCAAGGCTCCGCCGGCAGCGCCGTTGCCGGAGATCGCGCTCGCGCCGTTGTTCCATTCACCGTCGAGCGCCTGGCCGCTCGTATCGAGGATCGCGTCGGACACGTTCAGCGTCACGTGGTCGGTGCCGAGCGGGCCGTCCAGGGTCCATGTCGCCGTGCGGGTGTCGGCGTCGTAGACGAAATTCGTCACGTTCGGGGCGCCGTTCAGCACGGTGCCGATCGTCAGGTCGGACGCCCCGGCGCTGACCGGTACGTTGAAGCGGGCGCTGATCCGATCGACGCCGTCCCAGGGCAGGCCGTCACTTTGCGCCGCGCCGGTCGGTACGCGGTATCCGGCATCGCCAAGGCCTTCGGACGCCAGGTGATTGAGCGCGTCGAGGTACCACTCGGATCCGCTGACGAAGACGTCGGTCACGCGCGGCGTACCCGTGACCGCGAAGTCGATGTCGGTCACGGTCTCGCCGGCGGCGACCGTGACCGAGTGCGACGTGGTCGCCGGCACGGTCCGGGTCATGGCGGTCGGCGCGAGGATCTTCACTTCGTGGGTGCCCGCCGCGAGGCCGGAGAGCCAGTAGTTGCCCGCGGCGTCGGTCACTGCGCGCGGCTCGACGCCGTCGACGGCGCCGTTGCCGTTCGTGTCGACGAAGATCGTCTGCCCGGGCAACGGCGATTCGCCGGCGATCGATTCGATGGCGCCGTCACCGTCCACGTCGGTCCAGACGTTGCCCTGGATCCGTGCGCCGGGCACCGAGACGCTGACCGGCCTCATCCGGATGTTGTTGGTCTCGTCCGCCTCGATCAGCTTGTTCTCGGGGTCGATGATGATTTCCAGGTGGTAGATGCCGTTGGGCACGCCCGAGACGTTGACGTACTGGTTCTCCAGCCCGCGCGAGTAGATGTCGGCCCAGCCGCGCGAGATGCCCTGGACCGGTCCGCATTGCAGGTGCGTTCTCGGCGCGATGGGCACCCCCACGTTCGGCACGTCGTTCGGAAGCGGATTGAACGAGGTCGAATCGACCAGGCAGAAGCTGTCCTTGTGGTTCTGCGAGACGATCGCGCCGGCTTCCGTGTCGCTGATGTACTCGCGGAGGTTGTACTCGGCGTAGTCCCCGAACCGGAAGTACCAGTGATCGTCGAAGACCTTCGCCTGGTCGATCGGCACCTCCCTCAGGCTGTCCTTCTGACCGTCGTCGTTCTCGTCGACGAAGATCTGCTGGTAGAGGTTCTGGCTGCCGTCCGGCTCCTTCGGATCGGCGCGCAGCTGCATTGCCTCGGCGCCGATGTTGGCGGTCGCCGTCGTGAAGCGAAGAAGCGTCTGACCGGGCTGCGCGTTCTGGTCAATGGAGGGGTTGAGCAGGTAGCTGCGCGTCTGCGAGACCCATGGCGTCAGGTCGGGCAGCAGATCGACCGCGAAATAGAGGCGCGGCTCCAGCGGATCGAGCAGGGCGACGTCGGGACGTCGGCGCCCGCGCCGTCGTGGATCGCGGAGGAAACGATGGATGCAATGGAGCATGGACACTCTCTTTCCAGGACGTGACCCTGCGAAATGGGCGCAGATCGACACCCTCCAAAGGCCCACAATTATTCCAGTGCGATCCGCGAAGTCAATCGCCCCGCCCCGCCATTTCCACCTTCGTCGCCGGCTACAGCACGACCGGCGCCCCGTTCAGCAGCACCGGTCCGACCTGCTCGTCAATGGACGTTTTGCCTACGTCGCCCGTGATGGCCACCGGCCCCATCAGTTTCCCGCCCTGGCCGCGACGCGCCTTGACGACGAGCTGCTTGAGCATCGTGTCGGGCTGCATCCGGATGTTCGACGCCCTGAGGTCGCCGCCCACCACCGACAGCAGCGTCACGGCGGGCCCGCGACCAAGGGCGAGGTGGTCGGTGATCACGTCGAGGTCGATCGTGAGGTCGCCGTCGCGCACCATGATCCTGCGGACGCGGTCGACCTGCATGGTCGTGGCCAGCGGCCCGCGGACGTCGAGGGTCCCGACACCGTAGCCGGTGCGGTTGCGCTGGGTGTTGACGATGTCGGCGGCGAAGCCCTCGCGGGCGCGAATCGTGCCGAACGCGCAGGCCTCCAGCGCGCCGCCGGCGGCCCATGACGTCACGTCAGCGCGTCGCACCTGGCTGCCCGTGGTGAGTTGCACGCCGTTGCCGACCACGTCGGCGCGGAGCGTCAGGTGTCGGCCGGAATCACCACCCAGGATGAGATCGACGTGATCGTCGATGTCGTCGAGGCGGAGGCTCCCGAGCCCTTCGCCGAGCCGGATGCTCCCGCCGCGCACCAGGTCGCTGCGCCGCGCGGTGATCGAGCGGGCGCCACCCGAGCCTGCAATCGAGCCGATCGACGTCTCGTCGTCGGTGCCCTTGAGACGCTTCACGTCGACGGTCAGCCGCGTCTTGCGGTCGCTGGTGTCGTGCAGTTCGATGGACTGGATGTCCGCGGCGCGGTCGTCGGCGATGTCGCGGAAGATATCTACGGCGCCCGGTCCGCTCATGCGCACCGTCGTCTCGTTGCCGTCGCGATCCGTGAATCGATGCCGGTTGGCGGCGATCGTGTCGCGCTGCCGGTCGATGCGCGTGCCTTCGATGACGTGCAGGTCCTCGGTCGACGCGAGCAGCGTCGTCGCCGCGCCGAACGCGACGCGTTCGGGTCGGATCGTGTCGAACTGGTCGTCACCCGTCATGCCCTGGATGGTCGTCGTGTCGCCCGATACGTGCGCGCCGCCGTCGACGCTCACGATGCTGAGCGGCGCCCGGTTCGCGTAGTCCACCTCGATCGCGTCGTCGCCGGCGCCCAGGTCGACGTCGACGCGTTCGGCGAGCACCTCGTCCCATGGCTCGACGATGAGAAGTCCGGACGCGGTGACGATCTCGTGCACGCGCTGGTCGTCGCCGACGGACGTGACCGCCCGGACGGTGACGTCGTCGTCGCCCGCGCCGGTGTCGAGGGCGATGTGCTCGATGCCGACCTGGTAGACCGTGTCCCCGTTGACGCGGCTGCGATCGGGGCCGATCTCGGCGCTGTCCGCGTCTGCGGTGCCGGCGAGAATCACCGTGTCGAAGCCCGTTCCGCCGTCGGCGAGGTTGGTGCCCGCGCCGCCGTCGATGCGATCGTCGCCGCCGCGACCCTGGAGCATGTCGTCACCGTCGCCGCCGCTCAGCGTGTCGTCGCCGGACGCGCCGACGAGCACGTCCTCGCCGCGCCCTCCGATGAGCAGGTCGTCGCCCGCGCCGCCGGTGAGCATGTCGTCGCCCGATCCGCCGTCGAGGATGACCTCGGCGAGGCCGGTCGGGCGCGGGGCGTCGTTGAGGTCGATGGTGTCATGTCCCGCCAGGGCGAAGATCGTCAACGACGTCTTGCCCGTGAATTCGAAGACGTCGAGGCCGTCGATGGAGACCTGCGCCGTACGTGCCGCGCCGACCAGGTCGGAGCTGCTGTGCGGGCCTTCGTCGACGCTGATCACGTTCGAGGCGCCGGTCGCGGTGACGACGAGCGGGCCGGCGACGATGTCGACCGCGTTCTCGATGCCCGTGAACTCGACGATCTGCAGGACGTCGCCGGCAGTGTGCGTGATGCGACCGGTCCCCGGCGCGGCTTCGTACGCGCTCGCATCGACGCCGATCGGTCCGTGCAGCCGAAGCAGGTCGCGCCCGGGTCCGCCGTCGAGACGTGCGCCGCCCGGCAGAGCGACCAGGCCGGCGGCGTTGTCGACATCGAGGCGATCGTCGCCGTCGCGCCCGTCGATCCGGACGCTCTCGGCGGAGGCGTAGGTCAGGCTTCGCCCGTCCGCGAATCGCACGCCCTGCGCGTCGAGGGTGATCGTGTCGGCGGTCGTGGAGCCTTCGACGACGAGCGCGTCCTGTCCGCCTGCGAGATCGATGGCGACGGGACCGCCGTCCAGCCCGGCGAAGCGGATGGACAGCCCCGAGTCCTCGATGACGAGCCGACCCTGATCGAGGTCGAGGGGGGCGACGCGCGCCGTGTCGTCGTCATCCGACGACCGGATCGACAGCGCGTGGCCCGCGGCGTCGACTTCGAACCGTTCGAACCCGGCGAAGTCGATGCTCGAGCCGTTCGCTTCGACGATGGTCCCGGCGCCGACGTCGAGCGTCGCGTCGCCCGTCGTGGCCGTGAACCGAAGCAGGTCGCCGGTGTGATCGCCCGCGCCGGCCTGCACGTCGAGATGGAAGGGCAGCGGCGTCTCGCCGTCGATCGTGACGACGTCGTTGCCGTCCATAAGATCGAGCACGACGACCTGCGCCGCGGACACGTCGGTCGCGTTGACGTTGCCGAACGCGTCCGTGAAGAGAACCTGCGTCGGCGTCACCTGCACGATGTCGTCGCCGGCGCCGCCCGCCACGGCGATCGTCGGCACGTCACCAAGCCGGACGGTCTCGGTGTCGATGTAGTCGATCGTGAGGCGCAGCTGCCCTCCGGCGTCGCGCACCATCGCGGTGCCGGAAGCGGCATGATCGTCAGGGACGACCTGGACCTGCGCCGCGTCGATCAGCAGACGGTCGGTCTCGGCCGCGCCGTCGATCCGCAGCGACTCGAAGCCGCTCATCGCGACGTTCAGGTCGTGCGTTCCGGTCTCGACGCTCACCGTGCCGTCCTGGCCGCTGCCGGCCGCATAGGCGAATTCGTCAACATCGGCGCCGCCGCGGATCAGCAGCGTGTCCGCATTCGTCGAAGACGCGCCCTGCACGGCGAGCGATTCGAGGTCGTCGGGCAGACCGGCCGTGTCGATGGTGACCAGATCGTCACCCGCGCCCGCATTCAGCGTCAGCGACGACTTGCGGGCGAACTCCAGTGTCTCGTAGCTGTCGACCGCGACCCGTCCGCTTGCCGCGCCCTGCACGGCATCCGTTCCGCTGCCTGGGCCGGCGTCGACGTCGATCGCGTTCGACGCCCCGGTGGCGTTGACGACGAGCGGTCCGGGGACGGTATCGATGACGGGGCTCAGGCCGGAGAAGGTGACGGTCTGCACCGCCGTGCCGATGCGATGAGCGATCGATCCCGCGCCGGCGCCGGGCCCGACGTCGTAGACCGACTCGTCGACCGTCGTGGTTCCGGTCATGCGCAACACGTCGTGGCCGGCGCCGCCGTCGAAGTGCAGCCCGCCGGGCAGCGTGACCAGGCCGTTCGAGTTGTCGACGTCGAGCCGGTCGTCGCCCTGCAGGCCGTTGAGCGTCAGCGCTTCGACGAACGTGTAGGCGAGTCGGCGCCCGTCGTCGGTGAACGTCATGCCGGTCGCGTCCACGGTGACCGCGTCGGCCGTCGACGAGCCGTCGACGACGAGATGGTCCTCGCCGCCGGCGAGGTTCACCGAGATCGGAAGGCCGTCGAGGCCGTCGTATCGCACCGACGTCGCGGCGTCGCCGACGACGAGTCGCCCGCCGTCGCGATCCATCGGCGTCAGCCGCACGGTGTCATCGTCGTCCGACGTCGACACCGTCAGCGGGCGCCCCAGCATGTCGACGGCGAATCGTTCGATGCCGTCGAAGCGGACGGCCGACCCGCCGGCCTCGACCAGTAGCTGATCTTCGAGGTCGAGCGCGACCGGACCGATCGAGGCGGCGTATCGCAGCGCGTCGCCGGCGATGTCACCGCCGCCGGCGCGGATCTCCAGATCGAACGGCAAGGGCGCCGCGGCGTCGATCGTCACCTCGTCGTTGCCGTCCATCAGGCTCAGCGCGACCACGGCGGCGCCCGCAACCTCGGTCACGTTGGTGCGTCCGAACAGATCGGTGAAGACGACGCTGGTCGGCGTCACCCGCACCGCGTCGTCGCCGAGCGTGCCCTCGAGCACGATGACGCCCGGCACGACGACATCCGTCATTTCGATGCCGTGATATTGCAGGGCCAGCAGCGGCAGGCCGAGCGCGCTGCGCGGCGTGGCCCGGCCCGTCCCGGGATAAGCGCCGGGATCGACCGAGATTTCGGGCGCGCCCACGCGG
>NYZC01000233.1 GCA_002686995.1 Phycisphaeraceae bacterium | reverse complement strand
GCCGATGATCCTTGACGTCTGCGGGGACCGTCGCAGATGCAGCGAGACGATGTCCGCGGCGGCAACGATCTTGTCGATGTCGTCTGACGTACCTGCTTCATTGCTGGTCAGGGCAAGGTCCGCAAGGTGCACGGTACTGACTTCCATGCCCAGCGCGGCGGCACGCTTCGCGACCGCCTTTCCGACCTGTCCGAATCCGACCACGCACAGCGTCAGTCCCGTCAGGTCGGGAGCGAGCCAGCGATCTCGTTCGTTCCAGCGACCGTCGCGCAGGTCGCGGTCTGCAACGGCAATCTTGCGGACGAGCGCGATCATCAGGCCGATCGTCGTATTCGCCGTAGCGTCCTGAAGCACCGGCGCCCTGGTGACGAGGATCCCGAGTCGGGTTGCCGCGTCGAGATCGATGGCGTCGTAGCCGGTACCGTCCCGCGCGATCATGGTGAGATGGCCGGCGCTCTCGAGGATCGCCTCGTCGTACACCTCGTCCGATGCGATGACGGCGTGCGCGCCGGGGAGGTGGTCAAGTAGCTCCTCGCGCGTGAGGCAGCGGCCGCGATACGCGTCCCTGGCGTCGGCCCACGCCGAGAGTCGTCTGAGCGGCTCGGCAATGACCTGCCGGTCGTAATGGCTCGCGACGAGAACGGTGGGCCGGGGCATGGTTGCAATTTAGCCGATGACGGGTGTGCCGCGCGACCGAGGCGTGCCGACGCGGTCCGGATCAGTGGATCGCCTCCGCCACGGCATCCACGAAGCCGTCGATCTCGTCCTCGCCCATGGCCGTGGAAAGGCAGATCATTCCTCTCGCCGCGATCACGTAGCCGCGCAGCAGCAGCGCCTGGAACAGGCGCTCGAGCCGCTCGCGATCGGCACGCACTGCGCCCCGGTGATCCGTCGCCGGCTCCGCCGAGAAATGCACGTTCAGCAGCGACCCGAACCCGGTCACCTGCGCCGTCGTGCCGGTTCGGCGAAACACCTCGTCCAGGCGAGACTTGAGCGCGTCGCCCATCGCGTTCAATTCGCGAATCCGTTCGCGCGTCAGCGCCTCCATGCAGGCCACACCCGCCGCGGTCGCGGCAGCGCAACCGTTGAAGGTGCCGCTTTGCGGGACGGGCGGCGGGCCGTTTCGTGGATCCAGCGGCGCCATCACGTCTTCGCGACCCCCGAACGCCGCGAGCGGCAGGCCGCCCGAGACGATCTTGCCGAACGTGGTCAGGTCGGGCTCGACGCCGTAGTGTCCCTGCGCCCCTCCAAACCCGAGACGCAGGGTCATGATCTCGTCGAAGATCAGGAGGATGCCGTGACGCGCAGTGACTTCGCGGAGACCCTGGAGGAAATCCCGTTCGGCGGGGATGACGCCGCCCGATCCGATCACCGGTTCGACGATCACGCACGCCAGTTGGCCGGCATGCGCCTTGATGGCCGCCACGGTTTCGTCCAGGCGGTTGAACGGAAGCATGATCACCCGATCCTCGACGCCGGTTTCGAGCCCCCTGCTGTTGCGCACGCTGACGGGGCCGTGGGCTGCCGCGACGTGGTCGGCTGACAGGCAGTAGCTGATCTGGCAGTCGTCGTAAGCGCCGTGAAATCCACCTTCGAACTTCGCGATGAGATTGCGGCCGGTGAACGCGCGCGCCAGTCGCAGCGCGTACATCACCGCCTCGGTGCCCGAACTTGCGAATCGAAGCTTCCGGACCGAGGTCACGCGCGCGCAGATGATCTCGGCCAGTCGGATCTCGTGCTCGGACGGCGCGCCGAAGCACGACCCCGCTTCGGCCTGCCGCTTCAGCGCTTCGACGACCGGTTCGAAACAGTGGCCGTGAATCAGCGTGGTGTAGTTGTTGAGGAAGTCGACGTACGCGTTGCCGTCGACGTCCCAGGTCCGGCATCCCTCGCCCCGGACCATGTATGCGGGATAGGGCGGATGGAACACGCTCGTACGAGTCGTTCCGCCAATGAGCACCTTCGAAGCGCGCTCGAAGAGCTTTCTCGATCCGGGCGTCCGGGCCGCGTGGACGCTTTCGAAGGAATCGTCCGGTTGGGTCACTTCTTCTTCCCGTGCCTGAGAAAGAACTCGATGCTCGGAAGCAGCATGCCGTCGACCTGCCGGGCCGGGTCGCCGTAACACTCGGTAATGTTCGCGAAGTGTACCCGGCGTGCGACGTCGAGAAACCGCTCGCCAGCGATCCGCAGCGCCGGTGGAAGCGGCACGCTCATGTCCACGATGGTGATCGGGCGCCAGATGCCGGAGTTTTCGTAGCTCTTGTCGACGCGGACGACGATCGTGTGCCGTCCCGGCGACAGCCCGTCATCGAGTCCGACGAAGAAGCTCAGCGCCCAGCTCATGTCGGCTTTCAGCTTCTGCTCGCCGACCTTGCGCCCGTCGACGAAGACATCGCATTTGCCGTCGACGGCGCTGAAGCAGATGCCCAGCGGCGCACCGTCCGTATCGGGCATGTCGAACGACGTTCCGTACCACGCGACGCCTCGACGGCCCTCGCCCTGCAGCGTCCAGTGCCGGTCGATCCGCATCGTGTCCCAGCCCGCGAAGTCGGTCGTGCCGGCCCAGCCGTCCTCGAGTCCGCACACGGCGGCGTCGAAGCTGAACCTCCATTCGAGGGGGAACGAGTAGACCCGGCCGACCTCGTCGAACGACCGCTTGAGCATGAGATTCCAGATGGGCAGCCGGAGTGTCGCGACCCTCAGCTTCATGTCGGGTGCGTCGACCGCCGCTTCCGCCTCGGCGAGCAGGGCGTCGCCGTGCGTCACGAACCGGTCGTCGATCAGCTCGGACTCCGGCGCCTTGTCGCCGTATTCCTCATGCAGAAAATCGAGGTACCGAAGCACGGCATCCGCGGCCTCGCCGTAGTAGAGGCGGCAGAACTCCTGCATCGTCGCGGTGCTGTCGACCTCCGGGCGCCACATGGCACGGGCGATCACGTAGAACCGCAGGTCCTGGAGCTCGGCGCCGCGGCTCTGCTGGTTCTGGGCGAACGGGCCGACGACGCCGTTGGCCCGCATGATCCTGAAGTTCCGCGCGGTGTGACGAAGGTTCGGCATCGGGCGGAGGAAGTCGTCGAACTGCACATGCTTCGACCAGTTGTAGAAGCCGTGTTCGCCCGCGGCCTGGCGCAGCTCCTCGAAGCGCGCGAGCGTCCGCTGCGTGGCCGGACAGGTGAGATCGTCGAGGGAGCGCCGCCAGTCGATCCCGCTGACGTTGCGGATGATGACGTTGTCGACCGGCTTCGTCTGCTTCGGCACCTCGGTCTTGTAGATCATCGTCTCGACGGCGACATTCGGGTAATGCTTCGCCAGCTCCTGGGCGATCGCGTTGACGAATCGCATCTTCGTGCCGCCCTCGTCGACGCCTTCTTCCTGGTTGATGGCGACGCACCGGGCGCATTTGCAGAACACCTCGGTGTCGTTGACGGTGACCGAGACGAGCAGGCGGCTCTGGGGATTGGGCGCTTCCTCATCGATCCATTGCCGGGCCCGCTCGACGCACCGATCCAGGACGTCCGGGTTGGTCAGGCAGAGCTGCGCGATCTGCCCGTGGTGCTCACGCACGCGTACGCCATCGATCTGGGCGTAGTACTCGGGGTGCTCCTCGAAGAACTCCTCGAGCGGCACGAGGTAATTGAACGTGTGCACGAAGGAGGGGCCGACCCACTTGACCTTGCCGAGCATGGCCTCCATCTCGTCCGAGCTGCCCATGAGGTTCAGGTGATTTCGTGCCGCCCATGCGTCGTCGAACCAGGTTCTCTCGAGCGGACTGTGCGTGTGCTGGGGCTGATGGGCGCAGCCGTTCCAGATTTCCCGGTACGCCATGGGCGGGTCGTAGCGCCGAGAGGTGACGTCCACATTCAGAGTCGGCCGGCGCGGTACATGGTTGACCTCGGCCGTCAGGAACCGGCATCCCAGCTCTTCGTGCAGGAAGTCATAAACCCCGTAGAGCGTGGCGCGCGGGATGTTGCCGACGATGCGCAGCTTCGCCGCATCGCGCACGATGGCGAACCCCTCCCAGGCCCGAGGCTGCAGTTGATCCGGCAGGTCACCCAGTCGAAGACGGTTCGTGCTCCCGACGGCGATCTCGGAATCCGCCTCAGGGGTGCCGTCGGTGACGACCGGGTACCTGGCGCCGGTCATCTCTTCCAGGAAACGTGCAAGCTCGGAAGCTGCGTATCGCTCGGCGTCGTGAGCGTCGGCAGCGACGATGAGGGCGTAGTCGGTCTTTCCGTTTGAGGCGAGCAGCATCAGTCGGTTCTCGCGCGTCCGGAATTCGTCACTCGACGGTGAACGACAGCGTACCGATCTTCTCCGTATAGAGATCTCTGGCTTCCAGCGTCCAGTTGCCCCGCTGCTCGTTGGCGGCGACCGGCAGGTCGATGCTCGCAGCACCGTTTTCGACGAACACGGTGCGGGTGAACCAGGGGGCATCACCACCATCGGGATCCGTCGCGGTGAGCCTGAGTGCGTGAACCGCCCGCGCGCCGGGAATCCGTGCTTCGAGCGTGAGTGGGGCGCCGCGCCGGGTTGCGCTGCCGGCCACCATCAACTGCGGCGCCTTCAGCTCGCGTTCGCTCACGGCCAGCAGCGTGGCCCACCACGGTTTCACGTCCGTGGTGAACTCGGTCACAGGACCCTCGTAGCGGCCCGAGCGCATCTCGTATACGTGCATCGGACGTGGCAGGCGCACGGTGACGGCGACAGGGTCGTCGAAATTCGTGAACGGCGCAGGCACGATCAGCTCGCCGCCCGGGAAGGTCGCGCGACTCGGTCCGTACAGCGCGACGACCTGCAGATCGCCGCCGGTGCGCCAGCGCATGGCCTCGATGTTGCGGTGGCGGCGACCATCCTCGCCGGAAATCCGCAGCGGCCAGTCGATGCCGGCCGATGCGAACAGGCCACGCAGCAGTTCGGCGGCGTCTTCGGGACCTTCGTGCTCGGCGAGGTTGGGGTAAGACCACATCGTGAAGTTCAGCAGCACGGCCCGACCCGCTCCAAGTTCGTTGACGATGCAGATGGGCGTGTCGCCGGCCTTGCCGAGCGCCTTGCCGTGCGTGACGGAGACGGCCGGATTCACGTAGAGGTCCGGCAGCGTGGCGCCCAGCTCGACATCCCCGATTCGACCTGAGATCGAGCCGTCGATCTTTTTTGCCGGGGCGCTCGTTTCGTGGCGCACGCCGAACATGTCATCGAGCACGCCGCCGTCGCGCGCCTTGCCGCGGGCGCCGTATATCCCCGGTCGTACGTCGGCGATCACCGTGCCGCCGTCGTCCACGAAGCCGCGGATCGCCTTTTCCTCGTCCGGTCCGATCGCCTCGTGCTGCGAAAGGATCATCACCTTGTACGGCGCGGGATCGAACTCGCCACGCTCGATCTGCCCATCCGTCGCGTACATGAACTGCAGGCCGCAGGCGCGGATCGCGCGGTGCCAGGTGAGGTGATTGCGCTTGCGTCGCTCCTCCGGGGTTCGGTTCTTTCCGGCGTGATCGCGCGTCCGGAAGTTGCCGTAGGTGGGGCCGGGCTCCAGGTCGTTGTGCGATGTCGCGATCTTGGCCAGTTGGATCGACGTGATCGAATGGAGGATCACGATGCCGTCGTGGAGCATCCCGGTCCTCGGATGCACGTTCAGCAGCGTGCCGAGCCCGTCGCTGATGATCCGCCCCGATTCGACGCGCCGTCGGATCGACCGCTTGACTGCCATCTGGGGCGTAAGGAAGTTGTCGACCCGCCAGCGACCGACCGCGTTGCCGCCCCGCAGGATGCTCTCCCAGTAGAACGAGCGGCCGACGAAGTTCCCGTGCCGGTAGCCGCGCGGCGCGATGGATCGGATCACCTCGTTCGTGCCGCCGCCGTGCTCGCCGTAAGGCATCCACCATCCGGTGTTGCGGACGATCACGTCGATGTCGGTGTCGAGGTGGACGTCGACCCCTTCGATGCCGCAGCGCGCTTTCGGATCGATCCGGCGCGCCTCGTCACCGAAGCGACGGGCGTATCTTGCGAAGTTCCAGTACTGGAACCGGCGGCGGTCGATGTAGCGCGGGTAGTTCCGGGCCGCCTCGGTCCACGTCTTCGACCCGTGCGTCAGGCCCTTCGCCCGGTGCTCGTTGTTGGCGGCGCTCAGGTGAAGGGACTTGCGAGCCTCTGCGGGCAGCCAGTGGAGATCCGTTTCGTCCACGATCGGCTCGATTTCGTCGAAATCGGTGAGCGAGCCGCTCCATGATTCGTTCAGCGCCTCGATCGTGCCGTACTGGTCGCGCAACCAGTCCTGGTAGACCTTCCAGCAGTCGGGATGCAGGCACGAGCCTAACGTGGCGCGCTCGTCGCCCATGCTGTACGCAAAGACGCCGTGTCGCCGGTAGTCGTGCTCGGCGTCGATCGATTCGGTCAGCCGCTTCGATACGCCGGGCTCGGCGTTCCAGCAGCCACCGGCGTTCGCGAGGACGCCGTTCGCGTCGACGGCGGGCTCCTGCCGGCTCGCGTCAGGCATGCGATAGAGGTCGCTGCTGCAGTAGGGCGTGTAGTTCATGCCGGCGCGGCTCATGAACCACCAGGGGGAGTAGCTGGTTTCGAGGCGCGTCGTCACGCCCGATGCCGCGAGGAGATCTTCGACGACATCGTCGAACGTGGAGGTGTATAACCTCCCCCACAGCGTAAACGTGAACTGGTCGTGCTTTCGATTGACGATGGTGTACGGTTCCGGCGCGTAGCCGTAGGCGAATTTCGTGCCGTCGAGCACGACGGCCGCTTCGATGCCGAGGTAGTGCGGCGTGAGGGCATCGGTCGGCAGGGTGAAAGCGATCGACGTGCGATCAGGCGCCTGGAGGTCGCGTCGGGACACTGCACGGCCGTACCGGTCGATGGCCTGGACGCGGAGCACGGGTTTCGGGTTCCGGGTGCCGGATTCCGGCCGCGTGAATTCGATCGTGCCCGAGACGGGTTCTCCCGCCTCACCCCAATCCCGGTCGAGCCTGACGTTCGTGATGCGCGTCGCCGTGGTGACGGAGAACTTCGCCACGGCCCAGGCCTCGACGCCGCGCTGACTTCTGGCAATGGCGTCGATGACGTAGTTGCCCGCGGGGAGTCCGGCCAGCGGGAACCGGGTGGTCGCGGCCGGGTCGCGTGTGACGGGAAAGATTTGCCCGCCGCGCGACTGGCTTCGGATACGCACGGCAAGCTCGTCCGGCCTCGCGTCGTCCACGGCGTTCCACGTGACGGTCGCCGAAGACTTCTCGAGTTTCCCGCGATCGATCGTCGTCGGCACGGACACGAACAGGTTGCCCTTCGTCTGGTGGCCGGCTGCCCACAGGATCGCGCGTCCCTGGCGCTCATAGCGCAAGTCGCGCGACAGGTCCGTACCGAAGATGTAGCCGACGCCGTAGACCCCGTTCGGTTTGCGGTGGTAGATGTTCCAGTTCGCCGGTTTGTATGTGACCAGTCGACCTCGTCCGAGCCTGTAGACGCCGGCGCTCAGTCCGACGAGCGATGCGGGGACGATCTGCTGCTCCTCGGCTTCGTCGAGCAGGGGTTTGTCCTCCTCGTCGACCCCGTAGAGCATCGCGATTCCGGCGTCGCCAGCGCGGACGCGCTTCAGGATCCGGTCGCGCGACGATTTCGGCAGGTGCCCCATCACCGCGGCGGTGAGCACGTAGCAGTCGTACCGTTTCTCGAGCAGGCGATCGAGTCGCTGCTCACCGAGTCCGGCGCCGAAGACGCCCGAACCACCCGCGTAGGTCGTCGCGTATGCGGACCCCTGTTTCGTCAGCACGAGCACCGCGTCGCCTTCGATGTCGAAGCGCTGCATCAGCTCGATAGCCGGGCGAAGCGGAAAGACATTCGTGTCGGCGTGCAGCTTCGCGAGGAACAACACGCGGATCGAGCCGTTCGCGCAGGGCCGCGCCCATTTCGTGTGGGGGGTCTCCCACGGTTCCTCGAGCGAGTTGTGCTCCTCGATCTGCTCGGCCGTGGGCATCGAAGGGCCGGCCACCGCCTGGACGGTGAGGAGCGAGCCCAGCACGAAAAGAACCGGTCTGAGGGCTCTGGAAGGGCGTTTCCCGGGCATGAGTGCAGTCTAGCCCATTGCTGTTCCGGCGTTGACTCCGCACCGCGTTCGATATACGATTCGTACTGGATGCAGAAAGACGGAGGGATTGCCTGATCACCGGAAGCTGAGCCCACCGAAGGCCGCTGTCGGCGCGCCGGGATTCAGCGGAAGCCAGGGTTGCCATTCCCTGACACCATCAACGGAACTCGTTGGAGTTCGATTCTTGAAAGGAGCATTGACATGTTGAGCAGGAACCTGAAGCACCTCGCCGTGGTCGTCGCCATCGTGGCCGCGATGATCGGCAGCACGGCCAACGCGTTGATTTTCGACGTCGTGCTTTACGACGAAGATTACGGCACGAATGGTGTCGGCGGCGTCAAGCACACAGGCGGGATTTTCGACAGCCCTTCGACGCTGGGCAACTTCTTCGATGCCGACAACGAGGTCTTGGCGCCGGATCACGCGCAGTACACGGGCAACGATTTCCCTCAGAACGGACAGATTCACTCGGTCGACGGGTTCAGCTTTCCAAACTGGTGGGGGCTCGAGTGGCGCATGAACTATGTGCAGCGCGGCGGCGGCGGTGCGTTGGCGCTGCTGTCCCAAGGCGCGCCGGGCACCCCGGCGGTCGAGCTGGACATTTCGTTTCACGGTGATCCTATTGGTCCGCGTGTGACCGAACTCTCCACCGGAGGTTTTTCCGACGCGGGGCCGACGACGCTCGGCGTATTCAACGTCTACGAACTCGAAGTGCGCACCGATCTGTCTGGCGCCAACGACTACGCTCGACTGTCGATCGACGGCAGCCTGGCCGCCGAGGTCACCGGCGACTTCAGCCAGGGGACCAACGGCCCCGCGCGGAACCTGCAGTTCCTGCTTCCTGGAAATGCCACCACGATCATCATGCAGTTGGATTACCTGCGGTTTGGCTCGATTCCGGAGCCGGCCTCGGCGACCCTGATGGCCCTGGGCGCGCTGTCGATTCTGCGCCGTCGCCGCCGTGCGTGAATGATTGAATCAGCATGAGTGCTGCTGAGCACTGCATGAGCACTGCATGAGCATAAGAAAGCCCCGCGGCGTGATGCCGCGGGGCTTTTTATTGCGCCGATCGGGCGCCGCCTCGCCCTCCGCCCTTCGGGCACGCGGCTCGACTATAATTGCGACAACCAACGCCGGACACCCGCCCCATGCCACACCGCCGCTCCAGGGCATTTACGCTCATCGAACTGCTCGTCGTCATCAGCATCATCGCTCTGCTGATCGCGCTGCTGCTGCCGGCGATCAAGCGGGCGAAGTCGTCGGCGCGCTCGGTGCAGTGCTCCTCGAACATCCGCGGGGCGCTGATCGCCTGTTCGGCGTACGCCAGCGATCACGGCGGCTTTCTCCCTTACAAGGCTTTTCCGCCTGCGACCACGAACCGGGGCGCCTGGACATGGAACCTCTCGCCCTACCTTGGTCGCGAAGGCTACCACTCGACCAGCGGTTCGATGGAGATCTCCGGCGAGGCGTTCGGGATCGACTACCTGCGGTGTCCGGAGGTCGAAAGCGAGCCCCCGCCGCTGGGCTCGCCGCAGCGATGGGGCGGTGCCACGTACGGCGCTCACTACGCTCCCCTCGGCACTGACGCGCCCTTCACCCTCAGCAGCATGCGGCGGACGGACGAGGTCCCGGACTACTTCCTGATCGCCGACAGCACGGCGTCCGGATTCCCGTCGCCGAAGGCTTACCCGTTCACCTCGGTCTGGGGGCGGTGGGTCGGAGACGAGTTCTTTCCCCATCTCTGGCGACACCGCCAGTTCCGATCCAAGGTATTCATCGACATCAACGGAGTTCTTCCGGAAGACGCCGACGGTGAGTACAACTTCGGCTACAAGGACGGCCACGTCCAATCCGAGCGCCTCTCCTGGTTCCTCGCAAATCCCGGCCGCGTCCCGAACGACCAGAGATGAGGGCGGAGGGTCGGAAGGTCGGAAGGTCGGAAGGCCGGAAGGCCGGAAGGTCGAAAGGTCGAAGGTCGAAAGTCGAAGGTCGAAAGCGCTCGTCCGCAACGCCCGTGCGTGGAAGTGTGAAGTGTCAGGTGTCAATGGAGCGAGGCGGCTGCGCCGCCGCAATGATGCGCTGTAGAACCGCACGCGGCTCAACGCTCCGCCTTCGAAGCGATGGGACGCTTGCGGACCATCCGCCCACACGGCCGGCGCAGCCGGCACGCTCACTTGACACTTTCCTGCGGCACGGCCCTCGATGACGCGCGCCGCCGACTTTCGACCTTCCGACCTTCGACTTTCGACCTTCCGACCTTCGACCTTCGACCTTCGACCTTCGACCTTCGACCTTCGACCTTCGACCTTCGACCTT
>NYZC01000232.1 GCA_002686995.1 Phycisphaeraceae bacterium | reverse complement strand
GTGGGTGAGTGGGTGAGTGGGTGAGTGGGTGAGTGGGTGAGTGGGTGAGTGGGTGAGTGGGTGAGTGGGTGAGTGGGTGAATGGGTGAATGGGTGAATGGGTGGATGGGTGAATGGGTGGATGGGTGGATGGGTGAGTGGGTGGATGGGGGACTGGGTGATTGGGCACGAAACCCGACACCCGGAACCCGCTGCTCACAGGTGCCTGAGGATCGGCGGTCCCGCCTCGACCCAGAACTCGTACTCGAGCGTCACCTGGTTCGCCTTGCGGTCGATCCGGATCAGGCGCGCGCGGACCGGGTGCTCCGGATCGGTCATCGGCAGGTCCGTCCAGGCGTCCAGCGACAGGCGCGCCGGCTCCCTGGCCTGCGGAAAGCGAACGGAAGCCGAGGTGTCATCATGAATCTCGATCAGCTTCATCTCCGGGCGCATCGCGTCGCCCGTCCTGCCATCGCCCAGCATCAGCATCGCGCCGCCCGGCGACACGATCAGCTGCTCTCGCACGACGGCTCGGTTCCGGAAAGTGCCGCAGCCGGTCAGCACCATGGCCAGCAGCGCAACGGCAAGCAGCCACCGGTATCGGCGCGCCGGTATCTCATGATCCGTCATTGCCTGAAAGTTCCTCGATTCGCGTCTCGAACTTCTCGATCATCGATTTCGTGGCCAGGTGAAATTCTGGCTGCTGCGACAGGTCGTATCCGGCCCATGCGACGATCAGGATGAATGACGCAAGGATCAATACGACCTCGTCCGGCTTGAATTCGACCGTGGTCTGGCAAGCTGATCGTACCACGTTGCCTGCTGAAACAGCATCTGTACCAGTCCGATCAGCGCGCCGATCGTACGGGGTGACGAAGCACATTGTCGTCTCGATGAAGAATGCCAGGCATCGTAGACCCGCGATCATGAAGTCGCTCCTTCAGAAACCGTGGCGACGGTGGTACAATCAAGGTGGCGTACGGGAAGGATCATCTGCAAGACTGGAGGATCGAGATGGCACCGCGGATCCCCCTTTTCGGCCTCGCGACGCTTGTCTTTCTGGCCTCGAGCGCTCGACTCCCTGCCGGCACCGGTACATGGCAGCGCATCGAAGGCGGCGACTGGAGCAATCCGTCCTACTGGTCGGGTGTCGTTCCCAACGGGATCGGCGACGTGGCGCGATTCTGCGCACACCGGCCCCTTGACGATGCCGAGATCACGCTCGACGTGCCGGTGACGCTGGGCACGATTCAGTTCGAAACCCGCCATGACCTGACGATCCGTGGCAACACGCTGACGCTCCACGGTGCAGGCACGGACGACGCGACGATCACCATGGGCCTGGAGAGCGGGCACCTTGCCATCGCGGCGGATGTCGATCTCGTGAGCGATACGACCGTGCGCGGACGTGCAAGGATCGAGACGCCGCTGCTCTTTCAAAGGCTGGTGCGCGGCGACGGTCACCTGACGATCGAGCATGGTCACGTCTTCCTGACGCAGGATAGCACCTACACCGGGACGACGATCATCGATGGCGGTCTCGTGCGGGCAACCCATCAGAATGGATTCGGAAGCGCGTCGGCGCCGACCGTTGTCGGGGGTCGCAACGCGGCGATCGAGCTCTGGGTTCCGATCGGCGAGTCCATCAGGCTCGACAATGCCTCCGGATTCGCCTTCACCGGGGCGATCGTCAGTCACGGCGGCAGCGGCACGCGAACGATCAGCGGCGACGTGGACCTGGGCAGCGTCGGCTCCTACGTCGGCGGTCACCGCCACGCCGTGATCGGCGGCGCGGTGACCGGCGGGTTTCTCAGGAAGGTCGGCTCCGGCGCGCTCACACTGACCGGCGCGCTGAGCTTTACCGGCCGGGCCGAAGTCGGACGCGACGGCGAAGGTGGTTCCCTGGGCGTGCGCGATCAGGCGGCCTTTCACACCACGAGCGAGCTGATCGCCAATGCCGGGGGGTCGATCGGGGCGATCGGGTCGGCCGAGGCGTCGGACATGATCGGCGATACGGTGCCGTTGACGCTGAACGGCGGCCGTTTCGGCTTCCGGGGATCGGGCGGGACGGACAGCACCGAGCATGTCGGTTCGATCACCCTCAACCGAAACCTGTCCGGCATCATCGTGTCCCAGTCGTCGGACCTGTTGACCTCGACGCTCGTCGCGGAAGCCGTGGCGCGCCGATCGGGCGCGATCGTCGAGTTCGCCAACGGCGATCGGGGGGCGCTTGGCGGTGGCGCGACCACCGACCCGCGAGTCCTGTTCAGCAACGCACCCGACGTCGACAACGGGATCATGGGAGGATGGGCGCTCGTGACCGATGAGAGGAGCTTCCTCTCTGACTTTGCGACCTACCATCTCGTGCACGGCGTCCGCTCGATCGGGGCGGGCGGTCGCCCCGCCCAGGTGAGCGGCGCCGCGGCGACGGCCAACGTCCTCGCCGAAGATTCATTGAATCCGCTCGTTGCCGACACCACGATCAACTCGTTGAAGATCGCCAACAACGATCCTCCCGATACGCCGATCGACCTCGACCTCGGCACGCACGCGCTCAACATTGACAGTGGCGGCATGCTGCGCCAGTTCCGCAACGCGACGACGATATTCAACGGCCGCCTCACCGCCGGCGGCACAAGGCCGGGTGCGGAGCTGTTCGCGACGATCAAGCAGGCCACGACCACCATCAGCGCCTCGATCGTCGACAACGCGGGCGGTGCGGTGGGGCTGACGAAGAGTGGACGGGGCACGCTGGTGATCTCCGGCCACAACAGCTATTCAGGCCCGACCGTGGTCAACGGTGCGGGGCTGGGCTCGACCGAATCGGGGATGCTCATCGTCACTGCTCCGGAGGCGATTCCGTCCGACAACACGGTCATCGTCAACGGCGGTGAGTACCGGATCAACTTCGATACCGACGTCCCGATCGATCTCGGCGGGCTCGAACTGCGCGATGGCGGCGCGATCACGACCCAGTTCGGTTCCGTGGCGGAAAACTTCGACGTCACGATCGACGCCGGGACCTACACGTTTGAATCGGGCACGGTCGTGGCGAAGCTGGCCGGTGACGGAACGTTGAGCAAGCGCACGGACGGTACCGTCCGGCTGAAGGGTGACAATGCCGGTCTGACGGGGGACGTGATCGTCCACGACGGCCTGCTGGTCGCCGAGCATCGGCGGGCGGCCGGGACCGGCCGCGTCACCGTCCACGATGCCGGCCGCTTCATTCTCGAAGCGGATACGGTTTCGACCGACGTCGTGCTTGCGGGCGGCGAGCTTGCCCCGGCGAATCCGGAGAATACGGTCGGATCGCATCGCACGCTGATCGGGAGCGTCGAGGTGACGGCCGATTCGAGGATCCTTTCGTACGACGGTCTCGCCATCGGCCAGGTCGATACCGTCGACCTTGATCTGCAGGGTCCGATCACGATCTCTCCGAACGTCGTGCTGGAGATCATCGGACCGAACGGCCTGGATGTGTTTGGAGATCTGAATCTCGGCGCGGGTGCCGAGCTGCGCGCCGAGCAACAGGAAATCTCGGTGATGCCGACAGCTGGTTCGGTGATCGGCGGCTCGGGCACGATTGACGCGTCGGTCGTGATCGCGAACGGCGCCGTCGTGTCGCCCGGACTGAGCACCGGTGCGCTGAACCTGGCGAACGCCACCCTGGACGACGGAGGTTTCTATGACTGGGAGATCCGCGACGCGGAGGGGAGCGCCGGGTCGGGCCATGATCTGCTCAACGTGGCGGACGACCTGGTCATGGCCGCTTCGTCGTCCAATCCGTTCAGGATCAGGGTGCGCGGACTCGGGCCCGGCGGCGCGGCGGGCGCCATCAGCCGATTCCATCGGGGCAGAGGATACGAGTGGCCCATCGCAAGTGCCGGGCAGCTGCTGCAATTCAATCCGGCGACAATCGCCATCGACACGAGCGAGTTCGAGACGCACAATCCGGTCGATGTCGGTTCGCGGTTCAGCGTCGCCGCGTCGGACAACCGGATCATTCTTCGATACGAGGTCGTCCCCGAACCGGCGACGTCGGCCGTGCTGAGCCTGGGCGCCATCCTGCTGGCCGGGCGGTGCGGACGACGCTGCGTTTCGATTCACCGACCATTCTCGTCATCCGCTGTTGCTGATGAGCGCGACGAGACCGATGACGATCAGGGCGCCGAAAACGATGAGGATTGCCAGGGCGATACGTCGCATGACGGGACGCACGGTCAGACGCTTATCCACCGTAGTCGGACTGAAGTCGACCGCATGTCCACGAAAGTGAACGCCGCATTCCGGACATTGAATCGCGTTCAGCACGATCAGCGCGCCGCATTTCGGACATGGCATACGGGTGTCGGTGCCGTCTCGATAGTCGGCGAGTCGAAACGTGTCGTCTTTTGACCTGGCAGCGCTCAGGAGACTCGTCCCCTGTCGATTCTATCGCTCATGTTCCTGCGCGGCGAAGGCTACCGTCGCCGGAGCGATTCGCGTTGGCGCCGCAACGCCTCCTGCTGCTTCCCGGCCCTCTGCGCCGCCGAACGATCGCGCGGGGTCGATGCCGGCGTGCCGATGCGTTCGGCCAGGCCACGGATCGTCGGGTAGCGGAACATGTCGACGACGCTGAGTTCATGCGCGAACTTCTCGCGCAGGCGACTGTGAAGCTCGACGAGCATCAGCGAGTGGCCGCCGAGATCGAAGAAATTCTCGTCGACGCTCACGTCCGCGACGCCGAGCAGTTCGCGCCACATTTCGGCGACTTGCCGTTCACGTTCGTCGCGAGGTGGTATCGAAGGCCGCGCCGTCGGCATTGGCGGCGTGACCTTCGGTGCGGGAAGCGCGGCCCGGTCGATCTTGCCGTTTGCGGTACGTGGGAGCCCGTCGAGAGTGACGTACGTCGCCGGAACCATGTAACCGGGAATGCGCTCACGCAGGTGTGGCCGCAGGGTCTGCGCATCGACGGCTTCGCCGTCAGCCGCAACGACGTACGCGACGAGTCGGCGCCCGACGGGCGGGTCGTCGCGGACGACGACGACCGTCTCGCGCACCGAGGGGTGATCGCCGAGGACGCTTTCGATCTCGCCCAACTCGATCCGGTACCCGCGGAGCTTGACCTGGTGATCCATGCGCCCGAGGAATTCGATGCGTCCGTCCGGCAGGTAGCGGCCGAGGTCGCCCGTCCGGTAGAGGCGCGCGCCCGGCGCGGACGCGAACGGATCGTCGACGAAGCGCTCCGCCGTCAGCTCGGGACGGTGCAGGTAGCCACGAGCGAGACCGTCGCCGCCGATGTAGAGCTGTCCCGTCACGCCGAGGGGCACCGGGCGCATCCGGTCGTCCAGAAGATGAATCCGCGTGTTGGCGATCGGGCGGCCGATGGTCGCGCGATCGCCGGGTTGCCGGTGCACGAAGGTGGAGTACGTCGTGTCTTCCGACGGACCGTAGAGGTCGCATACGCGCCGGACGTGTCCGTCGCCGCAGGCATAGATCCGATCGGCGAGCTGGGTCGAAAGCGGCTCGCCGGCGAGGTTCACGACGCGCACCGAGCGCGGCAGCGTGCCGGCAGTGATGAGCTGATCGATGGCTGACGGCACCGTGTTGATGAGCGTCACCTCGTTCGCGGCGGGCAGACTCTGAAGCTCGAGGAGGTTGCGCGCGAGGATGAGGGCGCCGCCGTGCCCGAGCGTGACGAACAGCTCGAAGATCGAAAGGTCGAAGCAGATCGACGTCGATGCGAGCACACCGCCCAGGTCCTGCCGGTCGTAGACCGTGCCGGCCCAGGTGCAAAGGGCCACGGCGCTGCGATGCTCGATGGCGACTCCTTTCGGGCGCCCGGTCGAGCCCGAGGTGTAGATGACGTAAGCGAGATCGCTGCTCGAACCGCTCCGTTCAGATCGTTGCCGATCCCGCGGTTCGACTCGTGCCGACCAGTCGCGGTCGACGCAGCACACGTCGCCCGCGCTGCGCGGCAGCTGATCGACGTACCGCTGCTCTGTCAGCAGCAGGGGGGCCCGGGTGTCCTCGAGCATGAACGCGATGCGCTGCGCCGGATACGCAGGATCGAGCGCCACGTACGCGGCGCCGGCCTTGAGGACCGCCAGGATGGCAACGATCATGTCGACGCCTCGATCAATGCATATACCCACCAGCGGCGCATCACCGGCCCGACCCAGGGTCTCGGCGACGTCATGCGCGAGTTGATTGGCGCGGCCGTCGAGCTCGGCGTACGTGAGCCGGCGCTCGTGGTCCACGAGCGCCGTCGCATCGGGCTGTCGATCGACCTGCGTTTCGAACAGCTCGTGCAGGCGCGCGTCGCGCGGATAGGAGGCTTCGGTGCGATTCCAGTCGACGAGCAGCAGGCGGCGCTGGCCCTCGGGCAGGAGGTCGATGTCTCCAAGGGGGCGATCCGGTTGCGCGAGAGCCGCTTCGAGCAGCACCGCGAACTGTTCGATCAGCCGCTCGATGGTGGGTCGCTCGAAGAGATCCTCGTTGAATACGAACGCGACGTGCAGACCGTCCTTTCCTGTCCAGGCGAACGCCTCGAGGTCGAAGCGGGCGACGCGGGCCTCGATCCCGACCGGCTCCATCGTCGCGTCGCCCAGCGGCGGCAGCGACGCGCTGCCGGTGCCCGGGGCGAAATCCTGAAGCGCGAAGGTGACCTGGAACAGCGGATTGCGTGCCAGGTCGCGCTGCGGTCGGACGTGCTCGACGAGCTTCTCGAACGGCATCTGCTGATGGGCATATGCCGCGAGGGCGACCTCGCGCACCTGTTCGACGAGATCGTGGAACGTGGTGTCGGAATCGATCGTCGCACCCACGACGAGCATGTTCACGAACAACCCGATCAGCGACTCGGTCTCCTGGCGGTCGCGCCCGGCGTTCGGCGTGCCGACCACGATCCGGTCCTGAAGGCTGTGCCGTTGCAGCAGGGCCATGTATGCGGCGAGAAGTGTCATGAAGAGCGTCGACTGCCGGGTCCGACCGGTCTTCTCCGCCAGGTCGAGCAGTCGGCGCGGCAGGACGCGTGTCACGGATCCGCCCCGGAAGGTCTGAACCGCGGGGCGAGGCCGGTCGCTGGGGAGCCGAACCGGTCGATCGTCGGCCAGCGCCGCGCGCCAGAAATCGAGCTGGCGTCGGGACTCGGCGGACTCGAACCACTCATGTTGCGCCACGGCAAAATCCGCGTACTGAAACGTCAATGGCGTCGGCTTCCGGTCTGACGCACCCCGATACGCTTCGGCGAGCTCGCGAAACAGAATGCCGTACGACCAGCCGTCGCACACCAGGTGGTGCATGGTGATCTGGAGTACGTGGCGGTCATCGCCGATTCGATACAGACGCGTGCGAATGAGCGGGCCGGCATCCAGGTCGAACGGGGTGGACGCCTCTTCGTCCATCCGTCCCGCCAGGTTCCCCTCGGCAATCGCTTCGATCGATAGCGGCAGGGCCATGTCCGTGGCGATCCGCTGCCGAGGACGGCCCCGGTGCGCGGGAAACGTGGTGCGCAGCACTTCATGCCGGGCCACGACGGTGCCGAACGCGGACGCGAGCGTGTCCGCGTCGAGCGGGCCTTCAATGCGGACGGCCGCGGGAACGTGATAGGCGCGGGACTGCGGGTCGAGCTGCTGAAGGAACCAGAGTCTCTGTTGCGCGAAGGAAAGGGGAATATCGTCTTCGCGATCGGCGCGTGTGCTGCCGGTCTCCGGCGCCTCGCCGGCGTCGTCGATGACCTCCGCGAGCGCTGCGATCGTCGGGCGCTCGAACACGGATCGCAGTTCCAGTCGTCGATGCAGCTCGCCGCGCACGCGAGAGACGACCTGCGTCGCGATCAGCGAGTGGCCGCCGAGCGCGAAGAAGTTGTCGTGCAGGCCGATGCGCTCGACGCCCAGAAGGCGCTGCCAGATCGCCGCAAGGCGTTGCTGTGTCTCGGTTTCGGGCGGAGCATCGGAGCGCGCCGCGCGACGGGACGCTTCCGGCACCGGCAGCGCCTTGCGATCGACCTTGCCGCTGGGGGTGAGCGGCAGCGCGTCGACGGTCATAAAGATCGAAGGGATCATGTAGTCGGGAAGGCAGGCGCCCAGGTGGCGGCGCAGCGCGTCTTCGATGTCCGTCGCTCCGATTCGCGTCGCCACGTACGCCACCAGCTGGCGATCGGCGTCGGAGGAACCGTCGCGCACGATGACGGCGGCTTCGCGCACGTCGTCGTGCTCGACCAGGGCCGCCTCGATTTCGCCGGGCTCCACGCGGTAGCCGCGCAGCTTGACCTGGTCGTCCATCCGACCAAGGAACTCGATGCGACCGTCCGGCAGGAAGCGGGCGAGGTCGCCGGTGCGGTAGAGGCGTGACGCTTCGTCGGCCGAGGCGCCAAACGGATCGGCGAGGAAGTTCTCCGCGGTCAGCTCCGGGCGGTTCCAGTAGCCCCGGGCGACCTGTGCGCCACCGACGTAGAGCTGACCAGGCACGCCCACGGGCACCGGCTCGAGATAATCGTCAAGGATGTAGGCGGTCGTGTTGGCAATCGGACGCCCGATGGTCGCCGAAGCGCCGCGCTGCCGCAGAGTGCCCGTCACGTAAGTGGTTGCTTCGGTGGGGCCGTAGAGATCGTAGACCTTGCGTGCCGAAGACTCTGCGTAGATGCGATCGACGAGCGCCGTCTGCAGCGGCTCACCTGCAAGGTTGACGGTCAGGACTGACGACGGAAGCCGGCCGAGATCCAGAAGTTGCGACATCACCGACGGGACGGTGTTGATCAGCGTCACCTCTCCCGCCGCGGGATGATCGTGCAGGTGCAGGGCGTCGCGGGCGAGAATGATTCTTCCGCCGTGCGACAGCGCTCCGAAGATCTCGAAGATCGAGAGGTCGAAGCAGATCGACGTCGAGGCCAGCATGCCGGACAGCTCGTCGTCGGCGTAGGCATGACCGGCCCAGTCGACGAGCGCGACGGCGTTACGGTGCTCGATGACGACGCCTTTGGGACGACCTGTCGAGCCTGACGTGTAAATGACGTAAGCGGCATGTCGTGGGGTGACGTGCCCCGTGTCGACCGCAGGCTCGTCGCATGCGTCGTCGACGAGAACGACCTGTCGTTCTGATGACGGAAGCTGCGACGCCAGGCTCCTGCTCGTAACCACGATCGAGGCGCCGCAGTCGTTCAGGATCAGCTCGACGCGCTGAGGCGGATACGCCGGGTCGAGCGGCACGTAGGCGCCGCCGGCCTTCAGGATGCCCAGGATCCCGACGAGCACGTCGAGCGAGCGATCGACATGGAGGCCGACGTGCACATCGGGACCGACCCCTGATCGCTGCAACGTCGTAGCCAGATGTTCGGCGCGCCGGTCGAGCGATCCGTAGGTGATCGAGTCGTGCGCGTCGACGGCCGCGACCCGGTCCGGGTGCGCTCGTGCCTGGCGCTCGAAGCGCTGGTGCAGGCACGTATCACGCGGCAGGTCCGCGTGCGTGCGATTCCAGTCGACGGTCAGGAGTCGCCGCTCATCCGGCGCGAGCCATGGGAGGGATTCAATCGACCGGTCGGGATCCGTCGCGATCGACTCGAGCAGGCGCTCGAGGTGCCCGATCATGCGATCGATCGAGTCGGGCTCCCAGAGGTCACGACAGTATTCGAAAAACCCGTCGAGGCCGCGCGGCGATTCCCATATCGCCAGCGTGAGATCGAAGCGCGAACCTTCATTGTTGATGCGCAGGGGCCGCACCGACAGGTCGGTCATCTCGAGCTCACCTTCGTTCGCGTCGAGATAGATGAGGCTGGTCTGGAAGACGGGGTTGCGGCTGAGGTCGCGCGGCGGGTCGAGGATCTCGACCAGCTTGCCGAAGGAAAGATCCTGGTGCGCGTAGGCGTCGACAGCGACGGCGCGGACGCGCTCGAGCAACTGGCGGAAAGTGGGGTTGCCTTCGAGGCGAACGCGGATGGCCAGCATGTTCAGCAGGAAACCGATCAGGTTCTGCGTGTTGGAGCGCTGGCGATTGGCGATCGGCGTGCTGATGACCAGGTCGCGCTGGCCGCTGTAGCGCGAGAGGAACACGCCGAACGCCGCGAGGTAGAGCATGAACGGGCTGGCACCGAGCCCGTGCGCGAGGGCCTTGAGCCGCTCGCGCAGCGGCTCGGGCAGTGACAGGGCGCGCCGCTCGCCGCGAAAGCTCTGGACCGGGGGCCGCGGGTGATCGGTCGGAAGCTCGAGCACGTAGGAGGCGTCGTCGAAGTGGTGCTGCCAGTAGGTGACGAGCCGGTCGAGCCGGTCGCCGCTGAGGTGCCGGCGCTGCCAGGCGGCGTAGTCCGCGTACTGGATCGGTAATTCGGCGAGCGGACTGGGACGTTCGTCGCGGTAGGCGTTGTAGAGCTGCGACAGCTCGTTCTGGAGGACGCTGAACGAAACGCGATCGGTCACGATGTGGTGCATCGTCACGAGCAGGAGATGCTCGTCGGCGCGGGGCCGGATCAGCGTGACGCGAACGAGCGGGCCGCGCTCGAGATCAAAAGGGGCGTTGGCGGCGCCGTCGACTTCGTGCTGCACGGCCGCGTCACGGTTGTCTTCGGCGACCCGGGAAAGATCGCGCACGGCCACCTCGACCTCGACGTGATCGTGAATGGTCTGGAAAGGCTGGCCGTCCCGCTCGGAAAACGTCGTCCGCAGCGACTCGTGACGCCTGACGATTTCGTGGATGGCACGCTCGAAGGCGCCGACGTCGAGCGGCCCGTCGAGCCAGGTGCCGGAGTTGATGTTGTAGGCGGCGTTGTCCGGCGCCATGTGCGCGATGAACCACAGGCGCTCCTGGTCGACCGAGAGCGGTGTGTCCGAAGGATCGGGCCGCCTCGGCACCGACGCGCGATCGTCCGGCCGGCGGCCCTTCTGCTTCAGGCGCAGCTCGAGCAGCGCGCGCTGCTGCGGGGTCAGGGCGGCGAGTCGGTCGGTCAGCGACGGGTTCTCAGGTGGCATCAGGCGTGGTCTGCGCTTCGGTTCACGATTCGCGGTTCATTCCTATGCTGCGCGTAGCGATCCTTGAGCAGGTTCAGGTGCTCCAGCCCCTTCAGCACCGTCGAGGTCGGCAGCCCGAAGTCGACGAGGCAAGCGATCTCGTTGACGCCCATGCCGATCAGGCGGTCGATCAGCGGCGCGCATCGCTGCGGCGTGCCCAGCAGCGAACGGTCACGGAAGTAGCGGTCGAACGCGATCGACATCATCGCATCCTTGTCGGCGGTCTCGATCTCGTCGGCGCCGGCGATGAGGTCCTCCTTCTGTCGGAAGAAGGTCTTCAGGTAACGGATCATCGGCGCACGGACCTGTCTGCGGATGTCGTCGTCGTCTTCACCGAGGAACGTGTGGAGCATCACCGACACCGTGCAGTGGCGCGGGTCGTGGCCGTGCCCGCGCAGCGCGCGGCGATACAGGCGGAACTTGCGCGACATGTCGTCGAGCGACGTCGACGGCAGGGCGGTCAGCACGTTGGCGCCGATCTCCCCGGCGTGGATCCAGGTGTCTGGATTACCGGCGATGGATACCCAGATCGGCAGCCGGTCTTGCACGGGGCGGGGCAGGATCTTCAGCTCGTACGCCCGGCCGTCGCGGTCCTCGAACGAGACGGCGTCGCCGGACCAGAGCCGCTGGATGATTTCGAGATTCCGGTACGTGTCGTCGCGACGCTCGTCGTAGCGGCCCGGCGCGAGGACGAAGTCGTGCGGGTGCCAGCCGGTGGCGATCGAGATGGCGACGCGACCGCCCGAGAGGTTGTCGACGACCGACCATTCCTCTGCGAGTCGAACGGGATGGTGCAGCGGGATGACGACGCTGCCGGCGCGGATCTGCACGCGCGTCGTCACGGCGGCCAGCGCGGCGCCCAGCACGGACGGGTTGGGGTAGAGCCCGCCGAAGTCCTGGAAGTGGCGCTCCGGCGTCCAGACCGCCTCGTAACCGTGACGGTCCGCGAACTTCGCACATTGCAGAAGCAGGTCGTACTTCTCGCCGCCCGCCTTCGACCCGTCGTCGGAGAAAAAGAACAGGCTGAAGCGCATCGTGCCCGGCGCCGGCCCGTCGCGATCCGCCAACGCTTCATCGTTCGGCGGGGTCGCGGGCGACGGGGCTTCGGCGGCGTGCTGCCGCTGTCGCAGGCGCATCCGCAGGAGCTCCTGCTGCTGCGACGAAAGCGCCGCGAGGCGCTTGGAGATGTCATCCTTCCCGTGACTCATGATCCTCTCGTGCGAGTTGCTCGTCGAGCTGCGCGCGCGCGTGATCGGGGGACAGGCCCTCGATCTCGGCCAGCAGCGCTTCGACCTCGTCCATGTCGTCGTCCTCGAAGCCGGTCCCGGTGATCAGCGCCGACAAGCCGGCGACGGTCGGGTGCTCGAAGACGCTCGAAAGCAGCACCTCCACCTGGAACGTCTTACGGAGGCGCGAGACGAGCTGGATCGCGAGCAGGGAATGGCCGCCAAGGTCGAAGAAGTTGTCGCGGGTGCCGATCGGCGTGATTCCGAAAAGATCCTCCCAGATCGACGCGATCGCCGATTCGGTCTCGTTGGCGGGCGCCGCGAAGTCGCTGGCGGCGCCAGGTCGGTCGTGACGCGGCTCGGTGCGGCGGACGTTCTCCATGAACAGGTCCGCGGTGAAGCGTTCGGGATGATCGATGACGTCGTTGAAGTCATGCGTCGACACGACGACCTGCCGCAGATTCGTGTCAAGGATCCTGTCGAGAAGATCGGCGGCCGTCGCGGCGTCGATCCCGTAACGCTCGAGGTACTGGCGAACGACGGCGTCCATGCCCGACGCTTCCGGGGGGCGGTCGTCAAAGTCATCCGGTCGCCAGAGCGGCCAGTCGATCGTGACGACGCGCGGTGGCATTGCCGCGCATTTCTGTGCGAGCCCGTCGAGCAGCGCGCCGGCGGCGCAGAAGTCGACCTGGCCGAAGCCGCCCGTCGAGGAGAGATTGGTGGCGAACAGGGCAAGGAAGCCGACGGAACGGTCGCGCAGCGCCGAGGCCAGGGCGACGGCAGCGTCGACCTTGATCGACATGACCGCCTCGACCATCCCGGGTGTCTTCAGCTGGATCAGACCCTGTCCGATCGCGTCGGAGGCGTGAATGACGCCGTCGATGCGCCCAAGCTGCTGCTCGACGTCGCCGAGGATCCGGGTCCAATGCGCCGAGTCACCGAAGGCGCAATGCGTGACGAAGAGCCGGGTGCCTTCTTGTTCGATCGCTTCCCACCGGCGCCGGAGCGCTGCCGTGACCTCGTCGTCCGTATCGGGCTCCGGCGCCGGCGCGATCAGCGCGAGGGCAGTCGCGCCGCGCTCCGCGAGGCGCTCGGCGACCGCGATCGCCGGGGCTTCGAATCCGCCGGTGATCACGTACACGCCGTCGCGCTTCGCATTCGGATCGGCTTCGGGGAGGTGGATCGGCTCGAACGTCCGAGTCCATCGGCGCCCGCGTCGGTAGGCGATCACGTCGTTGACCGGGCGCGCGGTGAACTCGGCGACGAGTTCTTTCGCAAGATCCGGTGCCACGGCACCTTCCAGGTCGTACAGCCGGCACGTGGCGCCGGAGTATTCCTGCGGGATAACGAGCGCGGGACCGATGATCAGCGAGCGCGCCGGATCGACGGCTTCGTCGCCAAGCACGTTGAAGACGCGCTCGGTGATCAGCTCGAACCGGATGACGCCGGGGTCGGTCTGCTCACCGATCGCCTGGGCAAGGTGAATGAGACTGTAAAAAGCCTTGTATCGTATGGCCCCGATGGCGCCGGGATCGGCAGTCTCGCTGCTCGGATCGTGCCAGGCGTGAACGATGCCTTGAGGAAAGCGCTCGAGGCGTCGCAGCTCGGACAGCAGCGCCGCGTAGTCCTCGGGGCGATCGGGGCCGATCCGGTACCGGAAGGAATCGTCCGTGTCGTTCTCTCGGAACAGGCCGGACTCGGCACCCGACAGCACGACGGTCACGCGACATCCCCGCGCGTCGAGTTCGTCGACGATGGTCGTGTTCAGCTCCGTACCGTCACTGAACACCAGCCAGCTTTCAGGCTCGTCGATCGCGTCAGTGCGTGGAAGCAGCTCTGCGGAAATCGAGCGCTTCCAGCTCGGCACCGAGCACCAGTCATCGACTTCGCGGTGCTGCGGTGATGCCACCGAGGCGGGGGGGGACGATTCCGTCGCAGGATCGATCCAGTATCGCCGGCGCTCGAACGGATAGGTCGGCAGACGAACGCGACGACGTTCCGGCGGGTGCAGCGCCGACCAGTCGAGCTCGACGCCGGCGGTCCAGAGATCGCCGGCGGCGGCCAGCGCCGTGATGCGGTCATTCTGCTGCGTGGCGGACGGCGTCATCGTGCTGATGACGACCGTGTCTTCGCGACGATCCGGCGCCTGCCGCGCCAGCGTCGCCAGGCTTCGGCCGGGTCCGATCTCGAGCAGCGTGCGGCGCTCCGTGAGAATCGTCTGCAATCCTTCCGCGAATCTCACGGTTTTTCGCAGATGCCTGCCCCAGTATTCCGGGTCGGTTGCCTGGTGATCCTCGATCCAGGTCCCCGTCAGGTTCGAGACGTACGGAATCGACGGACGGCGGAATGTGACCGTCCCGACGCGCTGTACGAACGGATCGACTACGGGATCCATGGACGCGCTGTGAAACGCGTGCGATGTGCGAAGACGCCGGCACTCGTCACCTTCGCCGGCAAGTCGCGCCTGCAGTGCGTCGATCTGTGCTGCAGGACCGCCGACGACGGTGAGCAGGTGACCGTTGGTCGCCACGACGCAGAGTTCGCCGTCGAGGCAGGGCACGATCTCGGTCTCGCCGCGGGGTACGGCGAGCATCGCGCCAGTCGGCATCTGCTGCATCAGGCGCCCGCGCTCGGCTACCAGATCGAGCGCGTCCTCGAGCTCGAACACGCCGGCGAGACAGGCGGCGACGTACTCGCCGATGCTGTGTCCGATCATCGCGGCGGGGGTCACGCCCCAGGCCATCCACATGCGCGCGGCGGCGTACTCGACGGCGAACAGCGCCGCCTGCGTGATTCGGGTCTGGGCGAGCAGGCGGTTCACCTCGTCCGGTGGGCGATTCTGCATCACGAGGTCACGCAGGTCCACCTCGATGCTCGACTTCAGTCGCTCGGCGCAGCGGTCGAACTGCTCGCGGTAGACGGGATCGGCGTCGTACAGCGCCTGTCCCATTGCGGCGTGCTGCGCGCCCTGGCCGGGGAACATGAACACGAGGGGCGCGGGTTCATGTGTCACCGCGGGGGCGCTGCCGGCTCCGCCGTCCAGGCGCGTGATCGCATCGTCGCGGTCTTCGACGATCCACGCGCGGCGGCAGGGAAAGCGGCGCCGTCCAACCTGCAGCGTGTATGCGGCATCCGCGGCGGACAGGTCCGGGTGCTCGCGCAGGTGATCCGCGAGCTGACGTTGCATCTGATCGAGCGCCGACTCGGTTCGCGCCGAGAGGAGCAGAAGTTGCGGACCGGCAGGCGTGGTCGATGCGGCGTGTCCCGATGGCGGGGACTCGAGCACCGCGTGGACGTTCGTGCCGCCGATGCCGAACGAGCTGACGCCTGCCCGCAACGGGCCGTCGCGCTCAGGCCAGTCGACCCGGCCGGCACTGACCCTGAACGGGCCGGCGGCGAAGTCGATCTCCGGATTGGGCCGCTCGAAATGCAGGCTCTGCGGCAGCCTGCGATGCGACAGCGCGAGCGCCGTCTTGATGAGACCCGCGGCGCCGGCCGCCGCGTCGAGGTGCCCGACGTTCGACTTCAGCGACCCGATCAGGCAATCCCCCCCCGGGTGACCGTACGCCCTTGTCAGCGCCTCGATCTCGGCGGGATCGCCCAGTGCCGTGCCGGTGCCGTGTGTTTCGATGAAGCGCATCGTGCCGGGATCGATCTCCGCCATGGCCAGCGCTTCGGCGATGACCGCGGTTTGTCCCTGGACGCTCGGTGCGGTGAATCCGACCTTCGCCGAGCCGTCGTTGTTCACCGCCGTGGCCTTCACCACGGCCACGATCGGATCGGCCTGGCGCACCGCGTCGTCGAGGCGTTTGAGCGCCACGATCGCCACGCCGTTGCCTGGCACCGTGCCGTTGGCGCCGGCATCGAACGGTCTGCAGTGACCGTCCGGCGAGGCGATGCCGCCGGTCTCGTATCGGTATCCGCTGACCTGGGGCAGGTGGATCGAGGCCCCGCCGGCCAGCGCCAGGTCGCACTCGTGGTTGATCAGGCTCTGGGCGGCCAGGTGCACCGCGACGAGCGACGTCGAGCATGCCGTCTGCACGTCGAGGCTCGGACCCTTCAGATCGAGCTTGTACGAAATGAACGTGGCGATGAAGTCGCGCAGGTTCTGAATCGTGTGCTGGACGGCGCCGACGGATTCGAGGATATCGGGATGGCCGCTCAGGTTCGCTTCGACGTACGTGTTGCTTCGGGCACCGGCGAATACGGCGATGCGACCGTCGAACCGCTCCGGGTCGCAGGCCGCGGACTCCAGCGCCTCGTGAGCGCACTCGAGCAGCATTCGGTGCTGCGGATCGGTCGTCTCCGCTTCCCGTGCCGTCATGCCGAAGAAGTCGGCGTCGAACTGGTCGATCCCTTCGAGGATGCCGCGCGCCTTGACGTAGTGGTCGTCCGCCAGCGCGGTGCGATCGACGCCCGCGGCTTCGAGCGCGTCGTCGGAGAAGGCCGTGATCGATTCGAGTCCCGCGCAGAGATTGCGCCAGAACGCGTCGACCGACGAGGCACCAGGAAAGCGCCCGGAGCAGCCCACGATCGCGACGTCGCAGGGTGAGGCGGATTCAAGTTCGGTGGGGTGATCAGGCATCGGTGTCTTGATCGCTACGAAGATTCACGGGCAGACTGCCGGCGGCGCGGCCGACGTGGGGCGCTGCGCCGTGCCGCCGCTCGGTCTCGACCGGCGTCGGCGGCGTCCGTGTCGTGTCCGCGCGCGGCGAACGCGGCCAGCGTCCGGACGGTGGGATACAGGAACAGGTCCGCCATGCGGATCGGAATCGCCAGTGTCTCCTGCAGGCGGATGCGAAGGACGCTGAGTCGGAGCGAGTTGCCGCCGAGATCGAAGAAGTTGTCGTCGATGCCGACGCGCTCGTGGTTGAGCACGTCGCGCCACAGATCCGCGATGCGCCGTTCGGCCTCGTTCGAAGGCGGCACGAATGCGTCGGCGGGACTGCGATGGCGATTCGGTGCCGGCAGGGCGTTGCGGTCGATCTTGCCGCCGGACGTCAGCGGCATCTCCGGCAGCCTCATGAAGATGTCGGGCACCATGTAATGCGGAAGGTGCTGACGCGCGAACTGTCGAAGGGCTGCTTCGTCGGCGTGGTCGGACGCTTCGGCGTGGCCTCGGAAGTACGCGGTCAGGCTGGGAGCATCACTGCCGTCGCGCCGGTACAGCACGGCGCAGGCGTCGACGCCGGAGGCACCGGTGAGCGTCCGCTCGATCTCGGCCAGCTCGACTCGGAAGCCGCGAATCTTCACCTGTCCGTCGTCGACACGCCCCATGAACTCGATGGCCCCGTCCGCGCGGCAGCGCACGCGGTCGCCCGTTCGGTAGAGGCGCCGCGCCGTACCGTCGAGATTGATGGTGGCGAACCGCTCCTTCGTCAGATCGGGGCGCCGGTGGTAGCCGCGGGCGAGCCCGTCGCCGCCGAGATACAGCTCTCCCGGGACGCCGGCCGCGACCGGCTGATGGCATTCGTCGAGCACGTACGTCTCGGTGCTGCTGACGGGGTGTCCGATCGGCACGGTGACGGCGTCATCGGCGACGTCGGTCACGTCGTGCCAGGTCGCGAACGTCGTGCACTCCGTCGGACCGTAGACGTGTACGAGGCGCCCGGGTGCGCCGTCCGCAAGCACGACCCGGACCGCGGCGGGGTCACACGCTTCACCGCCGAAGAGCAGATGGCGCAGCGGACGGAAGATCGCCGGCGACGTGACGGCGAGATGGTTGAACAGCGCAGTCGTCAGGAACAGCACGTTGATCCCGTCGTCGCGAATGCGTCGGCCAAGCAGGTCGGGGCTGAGCAGTTCGTCGCGTCCGACGCCGACGAGGCCGGCGCCGTGGAGCAGCGGCGACCAGATTTCGAACGTCGCGGCGTCGAACGTGACCGTCGATCCCTGCGCCACGCGATCCGAAGGCTCGATGTCGATGTAGTTGCATTCGCAGACCAGGCGGAGCACGGCCCGATGGTCGATCGCAACGCCCTTGGGCCGACCGGTCGATCCGGACGTGTAGATGATGTACGCAAGGTGATCGGCGCGCACTTGCGGAAGTGGTGCGTCGTGTGACAGCGGTGGCCCATCGTCGTCGACGTGGACCACGATCGCAGGTCCGATGGCGGCCTCGCGATGCCTTCGATCGGCGATGATCACGGGTGCCCGCGTGTCATCGAGCATGTCCGCCAGACGCGCGGCCGGATCTTCTGGTGAGAGCGGCACGTAGGCGCCGCCGGCTTTCAGTATTCCGAGCAGGGCGATGATCAGATCGGCGGATCGTTCCATCAGGATCGCGACCGGTACGTCCGGGCCGATGCCGAGCCGTACGAGGCGGCGCGCAAGATGATCGGCGCGCCGATCCAGCTCGCCATAGGTCAGGACCACATCGTCATACACGACGGCCTCGGCGTTGGGGTTTCGCTGCGCCTGCTGCTCGAACTGCGCGTGTATCGTGGCGTCGCGCGGATACTGCGACGTGCAAGCCATCCCGCGGCGCAAAGCGTCGGCCCGTTGCGTGTCGTCGAGGATCCGGAGATCGGAGATCGGCTGCTCCGGATCGTCCGCGATCGATTCGAGCAGCGTTCGGTAGAGCCCGGCCATCACTTCGATCGTCGCGGTGTCGAACAGGTCCCGGTTGTACTTGACGGCGCCGTGCCATTGCTTCGAATGCGGCGTGATCGACAGGAGCAGGTCGAACGGCGCCGCGCCGTTGTCGCCGAACCGCGCCTCCAGGGTGAGCGGTCCGACCGTGCGCGCCGGCGGTGGCGTGTTCTGAAGCACGAACATCAGGTTGAACAGCGGGTTCGAAGAGAGCGTCCGGTCGGGCTGAAGATGATCGACGAGCTGCTCGAACGGAAGATCCTGGTGGTCGTAGGCGTCGAGCGCGGTCCGGCGAACGCGGCCGAGCAGCTCGATGAACGAAGGATCGCCGGACAGATCCGTGCGCATGACGAGCGTGTTGACGAAGAAGCCGATGAGTGGCTCGATTTCGACCCGATTGCGGTTGGCGATCGGGGTTCCGACGGCAAGGTCGTGCTCGCCGGTGTACCGTGCAAGCAGGACCTGGAAGGCGGCGAGCAGGGCCATGAAGCGCGTCACGCCCGAAGCGCGACACAGGGCGTCGATTCGCGCCGTCGTGTCTTCGGGGATCTCGAAGCGATGCGTCGCGCCTTCGAAGGTCTGAACATGCGGTCGGCGGCGGTCCGAGGGCAGGCATAGCGGCGGCGGCATGTGGTCGAGCCGACGCGTCCAGTAGTCCAGGTCGACGGATTGCGCCTGATCCGATCCGGCACGCTGCCAACGTGCGAAATCCGCGTACTGGTTCGGCAGCGGTGCTGCAGTCGGTTTACGGCTCAGCTCCGCTTCGTACAGGTCGGCGAGTTCCTGGAAGAGGATGCCGGTCGACCAGCCGTCGAAGCAGACGTGATGGATCGTCAGCATCAGAACGTGCCGGGGATCGGCGCTGCCGACGCGATAGAGGCGGGCACGCATGACGGGGCCACGAGCCAGGTCGAACGGTCGCTGCGCCTCGGCCAGGCAGCGCCGGTCGAGATCTTCAGGCGTGACATCTTCGACCGGCATCTCGATCGACGCCGAGTCGAGCACGCGCTGCACCGGGCGGCCGGCCTCGACATCGAACGTCGTACGAAGGACATCGTGGCGGCGGATTGTTTTTTCGAGGCTTCGCTGCAGCGCGTCGATCCGTACCGGGCCGCGAAGGTCGATCGAGACCGGGATGTTGTAGACGCACTGGCCGGGCATCATCTGGTCGAGCAGCCACATGCGCTGCTGGGCAAACGACAGCGGTGCGGGTGACGCTTCCGGCTCCGGCTGAATCGGAGCCGGTGCCGCGCGGGACGCGCCGCGCGCCGCTTCGATGTGCCGCGCGAGGGCGTCGATCGTCGGAAGCTCGAAGAGATGATGCAGCGGAATCTCCACGCCGAAAGCCGAGGCGATCCTCGAGAACAGCTGAGTCGCGAGAAGCGAATGTCCGCCCAGCTCGAAGAAGTCGTCGTGGAGGCCGACTTCGTCGATGCCAAGGACCTCGCACCAGGATCCGGCGAGCATCTCTTCGACGGCGGTGCGCGGCGTCGCCGTTGCATGAGTCGAGGCGTCGACCGCGCCGCGCGGCGGCCTCGGCAGCGATGCACGGTCGACGGCGCCATCGGGACCGAGCGGGATCCGGTCGATCGGCACGAACACGGTATCGAGGCTCGGCGCGGCGATGCGCGCGGCGAGAAACTGATGCCACTGGACTTCCGTGGGCAGGGCGGCCCCGTCTTCCGGAACGATGCCGGCGATCAGCCGTTCCGAATCGTTCTCGCGATCGACGATTACGACGCACTGTCGCACCCTCGGGTGCGCGGCCAGGGCATGCTCGACGGCGCGTGCCTCGACGCGATGCCCGCGGATCTCGATTCGGTCGCCGACGCGCCCGACATAGTCGAGAAGGCCGTCGCGACGGCGGCGGACACGTTGTCCGGCAGGATCGTCGTCGAGGCAAAGCCGTCCGGGGACCCCGATCGGCACGGGGGCGCCGTGGTCGTCGAGCACGCTGACGCTGCCATGCGAGGGCGGACCGATCGGCGGAAACTCGGGCCAGTGCGACGGGTCGTCGTCCAGATGATGGGTGCAGACCGCGATGCCGTCACCGCCGGTGAGGTGCAGTTGAAGCTGCAGCCGGCACGACAGTTCCGTGAACAGGGCGGCAAGATGCGCGTCGATCCGGATCGGCTCGCCGTATGCCACGACCGACTTCAATGCGGAGGGATCGGCGTCCGCGTTGCCGCGCATCGTGACCACGACTTCGACGAGCGCGGTGGAAGGCAGGAACGCCCGCGTGATGTCGGGAGCGAAAAGGCGACCCGCCTGGTCATCCTGATCCGGTTCCTCGATGCACACGGTGCCCCCGGCGCCCCAGGTTGCGAACATCGCCAGGGCGCCGGGCAGGGAGGTGATCGGTGCCCGACTGGCGACACGATCGCGTTCGTTCAGCGAAAGATCCTCGATCTGCCATTCGACCAGCGCGGCAAGCGATCGGTGGGACGCGCGGCACGGCTCCAGGCCGGCAAGCTCGACGGCGGGATCGTCCGGCTCGTTGACGAACGGCAGGTCCTTGATCTCACAGGCTTCGATGCGGTCGCTGATCGTGCCAACGTCGACGACAATGCAGTCCGTGTCGGAGGCGTCGTCGTTGCGGGTGAATCGTACGGCCGCGTCATCCGTCGGTGGGACGCACGTGCCGCCTGCCTTCAGTACCGCCAGCATTGCGACGGCCTGCTCCAGACCGGACGGAAGCGCCAAGGCGACGCGCGTCCGACGATCCACGCCGATTGATCGAAGGTGACGGGCCCATCGGACGGTCTGCCGGTCGAGATCGGCGAAGGTCAAGGATGTCGATCCGCATTGCACCGCGCATGAGTCGGGTGATCGACGCGCCCGGTCCTCGACGATGGCGTGCAGGAGGGGCGGGGTGATGTCGCGGGTCGTCGATCTGCCGCGCGCCGCGGCGCGGATCGGCCGGCGCTCGTCGTCGTCGAGCATCGCAAGCGCTCCGACCGGACGGTCAGGCGTCGCGACGGCGGATTCGAGCAGTTTCTGGAAGTGATCGAGCATCCGTTCGGCCGTCTCGGGATTGAAAAGGTCGCGGTTGTAGATGCAGTGCGCGATCGTTTCGTCGCCTTCCGGCTCGAGGTGCATCTCGATGTCGAATCGGGTCAGGCTCGCTCCGGGCCGCAGGTTCCGGACGTCGAGGCCGTCCATCATCGGCGGCGCCATCGGGGCGTTCTGGTCGGCGAAGATGACCTGCACGAGCGGATTGCGGCTCATGTCGCGCTGGGGCTGCAGCGCCTCGACGATCATCTCGAACGGCAGGTCCTGGTGGTCGTAGTCGGCCAGCGCCGCGTCGCGCGTGCGCTCGAGAAGCTCGCGAAACGTCCGGTCGTCATCGACGCGGGTGCGCATTACCACGATGTTGGCGAAGAAGCCGATCAGCGGTTCGATTTCGCTGCGGTTGCGGTTGGCGATCGGGGATGCGACGACGACGTCGGTCTGATCGCAGTACCGGCGCAGCATGAGGCTGAACGCGGTCAGCGCCGCCATGAAGAACGTGCATTGCTGCTGCTGCGCGATCGCGCGGACCCGCCGGACGAGGTCCTCGGGCAGGCGACGTTCGACGGCCGCCCCGTGAGGCGACTGCATGACCGGCCGCGGCCGGTCCGTGGGAAGCTCCAGGTGACGGAGCCCGTCGAGGCGTTGCGTCCAGTGCGTGAGCTGGGCGTCGAGCACTTCACCCTGGAGCCAGCCCCGTTGCCACTGGGAGAAATCCGCGTACTGGATCGGCAGCTCGCCGAGCGCCGAGTCGGGATCGCGCCCGTCGAGCAAGGCGTTGTAGAGAAGTCCGAGCTCCTCGTAGAGGACGCCCAGCGACCATCCGTCGGCGATGATGTGGTGGATGACCAGGACCAGGACGTGGCGGTCGCTGCCGAGCACGATCAGGCGCAGACGGAACAGCGGACCGCGCGCCAGGTCGAACGGAGCGCGGGCATCCTCGTCGATCATGCGTTCGAGGTGCGTCTCGCCGAACGCTTCGACGTCGCGGACGTCCGTGATTTCGAGAGGCAGGCTGAGGGCGGGCGCGATCAGCTGGGCCGGTTCGTCTTCGATTATCGCGAACGTCGTGCGAAGCGCTTCGTGCCGATCGACGATGCGTTCGAGCGCGCTCCGCAGCGCGTCGTGGTCGAGTCGACCGTCCAACCGGATCGCCGAAGTGATGTGATACCCGCTGCGCTGAGCAAGCAGACGATCGATGAACCACAGTCGCTGTTGGGCGAACGACTGCGGAAAGACCACGACGTCCTGTGCGACGTACGACATCTCAGGGCAGTCCGGCATGACCACGGGGATCTCTCTTTCCACGGCGTCGGATGGACCGGCGAATCGGAGCGGCCATGTTCGCCGACGCCGCGGCTTCGGGCAAGGAGATTACACGTCTCACCGACGATCCTTTCGGTCCGGAAACAGCTGGTGGATCGCCTTGACGATCCTCCCGCCAAGATCGCCACTGCGCCGCTTCGTCGAATCGGAGCGGTTTTGCGCGCACATCGCCGCGACCTGGGCGAGGCTCTGAGTCAGGAAATGCTGCGGCCCGATCCGGATGCCATGCTCCGACTCGAGCAACCCGACGGCGCGCATCACCAGGAGCGAATGTCCGCCCAGATCGTAGAAATTGTCGTGGACGCCGACGTGATCCACATCGAGAAGCCGCGCCCAGAGGTCCGCGAGCAGGATCTCCATGTCGGTTTGCGGTGCGACGAAGTCGGCGGGCGTCGCGCGGCGCTGCGGGGCGGGAGCGGGTCGAGCGCTGCGGCGCTCCGCGGCGCTCCGGGCGGCGTCGCCCACCATCAGCACCGGGTTCGTCTCGTCATCCATGACAAGCGTTGCGATCGAAGCAGCCGGAGTTGCGATGATCGCTTCGAGAAGACGTCGGTACGCATGGAGCATCGACCGGATGGTGGCCGCCTCGAACAGGTCGCAGTTGTAGACGAAGACGAAACGCAGATCGCTCTGCCGGTCCCAGACGAAGCATTCGAGATCGAAGCGGGCGGTTTGCACGTGGATCGGCGCCGCCGATGCGGTCAGGTCGGCCATCGGCCAGCGCGCGGGTGGGGCCGGCTGCAGCGAGAAGCTCGCCTGGAAGAGCGGATTGCGACTCGTATCACGATCGGGATCGATCTGCTGGACGAGACGTTCGAACGGCAGGTCCTGGTGCTCGTAAGCCTCCAGTGCCGTCCGGCGCGTCTGCCGCAGCAGGTCGACGAACGAGACGTCGGGGTCAAGCTTCGTGCGCAGAACGAGCATGTTGACGAAGAAGCCGATCAATCCCTGTGTCTGCGCCTCCGTGCGATTCGCGATCGGTGAGCCGACCGCGATGTCGCGCTCGCCGCTGGTCGCGTGGAGGAGCACGTTGAATGCGGCGAGCATCACCATGAACGGTGTCGCCCCCGCTTCGTCGCGGCCCAACGCGCGCAGCGAACCGGCGAGTGCCTCGGGCACGTCGAGAGTTTCGTAGGCTCCGCGCATCGTCTGCATGGCCGGTCGTTCATGGTCGAGCGGAAGATCGAGCGGGACGATTCCCTCGAGGGCCTGCTTCCAGTACGCGACGTGCGTCGTCATCGCCGGGCTGTCGAGCCACCGGTTCTGCCAGTCGGAGAAATCGGCGTATTGAACGGCCAGGGGAGGGAGTTCGGCGCGGCGATCCTCGCGATGCGCGGCGTAAAGCGCGGTCAGGTCATCAGTGAGCACCTGCATCGACCAGCCGTCGGCGATCGCGTGGTGCAGCACCAGGACGAGCAGGTGGTGGTGACGCTCGATCCGCAGCAGCGCAGCGCGCCAGAGCGGCGACTCGGTGAGATCGAACGGGCGGATCGCTTCGTCGGCCGCGCGGCGTCGCGCTTCAGAGGGAAGATCCGCGCCGTCATCGGCTTCGGCAAGATCGATGATGGCAAAGGGCACGACGCTCTTCGCGGCGATGACCTGGACCGGGGCGCCCGTCTCCATCGTGAAGCGCGTGCGCAGTGATTCGTGGCGGTCGGCGAGATCCGCGAGGCTGCGCTCCAACGCGTCGATGTCGATCGGTCCCTCGAGCCGCAGGGCCGCAGGCAGGTTGTAGCCGGGGTTGTCGGGATCCATCTGGTTCAGGAACCAGAGACGCTGCTGACCGCAGGAGAGCGGCGCCGGCCGGCTGCGGTCGCGCGCGGTGACCTGCGGCGCCGGAGAGGCGAGGTTCTTCAGCGCCTGCAATCGAGCGGCGAGATCCGCCACGGTCGGGTGCTGGAAGAGATCCGCCAGCGGCAGCGCGGTGGAGGTCGTGGTGCGCAGGCGGGCGGCGACGCGCGTGGCCAGCAGCGAGTGGCCGCCCAGATCGAAGAAGTTGTCGTGCCTGCCGATCCGGTCCATGCCCAGCACCTGCGACCAGGCACGGGCGACCTCGGTCTCCATTTCAGTTTCGGGAGCCACGAAGGCGCGCGTGGACGGTCCGGCCGTCATCTCCGGGCGCCGTGCTTCAAGGCTCGATCGGTCGACCTTTCCGGATGCGGTCAGCGGTAGCGCGTCAAGCGCCACGAACATCGAAGGAACCATGTATTCGGGGAGCGCGTCCTTCAGGTGGGCGCGCAGGGACTCCTCGGAAGGGGCCGCGCCGTTCTTCGCGACGACGTAGGCGATGAGGCGGTGGCCGTGCGCGGCGTCGTTCGGCGCGGTCACCACGGCCTGGCGGAGGTCGGGATGGCCGCCGAGCACCGATTCGATCTCGCCGGGCTCGACGCGGAACCCGCGGATCTTGACCTGGTCGTCGCTTCGCCCGAGGAACTCGAGGTTGCCGTCGGATCTGAATCGAGCCAGGTCGCCGGTGCGGTACATGCGCGCCCCGGACGCGCCGGCGAACGGGTCTTCGAGGAATCGCTCGGCCGTCAGGGTTTCCTGGTTCCGGCAACCCCGGGCGAGACCCTGCCCTCCTATGTAGACCTCCCCTGGTGCACCGATCGGGACCGGTTGCCGGTGCCGGTCCAGCAGGTAGATTCGTGTGTGCGGCATTTGACGGCCGATCGGCGGGAGCACCGGCCAATCGTCGGGACGGCCTTGCAGCACGAACGACGTTGCCGCGTGGGTCTCTGTCGGACCGTACTGGTTGTCGAGCCGGACGCCGGGAAGTCGCCGCACCAGTGCCGCGATGGCGGGAGTGATCCGAAGCTGCTCGCCCGCCGTGACGATGTAGCGTAGCGCGCTCGGCAATGCGCTGGTGGCTTGCGCGGCTTCGGCAAGTTGCTCCAGGGCGACGAATGGAAGAAAGATCCGTTCGATCGCCTGGCGTTCGAGCGCATCGAGCAGCCGTTCCGGATCGCGCCGAACCTGCTCGCCGACAAGGTGAAGCGTCCCCCCGGCGCTCCACGTCGAGAAAATCTCCTGAAAGGACACGTCGAAGCTGAGCGAGGCGAACTGAACGGTGCGCAGCGCGGCATCGTCGTGATCGCGCGTCTGCCACCGAATGAGGTGGCACAGCGCTCCGTGGGACATCGAGACGCCCTTGGGGCGCCCGGTCGAGCCGGACGTGTAAATGACGTATGCCGCACGCTCCGCCGGATCGAGCGTCAATCCGGTCGTCGACACTACGGTCTCCGCCTCCCGAACGGAATGCAGTCGAAGCTGCTCCGCGTCGACCACGTTCATGAACCGGCGCGCCAGCGCGTCCGGAACGCAACGGGGCTCGCTCGATTGCGTGAGGACATGCGTAAGATTCGCGTCGCGGACCATCAGCATCAGGCGATCCGGCGGATAGCTCGGATCAAGCGGCACGTACGCGGCCTCCGACTTGAGGACGCCGAGTACGGCCGCGGTCATCTCCAGCGATCGCGGCAAGCAGATGCCGACGGCCGTCTCCGGTCCGGCCCCATGGTCCCGAAGGCACGCCGCAACCTGTTCGGCCTGAGCGTCGAGCTGCGCATAGGTCAGGTGTGCGTCGTCGAGCGTCACCGCGACGGCATCGGGCGTGCTTCGGGCCTGCGCCTCGACGAACGGCGCGACCGCGTTCTGCATCAGCGGGCAGTGGAATGCGTGCGACGTGTGGAGGGGACGCGCCTCGACGCCGTCGGCGGCGAGGCGACGGCCGAGATCCGCGATCTGTTCGCCGGTTCCCGACACGACGCACATCGACGGGCCGTTGATCGCCGCAATCCACGGGCCGTCACCGGACAGGTATGACTCGACTTCTTCGGCCGCGCGCCCGATCGAGATCATTGAGCCGGACGGCATGTCCTGCATCAGCCTGCCGCGCTCGGCGACGATCGAGAGCGCGTCGCCGGGTGACATCACGCCGGACAGGCAGGCGGCAACGAACTCGCCGATGCTGTGGCCGATGCAGGCGGCAGGCTCGATGCCGTACGATCGCACGAGGCGCGCCATGGCGTACTCGACTGCGAACAGCGCCGGCTGCGCGGCGGCGGTCGCAACGATTGCATCGGGATCGGCGTCCTTCTCGTTGCCGACAAGAAGCAGCGTGGCGAGATCGGCTTCGACATGCGCTTCGGCAAGATCGAGGCATTCCCGCAGCACATCGCGAAAGACGGGTTCGGTCGCGTCGAGGCGCCGGGCCATGCCGAGGTACTGTGCGCCTTGCCCCGGCAGCAGGTACGCCACGGACGGCGGGCCGGCCGGCGTCGTGGGCGCGTGGCGCGTCCAGGATCGATCCGCATCGGTCGCCTCGAGTACCTCCGCGGCCTGGCCGGTATCGCGTGCGACGACGGCACGGCGATGCTCGAACTCGGTTCGGCCGACCTGCAGCGTGAACGCCACGTCCGCGAGCGACACGCCGTCATTACGACGCAGCGCGGCGCCCAATTGGCGGCCTGTCTGTGCGAGCGCGGTCGCCGATCGTGCCGAGATGACAAGGAGCCGGTCGCAACGATCTGGATCAGGTTCGCCGGTCTCTGGCGCGGGCGGCTCCTCCAGGATCACGTGGGCGTTGGTCCCGCCGATGCCGAACGAGCTGACCCCGGCGCGACGCGGAGCGCCGTCCGGCGTGTTCCAGGTACGTCGTTCGGTGTTGACGTAGAACGGGCTCGATTCGAAATCGATGCGGGGATTCGGTCGCGTGAAGTTCAGGCTCGGAGGGATCGTGCGCTGCTCGAGCGCCAGCGCGGCCTTGATGATCCCCGCCACGCCGGCCGCGGCGTCGAGGTGACCGATGTTGGTCTTGACCGACCCGATCGCGCAGAAGCCGCGGCGCGAGGTCTGCTCGCGGAACACGCGCGTGAGCGCCTCGATCTCGATCGGATCCCCGAGCGCAGTGCCGGTCCCGTGCGCCTCGATGTAGCCGATGGTGTCGGCCGGCACGTCGGCTTCGGCCTGCGCGGCGGCGATCGCGAGCGCCTGGCCTCCGGCGCTCGGGGCGGTGAATCCGACCTTGCGCGCGCCGTCGTTGTTGATGGCCGTGCCGCGAATCACCGCATGAATGTGGTCGCCGTCCCGCTGGGCCGCCTCGAGGCGCTTGAGCGCGACGATCGCGACGCCGTCGCCCTTCACGGTGCCGCGCGCTTCGGCGTCGAACGCGCTGCAGTGTCCGTCGGGAGACATGATGCTCTGCTCACCGGTCATGAAGCCGCCGACGAGGGGCACGGTGACGCAGACGCCGCCGGCCAGCGCGATATCGCACTGGCGGTCGACCAGGTCACGGCAGGCCTGGTGCACGGCGACAAGCGACGTCGAGCATGCAGTCTGGATGTTGACGCTCGGACCGTGCAGATTGAGCTTGTAGGAGACGCGTGTTGGCAGGAAGTCCTTGTCACTGCTGATCAGCACGTGCATCGGCGGCACACTTGACAGGACGTCCGGCCGTTCGCGCAGATTCGACTGGTAAGTGTTTGCGCTGGTTCCGGCGTAGCACCCGACGAGCCCGTCGTACCGGTGAGGGTCGTAGCCGCTGCGTTCGAGCACCTCCGATGCGCACTGAAGGAAGAGCCGCTGCTGGGGATCGATGAGCTCCGCTTCGCGCGGACTGTAGCCGAAGAACCCGGCATCGAACCGGTCGACGTCTGCGAGCACGCCACGTGCAGCCACGTAGTGCGGGTCTTCGATCAGTCGACGTTCGACTCCGACCTCCGCAAGCTCTGCGTCGGTGAACTGGACGATCGACTCGCGACCGTCGCACAGGTTTCGCCAGAACGTCTCGACATCCGCAGCGCCGGGAAACCGGCCGGCCATGCCGATGATGGCGATGGACGATTCCGCGCCGTCCGGAGCGCGGTCCGTTCGTCGTCTCGCCCGTGCTGCGGCGACAAGCGACGGATTCGGCTCAGCGCCGCCGCCGAGGTGTGCGGCGAGGCTTTGCACGGTGGGATGCTGAAACAGATCGACAATGGGGATTTCGCGCCCGACGAGGTCCGCCAGGGCGCTCTGCAGGCGAACCAGCAGCAGCGAATGCCCACCCAGATCGAAGAAGTTGTCAGTCGTTCCGACCGTATCCGTTTCGAGCAGGTCGCTCCAGATATCTGCGATCTGCTGCTCAAGCGTGTTGCGCGGCGCGGTGACGGCCTGCGGTGCAGCGGCCTCCGGCTCGGGGAGCGCGTCCGCGTCGACCTTGCCACTCGCCGTCAGCGGGATTCGCTCGAGCGTGACGAACGAGGCCGGGATCATGTGCTGTGGAAGGCGCCGGCGCAGATGCTCGCGCCAGACGGAGGTGTCGTGCCTGGTCGTGCCGTTGTTCGCGACCACGTACGCGACGAGACGTCGCTCCGCCGACTCGCCGGTGGCGATCACGGCGCACTGGCGCACCGCTTCGTGCTCGGAGAGCACGGTTGCAATCTCCGCCGGCTCCACGCGGTATCCGCGAATCTTGACCTGGTCGTCGGCGCGGCCGAGAAACTCCAGCACGCCGTCGGGGCGGTATCGCGCGAGGTCGCCTGTCCGGTACATGCGCGCCCCGTCGGTGCCGGCGAACGGATCCTGGACGAAATTCCGGTGCGTTGTCGCGTCGTCGCCGAGGTAGCCGCGCGCCTGCGGCGTGCCGCCGACGTGCAGATGACCCGCGACGCCGATGGGCACGGGATCACCGCGTTCGTCGAGAAGATAAACGCACGTGTTGCTGATCGGCTTTCCGATCGGCGGCAGTGCGGGCCAGTGCTGCGGCGGACCGGAGAGCGTGAATGCGCTGACGAGGTGGCACTCTGTGGGACCGTAGTGATTACAGAGCGTGCAGCGCGGGAGCTTCTCGAAGAATTCGGCGATCTCGGGCACGATCCTGAGCTGCTCGCCGGCGGTGATGATCTCCCGAAGGTGATCAGGCGGCGCCCCGTCGTCGTTTCGGGCGATCTCGGCCAGCTGTTGCAGCGCGACGAACGGTAGAAACAGCCGTGCGATGCCCTGATTGCGGGTCAGGCGGTAAAGTGCTCTCGGGTCGCGCCGGACGGAATCGTCGACCAGGCAGAGCGTCCCGCCGCTGGCCCAGGTCGAGAATATCTCCTGGAACGATACGTCGAAGCTCAGCGGTGCGAACTGCAGCGTGCGGTCACCGACGCCGACGGTCGAATGATCCACCTGCCAGCGGATCAGGTTGACCAGGGGCGTGTGCGGCATGGCGACAGCCTTGGGTCGGCCGGTCGAGCCTGAAGTGAACTGAACGTAGACCAGGTGATCGGGCTCGGCACCGGATTCAGGATCGGCGTCCGGGTGCTCCGGCGCCGCTTCGGCGAGTCGTTCGAAATCGAGGGTCTTCAGTCCTTCCGACGTGACGAGATCCGTCGGAAGGGGCGCGCCGCGGTGCGTGAGCAGCAGCGCGGGCTTCACGAGTTCGAGCATCCCGCGCAGACGGGCCGACGGCTGCGCCGGATCGAGCGGGACGAATGCGCCGCCCGCCTTGAGCACCGCCATCAGCGCGACGGCCATATCGAGACTGCGCGGCAGGCACATCGCGACGAGCGATTCGGGCCCGATTCCCTCCGAGCGAAGCTGCCGCGCGATTCGTCGGGCACCGTCATCGAGCTGCCCGTAGGTCAGTGCTTTCGGTCCGAGAAGGACGGCCACCACGTCGGGCGTTCGGCTCGCCTGCTGTTCGACGGCCGCCGTCACCAGTGCCGGCTCCGGCATCGGCGCGTCGTTGCGGTTCCAGGTGACAAGCATCTGCCGGCGCTGCTCGTCGCTCAGCATGCGCAGCTCGGCGACGGGCACGTCCGGCTGCTCCACCGCGGCCTCGAGAAGGCGGTGATAGTGATCGAGCCATCGTCGGATCGTTCCCTCGTCGAACAGGTCGCGGTTGTAGATGCAGTGGGCCTCCGAGGCGCCGTTGCCGCGCTGAAGGTGCATCTCCAGGTCGAACCGCGTGATCAGGGTGTCGGTGCGCAGCGCCTCCACCTTCAGGCCGGCAAGCACCGGCGGTCGTGTCGGCGCGTTCTGATCGGCGAACACGACCTGGGCGAGCGGGTTGCGGCTCACGTCGCGCTGGGGTTGCAGCGATTCGACGATCATTTCGTAAGGCATCTCCTGGTGGTCGTAGGCGGCCCAGGCGGTGTCGCGGACCTGCGTCAGCAGGGACCGGAAGGTCTGCGCGTCTTCGAGACGCGTGCGCAGCAGCAGCGTGTTCGCGAAGAACCCGATCAGCGGCTCGGTTTCCGCGCGATTCCGATTGGCGATGGGGCTGGCGACCACGATGTCGTTCTGGCCGCAGTACCTACGCAGCACGAGGCTGAACACGGCGAGCGCGGACATGAAGAACGACGCCTCGTGGCGGCCCGCCAGCTCTTCATGTGCCCGCACGAGGTCGTGTGAGAGCGGCAATGACACCGCGGCGCCGCGAAACGCCTGCACGGCGGGTCGTGGCCGGTCGAGCGGAAGGTTCAGCTCGCCGAGGCCCTCGAGATGCGCGCGCCAGTAATCCTCGAGCCTGCCCAGCACGTCGCCCTGCAGCCACTGGCGCTGCCATTGGGCGTAGTCGGCGTACTGGATCGGAAGCTCGGCCGGCGGCTGCGCCAGGGCATCGCTCCGTCCGGTCACCCGGTGGCTGTAGAACCTGGACAGGTCCTCGAAGAGCACGCCCAGCGACCAGCCGTCGGCGACGATGTGATGGATGACGAGAACCAGCACGTGCGTGTCAGGTCCGAGGCGAATACATCTCACGCGGAGCAGCGGTCCTCGCTCCAGGTCGAACGGGCGCCCGGCTTCGCGCATGATCAGCTGGTCGAGGCGGGCCGGCGCGGCGTCGGGCGCCTCGGCCTCGGACCACGGCGTCTCGATGGCAGGCGCGATCACCTGGACGGGCTCGCCGGCGATGATCGCAAAGGTCGTGCGCAGCACCTCGTGCCGTTGGATGAGATCGCCGACGGCACCCCGAACGGCGTCGACGTCGAGGGCCCCTTCGATTCGGAACGCCCGGGTGATGTGGTAGCCCGACCGGTCGGGAAGCATCCGGTCGATGAACCACAGTCGCTGCTGCGCGAAGGACTGCGGGAACGCGACCGCGTCGTCGATGGCCGTGGAACGATCGGGCATGGTCAGCGTGGTTGCGGGGTCGTCGACTTCTGAACGCGTCGGGGAAGGCGCGGCTGGCGCGTGATCGCGGGCGCCGCGGCGATCGGCTCCGGGCCGTCGCGACGCGCTTCGATCAGGGTGGCGAGCCGGGCGGGCGTCGGGTGCTGGAACACGTCGCGGACCGAAAGCTCGACGCCGAACGCCACGCGAACGCGCGACAGCACTTGCGTGGCGCGAAGCGAATGGCCGCCCAGCTCGAAGAAGCTGTCATGAACGCCGATACGATCGACTTCGAGCACCTGCTGCCACAACGCGACGATGCGTTGCTCCGACGGTGTACGCGGGGCCTGGTATTCGGTCGTGACCATCTCTGTCACCTGCGGCGCCGGCAGCGCGCGGCGATCGACCTTGCCGCTGGGCGTGAGCGGAAGCTCGTCGAGATGGACGATGACCGGCGGGATCATGTAGGTCGCGAGGCGCTCGCCGAGAAAGGAGCGCAACGCGCCGGCCGTCGGCGCGGGAGCATCGGCAACGACGTAGGCCGCCAGCTGCTTCTGGCCGGCTTCGGCGTCGCGGCAGACGACGGCGGTCTCCCGCACCTGCGGATGGTCGAGCAGCGTCGCCTCGATCTCGCCCAGCTCGATCCGGTAGCCGCGAATCTTGACCTGGTGGTCGCGGCGGCCGAGGAACTCGATCGTGCCGTCCTCGAGGTAGCGCGCGACGTCACCCGTGCGATACAGGCGCGCCGCGTCGGAACCGGTGTCGGCGCCGGCGAACGGGTCGGCGACGAAACGCTCCGCGGTAAGAGACGGATCGTTGTGATAGGCGCGGGCCAGCCCGTCGCCGCCGATGTAGAGCTCGCCATGGACCCCCTTGGGCACGGGGCGCATCTGCGCGTCGAGGATGCGCACGTAGGTGTGACTGATGGGGCGGCCGATGGGCACCGTCCGTCCCACGGTGCTGTCGCCGTTCATGACGTGGCAGCAGGTGAAGGTGGTGTTCTCGGTGGGTCCGTATCCGTTGATGATGCTGCGGTCGCCCAGCGTCGCGATGACCCGGCGCACGTGTCCGGGCGAAAGGACGTCGCCGCCCGCAAGGATTCGGCGGACGCCGCTCAGGCTGGGCAGGTGCGCGTCCACCACCTGGTGAAACAGGGCTGCCGTCAGCCATAGGATCGTGACGCCGCGATCGCGAACGAGTGCGCCAAGCCGCTCGAGCGTCGGCGTGTCCGGCGGGCTGATGACCAGTCGCGCGCCGTTGAGAAGACCTGCCCAGGTCTCGAACGTCGAGGCGTCGAACGAGATGGGCGCTGACTGCAGCAGGACGTCCTCGGGGCCGACGTCGACGTAGTTGGTGTCCTTGACGAGTCGCACGACGCCGCGATGCGTGATGCCGGCGCCCTTGGGCCGGCCGGTGGAACCGGACGTGTAGATCAGGTACGCGAGGTGGTCCGCGGTGCACGGCGTCGTCGCGATGTCCTCGTCATCAGGAACATCTGGAGTTTCGAACGCGTCGCCGAGGCGGACGAGCGTGCCGTCGAAACCTTCGAACTGTTGCGCGTGCGCGTCGTCGCAGACGAGCACGCCGGCGCCGGAATCTTCGAGCATGAATTGAAGGCGACGCTGCGGATAGTCCGCATCGAGCGGGACGTAGGCGCCGCCGGCCTTCAGGATGGCGATCATGGCGGCGACCATGTCCATGCTGCGCGGCGCGCAGAGCCCGACGGGGACGTCGGGCCCGACGTCCAGGCACCTGAGCCGTCGCGCGAGCCGGTCCGCGCGACGGTTCAATTGCTCGTAGGTCATCTCGGCGCCCTCGAACTCCAGGGCCACGCGATCCGGGGTCGCCTGCGCCCGCGCTTCGAACTGCTGATGAATGGTGGATTGCCGCGGGTAGTCACATGGCTCGGGATACCCCAGCGCCAGCACTTCCTGTCGCTCCGCCTCCGTCATCAACCGGACGTCACCGACCCGGGACTCCGGACGTGCGGCCATGTCCTCGAGAAGGGTGCGCAAGTGACCGAGCGCCCGCGCGGCCGCGCGCTGCGATACGCGCTCACGATCGTGATGCAGCGCGAGCGCGAGCCGCGATCCGCCCGTGGCGACCAGCGTCAGTGGGTAGTTGGACTGCTGGCGAAGCTCGAAATCGAGCTCGAGATTCGTGTCCGCCGGCGCGTCGATCCGGGCGTCGAGCGCGACGTGCTCGAACATGACGACGCTCTCGAAAAGTGGCCGGTCCGCGGGCACATCACTGCAACGCTGAATCGCGGTCAGTGGCGTCAGCTCGTGGTCGCGCATCGCGATCCACTGGGCGCGGAGGTCGCGCAGCCACTCGACGAGCGGGCGATCCTGCTCGATCCGGACGCGCATCGGCACCGTGTTGATGAGGAGGCCGACCATGTCCGCGGCGCCGTCGACGCTCCCGTGTCGACAGGCGCGCGTCGCGCCGAAGATGACGTCGTCGCGATCAGCATAACGGCCGCAGAGCAGCGCCCAGGCCGCCTGCACCAGCGTGTTGAGCGTCAGGCCGTGTCGATCGGCCATCGTGGACAGGGCGGCGGTCGATTCCGCCGAGAGCGCGAGGCTCGGCGGCGACGGGCCGTCCGCCGGATCGGAATACGACGATGAAGCCGCGGGGGCGTCGGTCGTTTCCGGCTCCACGAGGATCGACGTGGCTTCGGTCACGCCTGCGAGCTGCTGCTGGAAGAATCCGGTCGACATCGTCGAATCCCTCTGCGTTAGAAATTCCACGTGGTTGCGAAACGGAACGGCGGCGGGCAGATCGATCGAGACGTTTCGAATCAGCGCGTCGTACGAAGCAAGCACCTGCTGCAGGACGATCGCGCGGGACCTTCCGTCCAGGAGGGCGTGATGGCTGGTCCAGATCCACCGGTGCTCCCCGTCTCCGATCCGGATCATCGTCATGCGCATGACGGGAGGACGCGCGGTGTCGAAGCCGCGCGACCGATCCTCGGCGAGCAGACGTGCGAGCTGATCGTTCCGTGTCGGCGCCGACAGGTCGCGCCAGTCGAGCAGCGACCACTCGAGCTCGACACCGGCATGGACGCGCTGCGCGGGGTGATCGCCGCCTTCAAGGTCGAAGCTCGTTCGAAGCGCGTCATGCTGCGCCACCACGGCGCGCCACGCCCGGTCGAATGGCTCGACGTCGAGCGGGCCACGGATCCGGCAGACGAGCTGCTGCACGTAGACGCCCGAGCGCGGCGCGCCGAGGCTGTGGTACAGCATGCCTTCCTGCACGGGTGATAGCGGATAGGACAGGTTGGCCGGCATTCGGTCGTCTCTCTTACCACGCAGACGACGGCCGGCCGCGACGTGATGGCGGTCGACCTTCGCGCAGTGTTCCCCGATCTACCGGCTTACAGGGGGCGGCGGGCCCTGGGCCCGCTGGTTGCCGATGGCCAAATGGCCGATGGATTGTAGGCAAAAAACCGTGTGAATGTCGCCTGATCACCCCTCAGGGCAGTTTTTTGGCCGGACCCGACCGGCCCGTTGAAGCGTATGATTAACGGGACCGCGGGCACGGCCCGGATTCCTGTCCTCCATCCGGGCCGGATCGATATGGAACCAGTGCACGCGCGACGTCGACGGGGACGAGGATAGTGCCATGCGTAGCTCTGGCTGGCGTCTGACATGGCGGATCGGCAGCGGCGTGATTCTGGCCGTCGTCTGCGTGGTCGTCGTCTGCAGCCTCATCGCGGAATACGCCTGGTACGCCCACAACGAGCTCGATACATACGATCAGCGCGGCGCAGTGCTCATGAGTTGGCCGACGACGCAGCGGGCGAAGCGCCGCGAGGGTACGCGGCCGAAGCGCCGCGACGGCGCGGCCATGGCAGGTCGGATCCGAAAGAACGTGGCCCGCGATGCGCCGCCGGTTGTCCCCGAGCCCTGGTGGCGCACCGACATGGCCGACAGCGTTTCGCAGGCGACCGTTCCGGATCGGGTGGAGCAGCCTCTGGTCAATCAGGCCGTGACAGGACGTGCCGCCGACAGTCAGATCAATCGACCCGGGACGTCGAAGCGCGTATACCCGCAGGGCGGGGTCGACACGAGGATGAAATCAACGCGCATCGAGGTGACGCCGATCACGGCGGAGCGGCTGCATCGCCGCGTCGAGCTCGAGAGGGACGACGCGATCTGGCGCCCGATTTCCAGGCGCGCATTCGACCCGGATCCCGCGCCAGTCGGCGATCCGGCTTCGAAGATCTATCGCCAGGGGACTGTCGTGTCACCATCCTCGACCCAACTCGCTTCGGAACTGCTCGACCGCCGCCGATACGTCGCGCGGGTGCCGAACACGGGAACCCCGAAGACCGGGATCGGTTACCGGGTTCCGACGTGGACAGGCGGCGGCTCCGGCCTTGCGCCGATGGGCACCTACGGTTACCAGGAATACGTTCGATCCGTCTACGAAGGCACGGGGATGGCGGCGCCGCAGACCTTGCGGCCGATGCGCCGGCCGGCGGCGCCTTCTCGTCTGCTGCCCTGATCATCTCGTACGTCCCTGTCGGCATTCCGGCATACTGGTTACATGAACTTCGACAACAGTTGGCGCTCCCTGATGAGACCGGGGGCGGCCGACCTTTACTTCAACCATCCGGCTCCGCCGCCGTTCGATCCGGATTCCGAGACGTTCAGCCTCGCGAACGCCTGGTGGCTCGCCGAGATGTCGCGCCTGATCTACCACGACCGCGCGACCGGCCGCCGCGATTCGCTCGAAACGGTGCAGCTTCGCGAGATGGGTTTCATTTCGTCGGGCCCGACGCAGTTCGGCGTCATCGCGCCGGCGCCTTGCCGAATCGAGAAATTCAGGGCGCTGGTCTTTCGCGGCACCGATTCGCTCGGCGACTGGTCGACGAACCTCAACGCGGTGCCGGTCGACTGGCCCGACGGGGGACGCGTGCACCGTGGATTTCTTGCGGCGCTCGATCGAGTCTGGAGCGAGGTCGTCGCGCTGCTGGACGCCTCCGAGGGGCCGCTGTTCATCGCCGGGCACAGCCTGGGCGGGGCGCTGGCCACGCTGTCCGCGGCGCGCCTGCGGCCGCGCGCCGCATACACCTTCGGTTCGCCGCGCGTCGGCGACGCTGCGTTCGGCGCGGCGCTCGCCGAGCGGGGCGTGACGCAGCGCCTTTTCAGAATCGTGAAGGATCGGGACGTCGTCGCGTCGGTGCCGCCGCGGCGCCCGTACGCCTACGAGCACGCGGGCGAGTTCCACCACCTCGAGGGGTCGGTGACGACGCCCTACATCGAGCGGGGGTGGCACTCCCCTCCGGAGCGGATGTCGGACCATGCCCCGATTAACTATGTTGCCTCGATTGACGCGCAACGGGGGCGGAATCCGGCCTCGTAACAGGGGTTGATCGGCCTTCTGAGGCTCTCGACGGGGTCTTCGGACCCTTGACATCATCCATCGCTCCCTTAGACTTATGAGACCATTTCGACGGGGGAGCTTGGGAAGAGACATAGAGGAGGTCGTGGAACTGTTACGCCCATCACCTGCGTCGTCCTGATCAACGGGTCGATGTTCGTGAATCTAGGGAACAGCAATGAGAACGAGATCGGAGCGCCGGAGGGCGTTGCGCCTCTTGCAACTGACTCGATCGAGACGCCGAACCAGATCCCGTGACAATCCGTTGGCGTTCGAGTGGCTGGAGAAGCGGCGATTGCTGTCGACCGTCGACGCGATCGTGCCGGCCGATCCCGAACCGGATCCTGGTCGCACCAGCCTCGAGGTGTCCGGCGATTCGTTCGATCCGCCGCCGCCGGGGACGCCGCCGTCCGGCTTCTCCGTCGACGACGTGGTCATGGACGAAGGCGGCGTCGGCGCGTCGACGAACCTTGTCTTCTCGGTGACACGGGCCGACAGCGCAGGGACCGCGTCCGTGCAGTACGCCACGGCGTCGAGCTCGGCGGCCTCGGGCTCGGATTTCACTGCGCATGCGCTGACCACGCTGAATTTCGCGGACGGCGAGGCGACGAAGCTCGTGACGGTCGTCGTGAGCGGTGACGCGGCGGTCGAGGCCGACGAGACCTTTACCGTGGACCTGTCGAACCCGGTCGGGACGGGCATCGATGACGGCCAGGGCGTCGGCACGATCCGCAACGACGACACCGCCTCGTTGACGGTGGCCCCGGTGAGCGCCAGCGAAGGTGACGCCGGCTCGACCGACTTCGTGTTCGACGTCACGCTTGATGCCGCAGTGCAGGGCGGGTTACAGGTGGCGATCGATACGTCGGACGGGACGGCCACGGTCGCGGATAGCGACTACGTGGCGAACACGGGAAGCACGCTGACGTTCGCCGGCAGCGCAGGCGAGACGCAGAGCTTCACGGTGCCGGTGAGCGGCGACACGACGTCGGAGGCGGACGAGCTTTTCAACGTGGCACTGGGGGCGTTGAGCAACCTCGGGGCCGGTATCGATTCCGCGGACATCACGACGGTCGACGGAACCGGCACGATCCAGAACGACGACGGAGCGACGCTGTCATTCAACGATGCATCCGCCCCGGAGAACGACGGCGAGATCGTGTTCATCGTGACGCTGGCCGGCACCAGCGATGCGTTTACCGTGGACTTCGCGACGGCGGACATCGCGGGTCAGGCGGTGGCGGGGACGGACTACACGGCCACGTCCGGCAGCGGAGGCACGGCGCTGAGCTTCAGCGGCACCCACGGTGAGACGGCGACGGTCACCGTCACGCTGTC
>NYZC01000231.1 GCA_002686995.1 Phycisphaeraceae bacterium | reverse complement strand
TGCTTTTTACTGCCGTAAGCAAAAATTTTTTTAATTTTTGCTGGAAGCCTATTTGGATTTTTTGACGTTGGTGACCAACTCCAATTTCTAATTGCGATGTTGGCATTTAATAAAAATTCTTTTGATGCCATGTTTTTTGCAACACGTATCTTCTTAGCTTTTCCTTCTGAACCAATCTCTAATTCAAAAACTATGCATCCGCCCATAAGCGCCACCAATTTATCTATAGGGGCTGCCGGAAAATCAGTATAAGTCTCCTGCCAGTGTCCTTCTTTTTCTACATAACTAAAATCCGTAGTATTTATTGGACTATGCTCAATATAAAAGCACAATAAAACAACAAGTATGGAACCCCTGACATGCGCGCCCACCTCACCTTCCTGACCCTCCTCGTCCTCGCCGCGCCCGCCCTCGCCGTGCCCGGTCCCGACGAGAAGATTCGCATCATGCGCGACAAGACGATGCAGATTCACCTCGGCTACGACGCCGAGCGCATCGTGAAGGAGACCGCCGCGGTCGGGTTCAACGTGCTGTCGCTTCCGGGGCACAAGGACTTCGCGGGGATTCGCCGCCGCGCGGACCAGTGCGCCCGCTACGGGTTGGGCTTTCTCCAGTGGTTCCGCGGCACGGCGAAGTTTCACGCGGAGCGGCATCGCGAGGACGACCGGTACGTCTGGCCCACCGGCCACGTGTCGCGCCTGCTGAGCCCTAACTCCGACGCGTTCTGGGCGGACATGCACGAGTACATCGTGGAGTACGCGAAGATCAGCGCGAAGCAGCCCGCGATGATGGGCGTGTTCCTCGATTTCGAACCCTACGACAAGCCTTCCTGGGGGATGACGTATCCGCTGTCGTACGACCCGACGATCGTCGCGATGTTCGCGAAGCACGCCGGGGTCGATCTGCCCGATCTCGGGCCGAAGGACCGCAAGGACTGGATCGAGCAGCACGGACACGCCGATGCGTTCAGGGAGTTCCAGATCGCGCACTGGCGACAGCGTGCGAGCGCGCTTCGGGCCGCGGTGGACGAGCACAACCCGCAATTCGTGTTCTGCGTCTACCCGGCGCTGGGCAAGTCGCCGTTTCTCAGCGAGGTCGTCGGACAGTGCTGGGGCACCGAGCGCGCGCCGCTCTGGAGCGCCGATCCGGGCAACTACGGCGAACGATCCTTCTTTACGCATTACGACGATGCGCTGCGCCAGCGCTTCGAGGCCGTGAAGAGGCTGGCGGCGGACATTCGCGGCAAGGGAATCCACGTGCGCTACCTCGTGGGCCTCGACCCGATCGGCCGCCTCGGCGACGCGGAGTACTTCGGCAAGAGCGGCAACATGTTCTGCGAGGCGGCGGACGGCTACTGGGTCTTCTACGAGGGGCCGCGCTTCGAGAACAAGCTGACGCTCAAGGTGCCGTCGGGCGACCACCGCGACTACTACCAGTGGTTCGCTCGCGGCAACCAGGCGACGATCGACGGCGAGTACGATTTCTGGCGCCGGCCGCGGGAGACGCCGCCGACGTATGATCGCAAGCCTCAGCACCCGCAGAAGATGCAATACGCCGGCTACAGCCGGCCGTACAGCTACTCGGTGACGAAGCTGATGCAGGAGCGCGGTTTCGAGGCGAGCCACCTCGTCGAGTCGTGGCACGTCGACGCCGACTACCTGCGCAACTTCGACGTCGTGTTCCTCAAGAACTTCAACGGAGGCCCGAGCAACGACCCGCAGAAGATGAGAAACAATCTGCGTGAGCACGTGCGCCACGGTGGGACGCTGCTGCTGAACTACGACCTGCGCTGGTTCGGCGAGAGCCCGTTCCCCGAGATCGCGAAGCTGCCGACGGACAAGCCCAGCCTGAAGGGCCGTCTCGTCGTCGTGACGAAGCACGATGCGCTCGGCGGCGTCGCGCCGGGCACGAAGTTCAAGCCTTATTTCCCGACGTACACCACGTTCGAACCGGGTCCGCAGGGCAACGTGCTGCTGGAGGACGAGCAAGGGCGCCCCGTGTTCGTCGCCGGCGAGTTCGGAAGCGGTCGCGTGATCTTCGCGGGGCACAACTACCCGCGGCCGTCCGAGGTGCGCAACCTGTTCGGGCGCGTGCCGGACGATCCGGAGCTGGAGAACATCGAGGTCTTCTGGCATCAGAAGCAGCCGTACCCCGAGGGCGTCGAGCGCGACATCCTGCTCGGCATCGTCGAATGGCTGAACGCCGGGCGGCGGTGGTGGGACCACGAGTACGACGGCTCGGTGCCGCCGACCGCGGCGACGCCGAAATGGCAGCAGAGCGAGGAGCCGCCCGATGGCATGGTGGTGCGCGATGAGGCCGCTGCGTCCGGACATGTCTGGAGACAGGGGTCGGTCGGCAAGTGGGCGGGGTTCCGCCTCGTCGAGACCGACGGCGAAGACGTCTGGCGGCGGCCGGACAAGACGACGATCGAGGTGCGGTTCCGCCTCAACGACCATGAAGAGCCGGCGGTCCTTTTCGTCAACCAGCCGCTGCAGTGGCAGGCCCTGCTCGAAGGCGCGGGCCCGGCGCACGACGTGCTCTACCTCGCGGGGCGCAACGGCAGCCGGTACGGCATCGACGAGCAGTGGAACATCGTGCGCCTGCTCGTCGACGGCCCCTCGATCAGCGCGTACGTGCTGTTCGGCGGCGAGCTGAGAGGCCGGACGGGCGCGTGGACGAAGGTGACGGCGTCGAAGCCGCTCAACCCGCACTGGCTCGGCTTCGGGCCGGACGGACCGGCGTCTTTCCATTTCGGCGGCAGCGTCGACATCGACTACGTCCGCTGGACGCACGACCGGCTCATCAAGCCCGTGATTCGTGAGAAGGTGGCGCCGTCGCTCGCGGCGTCGGGTTCGGGTTTCCATTCGTGCGAGGCCGGTGCGCCGCGCCCCCTCGCGTGGCGCGACGAGAAGCTGGTCGTGACGGGCCACGAGCGCGATCCGCAGTTCATGGGCATCCTCGGCCTGATCAATGACCGTAAGTTCGACGAGGCGGCGCAGGCGATCGAGAAGATGGATCCGAAGCGGCACGGCCGAGATCGCGCGCAGCTTGCCGTGGCCCTCGAAGGCCACCCCGACTGTCGGGTCGATACGAAGAGGCTGCTGCGTATGGCGCGCGAGGGATTGAAGCACGCGACGGCCGACCCGATGGACGTGCACGCCCGCCGCCTGCTGCACGAGATCGACGTGTTCGAGATCCTGCCGTACCGCGGCATGCCCCCCATTGCGAACTTCCTTCCGGCCCGTGACGCGGTCGCGGCCGGCGACGTCCTGGGCGGCATCGGATCGGCGCGATCGGCGGGACGGCGCCAGAAGAAGCTGGCACTGTTCCACATCTGGTCGCTGACCGGGATGTTCGAGGGCAAGCCGCAGTACGGCGATCTGCTGGAGGCCACCGGAGAGATCCTGGACGAGTGGTCCGAGGCGGGAGCGCAGGGCTCGGATCCGCGCATCGCGACGTTCCGGCGCCTGCTCGCGCAGGTGAAATCGGAGCGTTGGGCCTGCATGACCGTGCCGGAGCAGAGCGTTCTCTACCCGCGGGTGCTGCGCACCTGGATGCGCACGTACTACTGGTGGTGGAAGCAGATTGGAGAGCGCCAGCGGCCCATGTCGAAGAAGGGATTCCTCGAGGTCCAGCCGAAGTTCCAGGCGATGTTTCCCAGCAACGAGGCCGCGCGGATCTACGGCGGCGAGAAGATCCCGTGGGGCGACGCGTTCCTGCCCGACGAGGGCACGAAGCGCATGGCGCCGGCGTGGGCCGTGGCGCAGCAGGAGCTTCGAGGCCGGATCGATCACATCATCGAATGGTGGATCCGGACGCGCCAGCGCGAAGACGGCCTGCTCGAAGGCCATCCCGAGGACGACTGCGAGGTGCTGCGCCGCTGGTCGATCACGTCGATCATCGCGGGCAACCCCAGGATCGAAGCCGGGATCCGCCGGCTCGTCGACGGCATCTGGAACAGCGGCGACCTGGTGAACGGCTACGACCGCAAGATGAAAGACGTGGAGCACTCGTCCGAGATGTCGGCCGACACGTCGCTCATCATGGCGCTCGAATACGGCGACCCGATGCAGTTCGAGCGCTTCCTGCAGACGGCGAAGCTCACCGACGAGCTGCACACGGCAATCAACCCGCACGGCCACCGTCACTTCAAGACCATCAGCATGAGCGCGACGAAGGTGGCTCCGAACGACGTCGACACGAACTACCACGGGCGCGCCATGCGCCCGGCGGCGATGGTCGCGTGGTACTCGGGGCACCCGCGCGCGGTGAAGCTGCTGCACGAGTGGTCGAGGGCGTGGAGCGAGGACACGGTGAAATCGGGTGCGACGAAACCGGCAGGCGTGATGCCGGCGGTCGTGCACTTCGACGCCGACGCGGTGGACGGCAAGGGCAACTGGACGGCGCGCGAATACGGTGACCTCTACATGTGGCACGCCAACAACTGCGACATGATCGTCGGCAAGATGCTGGTCGCATGGATGCTGACCGGCGACGACTCGGTCCTCGACGGCATGCGGGCCCAGCTCGGCCTCGTGCGGGATCACCTCGGACGGATCGACCCGAACGCGCCCCACGGCTCGCTCGAATGGGCCGCGAAGGAGATGGCGGCCGTGCCGCACTTCGCGACCTGGTATCGCCAGTGCACTCATGACACGCAGTTCGACGAGGTCGCCGCCACCGACACGCAGTGGGGCGGCGCTTTTTTGACGACGGGTGATCCGGCCCACGTCGTCAGGGCACACGAGATCGACCTGGGCACGACGCGCTACAACCTGCCCATGGTGACCAGCGAGGGGATCGGCATGGATCGCGTCGACATCCGCCCCTGGTCCCTGCTCGCGCCGATGACCGGCAGCGCCGTCAACGTCACCGAGCCGCCGACGTTCGCCGTGACCTGGCGCGACGTCGGCGTCGAGTTCGCGGCCCTGGTGCGCCGCTTCGACGACAAGAGCCTGAACGCCTGGGTGTATTCGTTTGACGACGACGTGACGAAGCCGCGGGCGCTGCTCTGGCGCCTGCGACCGGGCGAGTACGAGCTTCGCCTGAGCGCGGACAGGGACATGGACGGCAGGGCCGATGGCGCGCCGCTGCAGACCGTCGCATTCACTTACCAGCGAAGACGCGACGGGGTGAGCTTCGAGCTTCCGGTGAAGCAGACGTGCCTGGTCGAGATCCGGCAGACGAAGCGACTGGCCGACCTGCCGCGGCGGATGCCGGATATCGCGATCGCGTCGCGCGACATGGTGCTTCCTGATCGCGCAAAGTCGGGTCAGGCCGTGCGTGGCAGCCTGATCGTGCACAACATCGGCTCGGTGGACGGTCGTGACGTGCAGGTGCGCATCACCGCGCGTCGTAAGGGCGGGGACGAGTCTCGCGACGTCGCCACCGAGCGAATTGCTTTCGTGCCCTGGCCCGAGGATCTCGTCGCGAAGACCAGGACCGTGGATTTCAGCTGGACGCCCGCGGCCACGGGCGACTACGTGCTCGCCGCGACCCTTACCGACGGCGGCGGCGTGCCGGAGATCTATCTCGGCAACAACGAGACATCGGTTGCAGTGCGCGTGGAGTAAGGGGCACGGGACCACGAATGGACGGGATGAATTCGCGGCCCGGGCTCGTAGCTGAAGTCTGGCGACTTCAGCTACGGGTGCAAGGTGCCTGACGATCGTGGGCGAACCGGGGTGGCTGGGGTCGAGCTTACGGTTGTCGTCATCCCGATCTCCAGAACAGGTACTCCCCCTCCCCCAGCCCCGCCCTGATCGGATCGTCCTCGATACGCTGCTCGATCCGGGCGAGCCGGTCCGCGCAGCGGACGACGTGCTCGACCGGGTCGTCATGCCAGAGCGCGCCCCTCCGGCCGAGCATTGCGTTGATCCGGCGACTGGTGGATCGCAGCCACTCCTCCGACTGCGGGCGCAGCCGGAACGAGGGTCGCATCTGCACGATCAGGTGAACGTGGTTCGGCATGATGACGAATCGTTCGACGTCGTAGCGCTCGCCGTCGAAGATGAGCAGCGCGTCGGCGACGACGCTCGCGACCTGCGGATCCTTCATGAGGCAGCGACCGTGACCCGCGTCGAGGTGGTCGTGCCAGCGGTCGATGCGGTGCTCGAGGTACCGCCGCCGGCGCGCCCCGTACGACTCGCGGGCCCGGATCAGCGCGTCCCCGGCCCGATCCCGTTCGAGCCAGGTTCGCGCTTCCCGCTCCCACCGCGCCACGACCCTTCTCGGCATCGAGTCCGCCAGCCGGAAGGTGACGGCCGTCGGTGAGCCGGGCGGTCCCCGCCGCGGCGACATGGTGCTGACATCGATCAGGGCACTCTGATCGAGTGCCCTCCACAAGTCCTGCTCGAGTTTTGACATCCCCTGAACCCTGAATCGGTGGTGTCGGTCATGGTCCCCTGCTACGATGAAGGGCGGAATTATAGGAACAAAACCAGGAAGCACAAGGCCCATGGCGACCGCCACCGATATTGACCAGCCGCTTGCTCTGCTCGGAGGCCCGAAGGCTGTCGAGCACGAGGAGGAGAACCTGTTTCACTGGCCGATCGTCACCTCCGAGGACGAGCAGGCGGTGATCGACGTGCTGCGTGCCGGCACGATGTCGTCGTCCGACATCGCGCTGAAGTTCGAGGAGGAATGGGCCGCCTACAACGGCACGAAGTACGCTCTGTCATACCCGAACGGCACGATGTCCCTGATGGCGGCGATGTGGGCGGCGGGCCTGCGGCGCGGCGACGAGATGATCTGCCCGAGCCTCACCTACTGGGGCAGCACCATGCAGATCCTGCAGATCGGCGCGACCGTCGTGTTCGCCGACGTTGACCCCGTGACCGTCTGCATCGATCCGAACGACATCGAGCGTCACATCACGCCGCGCACGAAGGCGATCATGGTCGTGCACTACTGCGGCCATCCGTGCGACATGGACGCGATCCTGCCCATCGCCCGCAAGCATCGCCTGAAGGTGATCGAGGACGTCTCCCACGCGCACGGAGCGCTCTACAAGGGCAGGATGGTCGGCACGTTCGGTGACGTGTCGGCCATGTCGATGATGTCCGGCAAGTCGCTCGCCATCGGTGAGGGCGGCATGCTCGTGACCGACGACCTGTCCATCTACGAGCACGCGATCGCGTTCTCGCACTACGAGCGGCACCACATGATCACCGAACCCGCGCTGAAACCGTTCGGCGGGCTGCCGCTCGGCGGCGTCAAGGGACGGCTCAACCAGACGTGCGCCGCGATGGGGCGCGTCCAGCTGCGGCACTACCCGCAGCGGATGCAGGAGATCCAGCATGCGGTCAACCGCTTCTGGGATCTTCTCGAAGGCACGCCGGGCATCGCGCCGCACCGGACGACCGATCCGGACAGCACGATGGGCGGCTGGTACTGCGCGCTCGGACACTACCGGCCCGAGGAGCTGGGCGGCCTTTCCGTCAAGCGCTTCGCCGAGGCGGTTGCCGCCGAGGGCAGCCCGACCCACCCGATCGGAAACTTCGCCCTGCACCGGCATCCGGTCATGAACGACGTCGACATCTTCGGCGACGGCCAGCCGACCCGGATCGCCTTCTCGCAGCGCGACCTGCGCCAGGGCGAGGGCGCGCTGCCGGTGGCCGAGGGCATGGGCGCGCGCGCTTTCCATATCCCGTGGTTCAAGCATGACCGGCCCGATTCGATCGCCCGGCATGCCGCGGCCTTCCGCAAGGTGGCGACGCAGGCGGACAAGCTTTGAGCAGCGCGTCGGTGACTTCCTCCGTCTTCGAAAAGTCGAGCATCTTCGCGCGATCGCTCCCGACGGAAATCGGGCACCGCGCGCCCCATCCGCGCGGCCGTTACGACTTCGGCATCGCCTACCCCGATCCGGATTCGTTGCCGCTGGCGGATCTCGCCGGCGCGACGGCGCGGGCGCTCGAGCAGGAGGGACGCGATCTCGCGCTCTACCTGCATCCGCAGGGCGACGAGCAGTTGCGGGCATGGACGGCCGATCGCCTGGTACGACGGCGCGGCCTCAGCACCGACCTCGACGGCGTGTACCTGACCGAGGGCTCGCTGCGCGCCGTTTATGATGTCTCGGCGGTCCTGCTGGATCCCGGCGACGTCATTCTCGCCGAGCAGTTCACCTACCGCGGCACGCTGAACATCTTTCGTCGGTTCGGGGCCGACGTGCGGCCGATCCCGTGCGACGACGACGGGATGCTTCCCGAGCAGGTCGACGCGGCGATCGCCCGTGCCGTCGCCGAAGGCCGAACCGTGAAGATGATCTACTCGATCCCGACGTTTCAGAATCCGCTCGGCTGGGTGATGTCGCTCGAACGGCGCCGGGCGCTCGTGGAGATCGCGCGATCGCACCATTTGCCGATCCTCGAGGACGACTGCTATGTCGACCTGCGATACGAGGGCGATGAGGTGGCGTCGATGTCCTCGATGGCCCCCGAGTGCGTCGTGTATGTCGGTTCATACTCCAAGGTCATCGCGCCGGGCATGCGCATGGGATATCTCGCGGGACCCGCCGCACTGCTCGATCGCGTCGCAGCCGTCCGTGACGGCGCGGGCGTCAATCCTTACGCGGCCATGACCGTACGCCATTTCGTGACGCAAGGACTCGAGGAGCACATCGAAGCCGCCAACGCGGTGCTCGCGGCGCGGCGCGACGCGATGGTCGAAGCGCTCGACGAGTATTTCGCGCTCTTCGACGGGGCGACCTGGAGTCGGCCCCAGGGCGGCCTGTTCATCTGGTTGCAGATGCCGGAGGGCGTGGACATGCAGGCGGTTGCGCCACGGGCGGCGGAGCACGAGGTCCTGGTCCTGCCCGGTGCACCGCTTTCGCCGGACGGCAGCGAAGGCGCAGGCTGCGCCCGCCTGTGCTTCGGGTATTGCGCACCGAATGAGATTCGAGAGGGGATCGGGATTCTTGCGCGCGTGATCGCGAATCAGTAGTCGATCGGCGCGCGCCGGCCGTGCCGCTCCAGCAGATCGATCGCGCCGTCCCGCATGACATCGAAGACGCGGATCGCTTCGACCCTGTCTTTGTACATCTGCTTGCCGGCGTCGCGGACCTTCCTGCTCACTCTCTCGTAGATCTCGGTGACGCGCGGATCGTCGTGGCCGCCCGGGATGCCCATGGTCAGGGCCATGTCGAATTCACCAGCGTGGAAGGTGTCGATGCCGTCTACCTTCAGCATGTCGTCGAGATTGTCGACGGCGGTCGGTGACTCGATCTGCGCGACGAGCATGATCTGGTCGTTCATGCTCGTAAACAAGCTTCCCGGTCCGCGCGCATCCTGCTTCATGAGGAGATGATTGCTGCAGACGCTGCGGCGCCCCAGGGGGGGCAGGTACGTGTGGGCGACAAGGGCCTCGGCCTGCTCGACCGTCTCCAGGTTCGGCAGCATGATCAAGCGGATGCCGCGATCAAGGTACGACAGAAGCGTGCTGCACTCGGCGTCGAGCACGCGCATCGTCGGCGTGATGCCGTAGGCGTCGGCGATGCGGCACATCGTGCCGATCCGCTCCGGCGGCAGGGGGTAGTGCTGTCCGTCGAAAAGCACGAAGTCGAGACCGAGGCGACCGCACAATTCGAGAATATCCTCCGAAGCCTCACCCATGATGATGCCGAGGGCCTTTTCGCCGCGCGCGTTGCGCTCCAGGATGCGATTGGTGAACGTCGTGGTGTCCGGTCGGTCAGCCATCGCCTCGAAGCTCCGTAATCAGGTGTTCCTGCGCGATGCGCAGGTAGTCGAAGTCGCACCCGTAGTGGACCCACTGGATACCGAGATCGACCATCTTCCGCACGAACTCGGGGTTGGGGCCGCTGCCGAGACCAATGTACCTGCCGGCCGTGCGCGCCTTGTCGATGAACGTGCGCATGGCCTGCTGAACGACGGGCCCGTCGACCGCGCCGAGCCTGTCGATCGATCCAGAGAGGTCGAACGGTCCGAGCACGAGCGAGTCGAGCCCCTCGATCTTCACGATCTCGTCGATTTCGGCCAGCGCCCCCGCGGTCTCCATCTGGGCGACGACGAACACGTTGCGGTTCGCCCACTGCGCGTATTCCATCCCGTCGAGGCGGCCGTACTCCGTGGGGCGCCGCGGCCCGAAGCCGCGGGTCCCGAGCGGCGGATAGCGGCAGGCCGACACGAACCGTCGCACCTCGTCGGCCGATTCGCTTCGCGGCAGGATGATGCCGTCGGCGCCGCTGTCCAGCACCTTCTTGATCCACGCGACGCTGCCATCGGGAATGCGGACGATGCACGGCACGCCGCCTGCCCGTGCCGCGACGAGATGATTGACCATCGATTCGGTGGTCAGGGGCGTGTGCTCGAGGTCGATCCAGAAGAAGTCAGCCTGCGCGGCCATGGCCTCCGTGACGCAGGGATCGGAGAACGTGACGGCGCTGCCGAGGCATAGCTCGCCCGCGTCGAGCTTGCGCCGAAAGGATTCGATGTGGCCGATCATGCTGCAGGTGCTCCAGAGGTTTGGGGAGGCATCCTATAGGGGGCCGGGGTCGGGGGCGAGGATTGGCGCCCGAAGCGGCATCAGGCCACCATGGCATTCGACCCGCGGGCTTACGCCGCGCGGTTCGCCAGCGCCGTCACGCGCGCCATACGCAGGCGAACCCCCGTCGTAAGCCGGGGGGTGGACCGTGTGCCAGCACGATCAGGCACGAGATCCTAACGCGGGCTTCGCCCGCAAGTCGGAAGGTCGAAAGTCGAAAGTCGAAAGACTCTGATTCCGTCCGGCGCGGTGGGGCTTCGACAGTACCGCTTTCGACCTTGGACCTTCGACCTTCGACTTCTCGTCACCGCGACAAGAAGTGACGGCACAAGACCCTAATCCCTCTCCCTCACCGTGCCGCCGACCACGAGCGCCGCCGAGATGATCAGCAGGTTCTTGATGATGTACTGCCCCTCCATCGTCGGCCCGTACGGCACATGCTCCGCCTGCCATGTCACCGACGGAAGCAGCACCAGCGGCATGAACGTGCCCACCATCTGCATCGCCAGCAGCGCGATCGCGAGCCTCACCGTGTGGCGGAACAGGAACGTCACCCCGATCGCGACCTCCCACCAGCCGATGACGATCAGCCAGTTCTCGGGATGAAAAAGCGGCAGCCATTTCACCGTGGCCAGCACCAGCGGCGCGGCCGGCGATACGTCGAGCGGCTTCAGGACGCCGAACCAGATGAAGATGATCCCGAGCGAGAACCGCAGCGCGCCGGTGCCCCAGCGACGCATGAAATCGGAGATGGCACGGTCGATGCGGTCGAAGTGCATGGAAGGGAGTCCGGACGAGGTACCACGGATGATCACGGATGAACACGGATTGATGCGATCACGTTCCAGGCTTCGTAGCTGAAGTCAGATGCATACGCCCACGACATCCAGAGGCCGATACGTGATCCGCGCACCACGCCGCTGAAAACATCCACTCCGAGAGGATCTCGGTTCAACGGATCGTACGCAAGAAGTCGCCAGACTTCGAGGGGAGTCGCCGGGCCTGGGATGCAGAAGCCGGCCGGGTGGCTCCACACCGAACACTGCATCGCCATCGCCGCGAGGATCCGCCGCAGGCGGACCGAACTTCACCGACGGGAATCTTCATCCGTGTCCATCCGTGTCCATCCGTGGTTCGTTCCCCGTCAGATCGCGCGCAGCGCCTCGTCGAGCGGCGTCTCGCCTTCGACCAGGCTGAACGACTTGCGAAAGGTGTTTTCAAGCTCCAGGCAGTCGACGAGCGCGGCGGCAAGGTTGTCGCGACTCGTCCGGCCCGTGCCGTGCAGGTCGTCGGCGATCGCGACGCGTCCCGTGCCAGGATCGTCGAACAGGCCGCCCGGGCAGATGATCGTCCAGTCCAGGTCGGTTTCGCGCAGGTGGTGATCGGCGTGCGCCTTCGCCCGGTGATAGTGGGCGATTTGCGATTCGCTCGCCACGTCGGCGTTCAGCGCGCTGAGCATGACGAAGCGGCGTGCGCCCTGCACCTGCGCCGTCACGATCGCGCGGATGGCGCCGATGTGATCGACCAGGACGGTCTTGTCCTTGCCCGTTTTAGCGCCCGAGCCGGCGGCGAAGATGACGGCGTCCGAACCGCGAACCGCATGGTCGATCGGGTATTCGAGATCGGCCAGCACCGTCGGCACGCCGATCGCGTCGAACACGTCGCGCTGCTGCGGATGACGAATCATGGCGACGGCGTCGTGTTGGCCTTCGTTCAGCCTTCGGACGATGCGCTGTCCCGTGCGCCCGTGGGGTCCGATGACAAGTACTTTCATGATGTCAAAATACCTTTCTGTTGCCGTCAACCCTGGCGGCGCACCAGCATCAGCGCGCGGTCGTCCTGGGCAAGATCGTCTGCCTCGAATGCCTCGAGCGCGCCTTCGATGGCGGATTTGATGTCGTCGGTGCTTCGATCGACGTGCGCGTGCTCCTGAAGCATGAGGGTGAATCCCTCGGTCTCCAGCAGTTCGCCGTCGTTGCCCCGGAGTTCGGTGATACCGTCGGTGAACATGGCCAGCAGGTGACCGGGCTCGAGTCGGTGCTCCAACTCCGAAAACGGCTCGTCGGCGTTGAGGCCGAGCACGAGGTTCGATTCGGCCGGCAGCGACGTGACCGCGCCGTCAGGATCGACCACGATTGGCGGCATGTGGCCCGCGTTCGCGTACCTGAAGCGTCCGGTGGCGGGCTCCAGGATCAGTGCCGTCATCGTGACGAACCTGCCCGAGGGCAGGTGACGGCACAGCCAGTCGTTGAGCGTCCGAAGGATATCGGTCAGCGACAGGTTCATCCTCGTGCCGCCGTAGATCAGGCTGCTGACGCTGGACGCGATGATGGCCGCCTGCAGCCCCTTGCCGCTGACGTCGGCCACGGCCAGGAGGACACGGCCGTCGTCGCGCGGAACGACGCCGATGTAGTCGCCGCCGACGCAGAGACAGGGCCGGTAGCTCAGCGAGAGCTCCAGGCCGTCGATCCCGAGGTCGGCCGGTAGCAGGCTCTGCTGGATCTCGCGCCCCCGCTCCAACTCGCGTTCGATGATCGCGTGCTCGCGCCGGCGCAGGCGATCGATCCAGTTGCGCTCGATCGTGAGAAACTGCTCGGCGGCCAGGGCGGCGAGTGCCAGCCATACGTCGGTGCCGCAGGAGGGCGGCACGATGAAGTAGAGGACGTCCAGCTCCGATCCGTGCTCGAGCAGGGGACAGGCGATGACGCAGCCATCGAAGACGATCGAGAGATCCTCGTGGCCGGCGGCGTGGCCGACGTTGCTCGCCATGACCGGTTTCTTCCGGTTGCTCACGCTCGTCAGCACGGTGCGCGACAGGTGTGGAGCCGGCGTGCCGAACCCGGGCGCGCCCTCGGCGGGACAGACGATCTGCGGCAGCCGCTGCGGCACTGCGGTATCGATGCGAACGACGGTTGCGGCCTGGCCCCGCATGGCGCCGCCGACCATCAGCTCGCACAGCACCTGCAGACGGCTCGCGGGATCCTCGGTCGACGCCAGTCGCCGGCCCAGGATGAACAGCACGTCGAGCTGGTCGCGCGTCACGGCCGGACGTCTTTCGTCGCTGTGCACCCGCAGCGGGCCGAGCACCTGGTCGTTCATGCGGCCGCCTTCGACGGTGCTTGCCGCGGGAACGAGCGTCGTGGCCATGCCGCTGACCAGCGTCAGCCGGAAATCGCCGATGCCGATCACGTCCATCGGGCCGAGGATCTTCTGCCCGATGCGCTCCGCGTTGACCCAGGTTCCGTTGTAGCTGGCGAGATCGGTCAGGCAGATTCGACCAAGCGAATCGCGCGACATCCGGGCGTGGGTGCGGGAAACGCGATTGCTGTCGAGCTGCAGGTCGCAGTCTCTCGATCGCCCGATCGTGATTGCAGCCGTACCGACCTCGTGCTTGGACACCGTGCCGTCGGGATGACGGATTTCGAGTCGATCCGATGTCGGGCCGGAGTCTTCTGACATGCTTGCCGTGATGGATGCGGTGTCCCTGCCTGCATGGCCCATCATACGAGGCGCCTCGAGGTGTCGCAGGAACCCGTCAGGATATGATGTCAATCCAGTCATGAGGATGTTTCCGACCATCGCCGTCTGCCTGGCGGCCTGCACCGTGCCTCCTGCCGTGCCGATCGCGGACGCCGACTGGCCCCAGTTTCGCGGCACGCGCGGCGACGGCGTGTCGACGGAGACTGGCTGGAGCGAGCGGTTCGGCGACGGGGCTCCGCGCGTCGCATGGGAGCGGCGGATCGGCGTCGGATACGCGTCGGTCTCGGTGGCCGACGGCAGGCTCTACACCGCCGGCTGGTCGGAGGGGGATGGCACTATTCATTGCCTCGACGCGGTCAGCGGTGACGAGATCTGGGCGCATCGCTACCCGATCGCGCGCTACGACCGTCAGCACAAGGGCGGACCTGCGGGCACGCCCGCGACCCACGACGGGCGCGTCTACGCGCTGACGCGCGACGCGGAGCTGCTGTGTCTCGATGCGGCGAAGGGCGGCGTGCTCTGGTCGCGGCGCCTGATGGACGAGTTCGGCGTCGAGCACCCGAGATTCGCGTTCACCGGCTCGCCGGTCGTGCACGGTGATCACGTTTACGTCGACGCAGGTTGCATCGCGGCTTTTGACAAGGCCACCGGCGCGCCGGTGTGGCGGACGAAGAACTACGGCCCGGCCTACTCGACGCCGGTGCCGTTCGAGGTCGACGGTCGGTCGTTGATCGCGGCCTTCCCTCGCGAGGGAGCGGTGGTGCTCGACCGCGCGACGGGCGCGGAGCACGGCATGCATCCTTGGCTGAACCCATATGGCAACAACGCGGTCGTTCCGGTGATCGATGGCCGGCGCGTGCTGGTCTCTTCCGGCGACGACGTCGGCGCCGTGATGCTCGAGGTGACCGACGACGGGCTGGACGTCATCTGGGAGAGCCGCAAGTTCCGGAACAAGATGGCGACGTCGGTGCTTCTCGACGGCCATCTCTACGGGTTCGACGTCGCGGTGCTGCGTTGCCTGGACGTGCGCGACGGGACCGCGAAGTGGGCGCAGCGCGGCCTCGGCAAGGGCACGCTCATGGCCGCGGGCGACCGTCTCATCGTGCTGACCGAGGACGGCGAGCTCGTCACCGCCCGCGCGACACCGACTGCCTTCGAGGTGCTCGATCGTGCGAAGGTGCTCGATGCCGGTCAGTGCTGGACGGTCCCGGTGCTGTCGAACGGGCGCATCTATTGCCGCGGCGCGGATGGGCAGCTTGTCTGCGTGGACGTGCGAGGGAGGGGGAAGGGTAGAAATTAAGCCATTAGTCATTAAGCCAATCGTTGTTTGTCATTTTCGACGCCGCGTCCGTCCCGAGTCCGAAATGACAAACAACGATTGGCTAATGACCAATAGCCCAATAGCCCAATAGCCTAACGCGGGCTTCGCCCGCAAGTCGGAAAGTCGGAAGGTCGAAAGTCGAAAGAACCTGACTACGGCCAGCGCGGTGGGGCATCGACAGTTCCGCTTTCGACCTTCAGACCTTGGA
>NYZC01000230.1 GCA_002686995.1 Phycisphaeraceae bacterium | reverse complement strand
TGGCTCGGAGCCGCGCGGGGCGCGCCGAGCCGCGTCGTCGTAGAGGCGGAGCGCTTCGCCGAAGCTGAACACGAGCAGCTTCTCGAGAGCCTCGTCGAGGCGACGGTCGATTTCGCCGTCCGCGGCCCCGGAGCCGGCTGCGATCAGTGGCGCCGTGAGACACACCAGGGCGATCACCCATCGGCATCGCAGACGATATCGTCGCTCGGGTCGGTTATTCACCATCGTTGATCGCCGCGAGCTCGGCCCATCGGTGGTAGAGGCTGTTGACCTGCGTATGCGCCTGCGAGAGCGCCTCGAAGACCTTCGCGGCGCGCTCATGGTCGGAAGACAGCTCCGGGTCGGCGGCTTCGGCTTCGAGTCGCTCCACCTCCGCCTCCGCATCGAGAATCGCCGCTTCCATTCCTTCGAACTCCCGCTTCTCGTTGTAGTTGTGCTTGCGCGGGGCGGTCTTCGCCTTCTGGTTCACGGATCCCTGGTCGCGATCCCCCGGCTCGGCGACCGCGGGGCGAAGCCGTGCCGCGTGCCATTGCGCGTACGACATGAACGACCTGGCGCCTCCCATGACGTCGAGACCGATGTACTCGGTGGCGATCCGATCGAGCATGAATCGATCATGCGTGACGAGCACGATCGCTCCGGGGAATCCGAGCAGCGCTTCCTCGAGCACCTCGAGGGAGGGGATGTCGAGATCGTTGGTCGGCTCATCGAGCAGCAGCACGTCCGCCGGCTTCAGCATCAGGTTCGCGGTGAGCACTCTTGCCTGCTCGCCCCCTGAGAGATGCCCGACGCGGGTCGAAAGCTGGTCCGGCGTAAACAGGAATCGCTTCGCCCAACCGGTCACGTGAACCTGCCTGCCGCGGTACTCAACCATGTCGCCGACGGGGCAGAGCGCTTCCTTCAGCGTCTGCGACGCGATGAGCGCGTCCCGGTGCTGGCTGAAGGACACCACGCGGAGGTCGTCGGCGCGTTTGATGTTGCCTGCATCCGGATCGAGATCCCCCGCCATGAGGCGCAGCAGCGTGGTCTTGCCGGCGCCGTTGACGCCGAGCAGGCCGATGCGGCGGCCGGGCGTCAGGGTCAGGTCCAGCGACTCGAACAGGCGCCGGCCGCCCATGGTCTTCGACACGCCGTGCAGCACGAGCAGCTTCTTCGTCTTCCGCTCGGTGGCCTGGAAGTCGATGGTCGTGGATCGGGCGATCGAGGCGTTTCGATCCTGCAGGATCTTCAGGTCGGCGCGGCGTTCCTCGGCCGCGTCGACCTGGCTGCGGTTGCGGGTCTGCCTTCCCTGGATGCCCTGCAGCAGCCACGCCGTGTCGCGCCGCACCTTGTTGGCCAGCCCCGACTGGGCCGCCGCCTGGGCCTCGAGGAACTCCTCCTTGCGCCGCACGAACGTGCTGTAGTTGCCCTTGGTCTCGAACGTGCCGCCCGGGTAGGCAGGCGAAAGCTCGATGATGCGGCTGGCGGTGTTCTCGAGGAACCGGCGATCGTGGGTCACGAAGACGACCGCCATGGACGCCTGGCAGACGAACGACTCGAGCCATTCGACGCCCTCGAGATCGAGGTGGTTGGTGGGCTCGTCGAGCAGAAGCACGTCCGGTTCGCGCGCCAGCGCGCAAGCCAGCGACAGGCGTTTGCGCCAGCCTCCCGAAAGGGTGGCGACGGGTACGTCGAAGCGATCGAAGCCCAGCCTCGACAGCGTGATCGAGCCGCGCGTCTCGACGTCGATCGCCTCTCGGTCGTCGAGGGCCGCGGTCACGGCCGAAATCGGGGTGGCGTCTTCCGGGAAGCGATCGTCCTGGTCGACGTAGGCGAGAACGAGGCCGCGCTGTCGGATGATTTCGCCGCCGTCGGGTTCGTCGAGGCCCGCGAGGATCTTCATCAGGGTCGACTTGCCGCCGCCGTTGGGCCCGATCATTCCGAGACGTTCGCCGTCGACGAGATGGATCGCGATGCCGTCGAAAAGGGGGTTCGACGGAAACGACTTCGCAAGATCGCGTGCCGACAGGAGCGTGGCCATGAGCAGATCAATATAGCGGAGGACTTGCAGCGCTCAGGGCAGTCGTTACGCTCACGAGCGGACCGAAAGGGACGAAATGAACCGGATCAAGGCGGCCTCGGTGCAGTTCAACCACGCGCCCGGCGACAAACGCTCCAATCTCGAGCGGGTGACGACGATCGTCGGTGAAGCGGCGGTGCAGAAGGTGAATCTCATCTGCTTCCCGGAAATGTGCATCACCGGATATTGGCACGTGCGCAATCTCGATCGCCCGGCCATCGAGGCGCTTGCCGAGCCCGTGCCGTCGGGACCGTCGACGAAGGCCTTGATCGATCTCGCGACCCGTCATGACATGACGATCGGGGCGGGCCTCATCGAAGCCGGCGACGATGGAAAGCTGTACAACACCTACGTCGTGGCCATGCCGGACGGGCGCATCGCGTCGCACCGGAAGATCCATTGCTTCATCAGCGAGCATATGTCATCCGGCCACCGGTACACCGTGTTCGAGATCCCGCAGGGCGCGCGGGTCGGCGTACTGATCTGCTACGACAACAACATCGGCGAGAACGTACGCATGACGGCGCTACAGGGCGCGGAGATTCTCATGGCGCCGCACCAGACGGGAGGCTGCGATTCGCGCAGTCCGCACTGCATGGGCCGGATCGACACGAATCTGTGGGATCGGCGCGCGGAGGATCCCGAGGCCATCGAGGCGGAGTTCCGTGGTCCCAAGGGTCGCGATTGGCTGATGCGCTGGCTGCCGGCGCGGGCCCATGACAACGGGCTCTTCACGCTGTACAGCAATGGCGTCGGGACGGACGACGACGAGGTGCGCACGGGCAACGCGATGATCCTCGACACCTACGGCCGCGTCCTCGTCGAGACGTGCCGGGCACGCGACGAGATGGTCGTGGCGGACCTCGATCCCGAACTTCGCCACATGTGCACGGGCATCCGCTGGATACGATCCCGGCGGCCCGATCTCTACGGCCCGCTGGCCGAGGCGACCGGGAAAGAGCAGGACACCCGGACGCTGCGCTTCACACAGTCGATCGACGATCTGCACTGACACGGATTCGCACTCGTCAGATGCGAAGATCCGTGGCGACTCGATGAGCAGCACGACACGGCAACCCATTCCTCTCGTCGCGCGGGCAGATCAGCATCCGCAGCGGACGGCAATCATCGATGACGCCGGAGCCGTCACCTATGGAGCGCTTCTCGATCAGTCCGCGCGCGCCGCGGCGACGCTGCTCGACGGAGCGGACGATCTTGGCGAGGCAAGGATTGCGTTCCTGACGCCGGCCGACAGGTCGTACGTCGTGACGCAATGGGCGACGTGGCGCGCCGGCGGAATCGCAGTTCCCTTGTGCCAGCAGCATCCGGAGCCCGAGTTGCGCTACGTGGTCGAGGACGCACAGGCGTCGGTGCTGGTGGCGCATCCCCAATTCGCGGATCGATTGCGGCCGATCGCAGAGTCAACAGGCGTGCCGCTGCTGCTGACGACGCAGTTCAAGCAGGCGCCGCCGCCTTCCCTGCCTGCGCTGGACGGCAGCCGTCGCGCGATGATCGTCTATACGAGCGGAACGACAAGCAGGCCGAAGGGGGCGGTCACGACCCATGCAGGGCTCACGGCGCAGATCACCTGTCTCATCGATGCCTGGGGATGGCGTGAGAGCGATCACGTTCTTCACGTGCTGCCGCTGCATCACGTGCACGGCATCGTCAACGTGCTCTGCTGCGCGCTCTGGGCAGGCGCGACTTGCGAGATGCAGCCGAAGTTCGACGCCGGGGCCGTATGGCGACGTCTTGCCGCGCCCGAAGGGCTGACGCTGTTCATGGCCGTGCCGACGATATACGCGATGCTGATCCGGTCATGGGAAGCGGCGGATGATGCGGCGAAGCAGCGCATGAGCGAGGGCTGCCGCGCGCTGCGCCTGATGATTTCCGGTTCAGCGGCGCTTCCCGTGTCGACGCTGGAGCGGTGGCGGACGATCAGCGGGCACACTCTGCTCGAGCGATACGGCATGACCGAGATCGGCATGGCGCTTTCGAACCCGCTGGACGGCGAACAGCGGCCGGGTTGCGTCGGCACGCCGCTTCCAGGGATGAATGTCAGGCTGGTCGACGAGGCGAACGTCGAGGTCGCGGACGGCGCGCCCGGTGAGATCCAGGTCAGGGGGCCGGCGGTGTTCCGCGAGTACTGGAATCGTTCAGACGCCACGGCAGAGGCGTTCACGGACGATGGCTGGTTCCGGACCGGCGACGTCGCCGCTCACGAGAGCGGGATCTATCGCATCCTCGGCCGGGAGAGCGTCGACATCATCAAGACGGGTGGCTACAAGGTCTCGGCCTTGGAGATCGAGGACGTGCTTCGCACGCACGAGGCGATCGACCAGGTGGCGGTGATCGGAATCGATGACGAGCAGTGGGGGCAGCGCGTGGCCGCATCAGTCGTGCTTTGCGAGGGGCGGTCTCTGACGCTCGAAGCCCTCAGGTCCTGGGGAAAGCAGCAGCTTGCGCCGTACAAGGTCCCGTCACGCCTCATGGTCGTCGACGACCTGCCGCGCAACGCGATGGGCAAGGTGACCAAGCCGCGCGTTGCGGAGATGTTCGTGCGGGCTGAAGCCAGCAAGCCGCCGTGATGCCGGGTCCGGAGAATGCGATCCTCGCCCCGACTCCGATCCTGTTCGGCCCGGAGTCGGTAACGCAAGTCGAGCATCCGTCGAACATCCAATGGGCGCGGGCGCTGCAGTTGCTTTCCCAAGCATTCATCGGGATCGCCTCACCGAGCCGAACAGGATTGCCCCAACCCCTCCCTTACAAAGGGGGGGCTGCCTGTCCGGATCGCCTCCTGAGCACAAGCGCGACCGCGGCCGTCACGATCACCCACGTCGCCGGCTCGGGAACGGCGCTCACCACGCCGTAGAGACGCACGTCGTCCAGGCGCAGCACGGCCGCGGGGCTCAGCGGGTCATCGTCCTTGAAGCAGAAGCGGAACTCCAGCGATTGAGACGGGGGGACCGCCGACAGCAGCAACTCCAGGCGAACGTCCTCGTTGCTCCCGAGGTCGTTCACGAACAGCTCGAACTCGTCGAAGGTGACGAACCCGTCGCCGCTCACCCGGAGCAGGCCGTCGTTCGGACCCCGGCCGCTTCGGTTGTAGAGCAGGCTGATCGCCGTCGGATCGATGACGGCGCCCTGCGGCGCCGAGGCGGAGAAGCCGACGTACCGGTCCTCGTCGAAGGTGACGTCCGGTGGATCGTTGGGCACCTCGTCCGGCCAGCCGGAAGTGGGCAGCCGATCGAAGTTGAGCGCACCGGTGTCCAGGAATCGCGCGCCGACCGACTCGAACCCGGTGAAGGTCACCTGCGGATCCCGGTCTGAAGCGGCGAGATCGATTCGGAACCCGGTGGGGTCACCGTCGGCGTTGAACCGGAACGTACCGAGACGCTGGGCGGGCAGGAGGTTGGTGACGCTGCTGAACACGCCGGTCGCATTGCCGTACTCCGTGGCGCCGGAGGATTCGTTGATCGTCAACTGCCCGATGCGCCAGCGCGTGTGCGGCTCGATGTCCGCCCGGAGCTGCGTCGTCGGGTTGCCCGTCTGGTAGAGCTGCGGACCGGTCGCGGAATACCGCAGGATCCACAGCTCCACGTCGATCGCATCCTCGTGGACTTCGGCCGTCAGGTAACTGATGTCCGCGACGTCGCTGAAGCCGAAGATGCCGCCGTGGGCGATCTGAATGGCGCCGCCGCCCTCGACGTCCTGCGATACCGTCACGTCGTGCACCTCGCCGGAGAGGTACATGCGCAACTTGGATGATGCCTGCAGCGCCTGCCAGAACGGCGAATGCTCCGCCCCGTCGATGGACAGCTCGCTGCTCTTGCGCGCCTTGACCGGTTGCAGCGCCGGGGCGTGCCCCTGCACGATCACGTGCTTCACCGTCGGATCCGCGTCCGCCTCGGCGAGCGTGCGCTCGAGCCATGCGAGCTGCTCGCCCGTGACCTCGACCGATACCGAGAAATCGTCTGGCTCGACGGTGAACGGATCGATGTTCACGAGCAGCAGGTTTCGATGCTGCACGGCGTAAGCGGTGCCGGCCTGCGGTCCGCCGGACGGCGATCCCCGGAGCACCGAGCCTGCCGCGAGCCCCACGCCGGCGCCCAGCGGCGCGACGAAGTGATCCGCAAACTGCGCTCGATAGGTTTCGATGGTCTGCCGGGCAAGCTCGTCATCCCACGTGTTCGAATCCCCCAGTTCGTGATCGCCGATGGCCGCGTACCAGGGGAGCTGGCGCGAGGTGAAGTGCTGCTTCCATGCGTCGTAGTAGAAGTTGCTCGCGTTGACGACACGGGCGTTCTCGGTGGCCAGGTTGCGCTGCGTGTATCCGGGGTCGCCGAGACGCGGGCCGAAGACGCCGTCGACGAACGCATCCTCGAACCAGCGCGCCATGACGAGATCGCCGGCCACCGCGACGAAGTCGGGATCGGAGGCTTGCAGGCCGGCCATCAGCGCATCGATGGCATTCAGCCAGGAAGCATTGACCGTGTTGCCGCTCGGCGCGTTGAAAACCGGTCCGTCGTATTCGTTCAGATCACCGATGTCGATGTTCAGGAAGTCCGGCGTGGACGCGAAGGTCCACGGATCCATCGCCGCGAAAGCGCAGGACGGCCCGGCGGCCAGCAGGGACAAGCTGCACGAAAGGATGCGCAAGCTGCTCTCCCGTTGTCAGCATTGTAGGGGCTCTTAGGCTCTTCGGGTGCGGCTTCTCGTCACGATGGCGAGAAGTTGAAGAACCACGGATGAACACGGATGAACACAGATTCTTCTGTTCTTTCTGATTCATCCGTGTCCATCCGTGTCCATCCGTGGTTTCTGAACGTTGTGGCTCAGCCGCGTCAGGCTCCAGAGCCCGGACCCTGGACCCTCGCCCGCATTCGCTTTGCCGCGGCGACGAGATTGCACAGCTTTTCGAACGCCTCGTCGATCGTCGGCGGCTCGCCGGATCCCGGCGCGAAGCCGCAATCCGGATTCAAGGCGATCCGACTCGCATCAATTCGCTCCGCACCGGCCGCCGCGATCGCCTCGATCTCGCCGATGGACTGGATCCGCTCTCCGCGCACGTCCACGACCCCCATGCCCACGTTGAGATGAGCCGGCAGCAGATCCAGATCAGTCGCATCCCCGGTGCCCTGATACGCGAACTCGAGGTTGACCTGGTCGATCTTCGCTTCCGTCAGCCGCGGAAGAATCGGCTCGTAATTGCCGGTGACGTCGCTCTGTCGCTTGTAGACGCTGTGACAGCAGTGCAGGTGCGTCATCGCGGGCAGGTCGCCGAGAATCCGGTTGATCATGTCGACCGCCTGCGGCATCTGGCGGTCGATGTCCCATTGCTGCCGCAGCCGGTCATCGTGCGTATCGCCGCTGGACATCAGGGCGCGGTCGCAGAAGTACGTCATCGCCGGATCGTCGAGTTGAACGATGTCGATGCCCGCGTCGACGAGGGCGCGGGCCTCGCGGGCCAGCACCTCGGACAGCTCGTCCATCAGGTGCTGCACGGTCGGGTAGGCACCGGTCGAGTAATCCTCGTGCCAATAGCGAATGCCGACGAGGAACGGGCTCGGCAGGGCGAACTTCGTGGCACGATCCGTGTGGCGACGCAGGAATTGCGCGTCCTCGAGGAACACGGGATCGGTGGCCTCGATCCTGCCCGTCGCGACGAGGTGCATCTTCGTGCCCTCGCCGGCGTGCTCGAACGGACGTGACCGCGTGAATCCTCCGAGCCTTTCGAGCAACTCGTCCGTGTACTGGCTGCGCCGCCATTCGCCGTCGCTGACGACGTCGAGACCGGCAAGCTCCTGGAGACGAATGGCGAAGGTGACCATCTCGTCCATGCGGGCGCGGTACTCGGCGGGATCCATCGCATCGCGCCGGGACAGCAACTCGAGCACGAGCTTCGGCCGCGGGAGCGAACCGATGACCTGCGTGTAGAAAGGGGGAAACGATCGAGTGGCGTCGGTGTGCATCGGCAAGCCTCGGAGGGTCGGGGATAGGGGATAGGGTATGGGGGATGGGGTATGGGGGATGGGGGATGGGGTATGGGGGATGGGGCGCGGGATCAACCAGGACAGGCCCGCGCGGGCAGGTTGCGTTGGGCGGCGCGGGCAACCCCTGGCATTCGACCCGCGGGCTTACGCCGCGCGGTACGCCGTCGGTTGGCGAACCGTGGGCGTAAGCCGGCGTGAGCCCACGGGTCTGATGTGCGGCGCGTCCGACCCGCGCGGCGCCGTCGGCATCCCCCATACCCCATACCCCATACCCCAGAGCTAGACCCTTGCCCGACGAAGCATGATGATCAGTGAAGCCATCGCCACGCCGGCCAGCGTCGACGTTTCGGGAATAATGATCTGCAGCGCCGGGCGCAGAAGAATATTCGTGTTTTCACTGCTCAGAAAATCCACCCCGTTCGTCCCCGACGCGTAAGGAATCATGACCCAGCCCAGATTCGTCAGCACGCCGTCGAGATAGGCCTGGGTCGTCGTCGTCACGTCGATCTCCAGCGGGCCCACACCGATGTTCTCGCTCGAATTGTTGCTGCCCAGCACCGCGACCGGCGCGGCCACCGCCTCGACGTCGTTCGCCTGAACGCCGTTGCCGAGTTCCTGCCACGTGCTCGACTCGTCCCAGTCCACGAGAAGCTCGTGAACCGTGAACCCCGAGCCGGGGTTAATGACCTCCAGCACCAGGCTGGCCTTCTCGATCCTGGTGCCCGGCTCGATCCGGCTGGGACCGCCTCCGATGATGTCCTCGAACCGGATCAGTCCCTGGTTGGGCTGTGCTCCGGGCGATCCGTCATCCCCGTCGACGCTGATCGAGCCCAGCTGCCCGTTGGCCGAGTCGCCGCCGCTCGAGCGGATCTCCTTGTCGCGCGTGCCGGCGTAGCCGTCGACGCCGTTGCGAAACACGAGGTCGGGCTCCGGCGGCGGTGGGATGAACATCGGGGTCAGCCGGCTCGCGAAGTCGATGGACAGCTCGAAGAAGCTCGCGAACGGGCCTACGTCGTTCACGGTCTCGGTCTGGAACTGGTCGAGCACCGGGGAGTACGTCTCGAAGACGATCCGGTCGTTGGGGATGTCGAAGTCGATGAGGCGGAGCCAGCCGTCGCCGCCGTTCGGATAGTCCTGGAAGTCCTGCAGCACCTCGAACACCGGCCGGTCCAGGTCGTTCATGCTGACCTGGTGGTACTCGCCGTCGTTGGTGCCGCCGACGCTGTGAAAGTGGCCGTTGAGGACCATGAAGATCTGGTCGTTGCCGCGAATCAGCTGGTTCCAGAGCTGCTCGCCGGTGCCGCTGCGGCCGGGCGGATCATCGTCGATGTGCTCGTGCGTGCTCAGGATCACCGGGGTGTCGGGATTCGCGTCGAGTATCGACTGCGCCCACTCGATCGGCGAAGGATCCCGGGTCGGCGTGTTGACCGACGGCTGGTATTCCAGCGCCATGTGAATGAAGTCGTAGCCGCCGGCGCTGAACCGCTGGTAGCTGTTGTTGCCGCTGGGGTCGGCGCCCCCGTACCAGGACTGGCCCGCGTAGCGCTGCGGCCCGAAGTTCGCGACGTAGTTGGCGGTGCCCGTGCTCTTGTTGCCCGTCGAGGCGTAGTCGTGGTTACCCGGAAGGGCGGAGTAGGCGACGACGTTGTCCAGGACGTCCATCGAAGCGACAGCGCGGTTCCACTGCGTCTGGCTGCTGCCGCTGCTGACCAGGTCGCCGAGATGGGACACGAACTGGATGTTTCGTGGATTGCCATCCTGCAGGATCTGATCGGCGACCCACTGCGTCTGCTGCGTGAACAGCGGCGCGTGGTTGACGTTGTTGACGTAGTTCTGGGTGTCCGGCAGGGCTACCATGCTGAACCCGCAGTCCGCTCGGGACTGACCCGGGCTGATGATCGTGAAGGCGGCGGCGATCAGGCCGAGCGCCCGAATCGCGACGGAGCGATGACGTAACGACATGACCAGTCCTCGAATGGCTCGCAATCGGGGCGCTTGCGAAGGGGGTTCTCTCGTCTCCGGTCTCTTCGGGGGGCTCTTCCCGTTGTCGGGCGGCTTGCCGCCGGGCGGGGGCCTCGTTCTCCAGTCAGCGAATTATACCGACGCTGCGGCGTGATTTCCGCCGGGTGATGCCGCCATGCGGAAACGGGTTCCGGGTTACGAGTCCAGCCGCTGGTACGCACCGTCTGGCTACCGAACCTCGAGCCGATCGCCATGCCATGCGGGTCGATATGATGCGATCGATCCGCTGCTTCGATGCAAAGGCACGACCTGATGAAGAAGATTCGATGTGCAGTCATCGGCGCCGGGTGGTGGGGCACCACGGCCCACGTCCCGGCGCTCGCGAAGCATCCTCAGGCGGACCTGGTGGCGATCCAGCACCAGGACGAGGCGACGAGCCGGCGCGTGGCGAGCGATTTCGACGTGCCCAACGCATGCACGACGCACGAGCAGGTACTGGACATCGACGGTCTCGAGGCGGTCGCAATCAGCTCACCGGCGTTTCTGCACTATCCGCAGGTCCGGGCGGCGCTGGAGCAGGGATTGCACGTGCTCGTCGAGAAGCCGATGGCGCTCAGCGTCGAGCAGTCGCAGGAGCTTGTCGACCTGGCGGCGGCCCGTCAGCGCGAGTTGATCGTGGGGTGCACCTACCAGTACACGGCGCACGCGGCCGAGGCGCGGCGACTCGTGCGTGAGGGCGTGCTGGGTCGGATCACGATGATCTCGATCGATATGGCGGACTGGGTGTTGCCGCTCTATCTCGGCCCGAAGGTCGAACCGGAGAAGGCGCACGTGAGCGTCGGCGCTTACGTGGCGCCGGGCACCAGCAGCTACAGCGACACCGCGATCGCCGGCGGCGGCCAGGTGTTCACGCAGGTATCGCATCCGGGAGCCTATATCCCGTTTCTGACCGGCGCCGATCCGGAATGCGTCCATGCACAGTTCGACAACCTTGATACGGACGTCGACGTGCTGAACGTCATCAATGCCCGGTACGACAACGGCATGCTCGTGTCGCTGACCACGAACGGGGCTTCGACCGCGAAGTGTGTCTACGATGTCAAGGTTTACGGCACCGAGGGGGCGCTGGTCCTGGGCCTGAACACCGGCACGATGCAGCAATGGAACGCCGAGCGGAAACTTCAGGAGCACGCGCCGCTTCAGGAAACCTATCCGCGCTGGGCGCCGGCCACCAACCTCATCGAGGTGGCGCTCGGGAAGGCGATCAACGGTGCGCCGGGGACGCACGGCCTCAGTGCGCTCAAACTGATCGAAGCCGCGTGCGAATCGAGCCGTACGGGCAGAATGGTCGAGTTGTCGAGTCACGGTAACGAGTCGCGAGCGACGTGATGGGTCGAAGCCTGGGTGTCGGGATCATTGGCGCCGGGAACATGGGGCATCGTCATGCCCGCGCCTATGCCTTTCATGCGCCGCGGACGCGACTGGTCGCCACCTGTGACGTGAGATCGGATGCGGCGGCACGCCTTGCCGAATCGTTCGGCTGCGACACGGCTGCGAACGTCGAGGCGCTGCTTGCCCGACCCGACGTCGATGCGGTGAGCATCTGCACGCCCGAGCCGGTCCACCTCGAGCCGCTGCTGAAGGCGGCGGCGTCGAGGCGGCACATTCTCATCGAGAAACCGATGGCGGTGTCGATGGCCGAGGCGCGTCGGATGAAGCAGGCCGTCGAAGCCGCGGGGGTCAAGCTGATGGTCGGTCACCTTTTCAGGTTCGACCGGCGCTGCGTCGCGGTCAGATCGGCGCTCGACGCCGGGCGCATCGGGCGCCTGCGCAGCATCGACTGCCGATTCCATGGAACGCCGGCTCAACAGGATCGGATTCGTGACTTCGAGCTTTCGCTGATCGTCTTTCGAGGGTGTCACGCGATCGACCTGATGCGCTGGTACAGCGAGAGCGAGGTCGTGCGGGTGTACGCGGAGGATCTTCAGGGCGCGATGCGCGCGCGGGGATATCATTCGGAGGACGCGGTGTTTTGCCTGATGCGGTTCGCGAACGGGACCGTCGGTTCGCTCGAAGTCAACGCGCACGTGCCGCCGACCCATCCGTCGGCCGGAAGATCCGAAATGGTGCTCATCGGCGAGGAAGGCATGCTCGAGATCGATCTCGGCCGACCCTGGCTGACCATCGCCGGCGGTGAGGCGTTCGAGCACGGCTCGGGCGATCAGAAGGATCTCTGGTTCCGAGAGCAGATCGACGCGTTCGCGCGATACGTGCTCGACGACGCGCCGTGCCTGGCGACTGCGGACGACGCGATCGCGGCTCTGCGCGTTGCAGTCGCGGCCGTCGAATCGGCGCGCACGCATGCCCCCGTCGCCGTGGAGGGCGCATCGTGAAGGTTCTGATCATCGGCGGACGCCGCTACCTGGGACCGCGGCTCGTCCATGCCCTGCTCGTGCGCGGGCACGAACCGGTGCTGTTCAACCGTGGCAGGTCCAACGCGCCGCTGCCGGTGGATCGACCGGTCCGGGAGATCCGCGGTGACCGGAACCGGCCGGGTGATCTCGCCTCGGTCGTCGAGGAGGAATCCTTCGACGCCGTCGTCGATACGCAGGCGTTCGGCGCAGACGATACGGAGCCCGTCGTCAGGACCCTTTCAGGGCGAATCGGGCGATACCTGGTGATTAGCTCCGTCGCCTGCTACGGACGGCTGCTCCGGGTCCCCGCGGACGAAACGCATCCCTACACGGACGACGCGCGCGCCTTCCCCGGAGGGGGCAACGACTACGCGGTCGGCAAGCGCGACGTGGAGCAGATCGTGCTGGCAGCGCATCGCGAGAGCGGCTTTCCCGCAATCATCATCCGGCCGTCCGTCAGCTACGGGTACGGGCGCCTGTTCAGCGTCTGGGGCTACTCGAACCGGCACGTCGACCGGATCCGAAAGGGCAGGGCGGTGATCGCGCCCGACACCGGCGAAGGACTGATTCAGCCCGTGTATATCGATGACGAAGCCGAGGTGATTGTGCTGGCGCTGGAGACCGACGGCAGCCTCGGCGAGGCGTTCAACTGCGCGGGGCCGGTCGCGGTGCCGCTCTGGCAGTACTTTCGGGCTCACGCTGACGCGCTCGGCCTGCCCGTCGAAGTCGTCGAGATCCCCGCGGCGTTTCTCGGCGGATTCGACCCGATGCGATGCACCCGGGCATCGGAGAATCTCGTGTTCAACCATGCGTACGACGTCTTGAAGCTCAAGCGAGTCCTTGGATTCGAGCACCGGTTCGGCCTCGAAGCCGGTCTCGCCGCCACGATCGCGTTCCAGGATCAGTGGCACCTGATCGAGCCGAGCGAAGCGGACGACCCCGACGATCGACTCATCGGGGCATGGCAGACTCGGGGCAACGGCGATCCCGCGGCGCTCGGCGAGCAGGCACGTCGCGCCTGCGGCCACGAACCGGGTCCGATTCCACTGACGCCCTGGGCGCCGGATCATTACCGCCCGGCACCGCACCAGGTCCGTCCAGACGGCGAACCGCGCGGCCCACGAGTCAAATGACATGGCGGTCTGATGCCTCGCGCGAAACGGGGTCAGACCGGTTGGACGCCTTTTTCCGATTCCCGCCGCGCCACGGCCCGGCTCGGCAACGGAAATCGAAGCGAAGTCCGTACCGACCAGGATTGGTTCACACCCTTTCCGCCGCGCGATGCTAGGATGCCGGGCCAATGGTGACACGACACGAGCAATACGAACGTGCGCGGAAGGTCATGCCCGGCGGCGTCAACTCCTCGACGCGCGTGAACAAGGCGATCGGCACGCCGTTCTTCGCCAGCCGCGGCGAAGGCGCGCACATCTGGGATATCGAGGGGCGCCGGTTCATCGACATGAACTGCGGGCACGGCGCGGCGCTGCTCGGGCACGCGCATCCGGCGATCACCGAAGCGCTGCGCAGCGCGAACGAGATGGGGCACCTGTCGGCCTTCGAGACCGAGCACCATGAGCGGCTCGCGTCGCTGGTGTGCGAGAGCGTGCCCTGTGCCGAGCGCGTGCGATTCTGCAGCGCGGGATCCGAAGCGACGATGCACCTGATCCGGGCATGTCGGGGATTCACCGGACGCGATAAGATCCTGCGCGTAGAAGGGCATTTCCACGGGTATCACGAGATGATCTACATCGGCGGCTTTCCGCCGCCGGATCGGCTCGAAGAGAACCGCTCCCAACCGTTCGTCGAGTCACCCGGTATTCCCGGTGTCCTGGCCGACCTGATCATTCCCATTCCGCACAACGATTCGGAGGCCCTGGAGCGAGCGATTCGGGAGCACGGTGACGAAATCGCCGCGTTTATCCTCGAACCCATTGATTACAACTGCGCCTGCATCAAGCCCGAGCCCGGGTACCTTGAACTGGCCCGCAGGCTGACCCGCGATGCAGGCATTGTCCTGTTCTTCGACGAGATCCAGTCGTCGTTCAAGAAATCCGCGGGCGGAGCGCAGCAGGATCTCGGGGTCACGCCGGACGTCTGCACGATCGGCAAATCACTGGGCGGCGGCCTCGCGCTCTCTGCGTTCTGCGGAAGCGCCGAGGTCATGGACAGCTTTCAGCCCGTGGGACCGGTGCAGCACAGTGGCACATTCAACGCGCACCTCGTGCCGATTCTTGGGGGCGTCGCGTTCCTGGAAGCGGTGCGGCGCCCCGACTTTTACCCGAAGCTGCAGTCGCTCGAACAGCGCTTTCACGAGGGTCTGGACCGCATCATCGCGGATCGCGGTCTCGACCTGGTCGTGCCGCATCACGGGGCGCGATTCAACATCGTGCTCGGCCGACGAACGCCGGCGCTCCGTTACGAGGACACGTTCTGCCACGACAACGAGAAAATGCTCGACCTGATCCGCGCCTGCTGGGAGCGCGGCGTCTACTTCCACGACTACGGCGGCATCCCCGTGCACCACGGCTACAGCATTGCGCACACGGTCGAGGACATCGACGAGGTGCTGAACGTGCTGGATGACGCGCTAACGTGACTTGCGCCCCGATTCGGCGCGGTAGGAGCCGCCCTTTCGGGCGGCCCCCCGCACAGATCCCAGCGTGCGAGACTACCGCACTGGGCTCCTACCTTGGGTACTGACGCC
>NYZC01000229.1 GCA_002686995.1 Phycisphaeraceae bacterium | reverse complement strand
CGAAGGTCGAAAGTCGAAAGTCGAGGGTCGAAAGTCGAAAGTCGAAGGTCGAAAGTCGAAAGTCGACAGAACCGGACTTCGGCCGGCGCGGTGGGGCATCGACGGTTCCGCTTTCGACCTTGGACCTTGGACCTTGGACTTCTCGTCGCCGTGACGAGAAGTTACGCCGGAAGAATCTAATAGCTTAATGACTAGCTTTCGAGCTGAAGGCTCGCGAGGGCCGTCGGGACGTCCGGGACGAAGTCGAACACCTTGTCCAGGCCGGTCGTGAGGAAGACGACCCAGATCGGGTCGGCCAGCGACGTCAGCTTCATCTTCGCGTCATGGTCGATCGCCTGCTTGCGCAGACGAAGAAGCTGGGAGAGATTGGAGCTGCTCAGACGCGTGACGCTCGAGAAGTCCACGACGATGTGCGGATGGCCGGAGGTGTGCACCACCTCGTGGCTCAGCGAGACGAGGTCTTCCGAAAGAGCGGGTTCGTCGTTGAGCTGAGCGATCCAGATCTGTTCCGACCATTTCTGTATAGGCATGAATGTCCTTGATCAGGACTCGGCGTCCTGCGTGTCGCCGTTTTCGCCGTTTTCGCCGTTCTCGCCGTTCTCGCTGGCGTCCTGGACGACTCGGGCGATGCTGGCCAGCGTATCGCCTTCGATCAGGTTGATCACCCGGACCCCCTTCGCCGCGCGCCCGGTCTGGCGGATGCTCCCCGCTTCGATCCGCACGATCATGCCGCGCGTGCTGATCAGGACGAGGTCGTCGGTCGGCTCGGTCGCGAGCACCACGACCGCGTCGCCGTTGCGGACGTCGACCTCGATGTCGCGCCGGCCCTTGCCGCCGCGTCCCTGCGGCCGCGTCGACCGGTCCTCGCTGCGCACGAGGTACTCAGAGAGCGGCGTGCGCTTGCCGTAGCCGTTGGCGGTCACGGTGAGCAGTTCGTGCTCGTCTTCCGGCGTGATCCAGACCAGGCCGACGACCTGGTTGTCCGGACCCAGGTCGATGCCCTTCACGCCGGCCGCGTTGCGACCCATCGCCCGGACGTCGGCCTCCCGGAACCTGATCGCCATCCCCTTGCGGGTGCCGAGCAGCACGTCGCCGTCCCCGTCGGTCCAGGTGACGCCGATCAGCGAGTCGGTCGGCCGCAGGTTGATCGCGATGATGCCCGCCTTGTTGACGTTGCGGTAGTCCTTCAGGGGCGTGCGCTTGACCAGGCCGCCCTTCGTGGCGAACAGCAGGAACGCCTCCTCGCGCTCAAAGTCCTCGATGGGCATCATCGCGCAGATGCGCTCGGTCTCGCGAAGCTGCAGCAGGTTCACCATCGCGCGGCCGCGACTCGTGCGCGTGCCCTCGGGGATCTCGTAGACCTTGATCTTGTACACGCGGCCGGTGTCGGTGAAGCAGAGCAGGTCGTCGTGCGTCGAGGAGACGAACACCTGCTCGGTGAAGTCCTCCTCGTGGACGGCCGCGCCCTTCACGCCGCGGCCGCCGCGGCCCTGCGTGCGGTAGTGCTCGACCGGGATGCGCTTGACGTAGCCGCGATGGGTCACGGTGACGGCGACCTGCTCGACCGGCGTCAGCTCCGCGATGTTCAGCTCGCCCACTTCCATCTCGGTGAACTGCGTGCGGCGCGCGTTCGCGTGCTTCGATCTCAGGCTCGCGGTCTCGTCCTTGATGATCTGGCGCACCTTCGCCTCGTCGGCGAGGATCGACTCGTACTCCTCGATCTGCTCGATCAGCTTCGCGTAGTCGGTGACCAGCTGCTCGATCGCGAGCCCGACGAGCTGGATGAGCTGCAGGCGGCCGATCGCCTCGGCCTGGACGCGGGTCAGCGACACGTCGCCGCCGGCCGAGGCCTGCCGCAGACGCTCGGGAATCTGCGCCGCGAACGGGTGCTCCTGCGGGATGCGGAAGCCGCGGGCCATCAGCTTCTCGATCGCCTCGTCGCGGGTGCGGCAGCTGCGGATGAGCCGGATGACCTCGTCGATGTCGCAGACCGCGTAGATCAGGCCCTCGATCCGGTGCGCCTCGTGCTGAGCCTGGCGGAGGCGGAACATCGTGCGCCGCCGGATCACCTCGACGCGGTGGTCGACGAAGCACTGGATGACCTGCTTCAGGTTGAGCGTCCGCGGCTGGCCGTTGACCAGGGCGATGTTGATGATGCTGTAGGTCGTCTGCAGCGGCGTCATCATGTAGAGCTGGTTTTCGACCACGTTCGGGTCGGCCCCGCGCTTCAGCTCCACGACGACGCGCATCCCTCCGCGGCCGGACGACTGGTCGACGACGTTCGAGACGTCGGGCAGCCGGTCGTTCTTCTTCGCGTCGACGATCTTGGCGATGATGCCGTCGTTCTTCGAGACCTGGTAGGGGATCTCGGTGATGATCAGCCGGGCGCGGCCGTCGGACTGCGTCTCGTGCTCGACGCGGCCCCGGACGGTCAGCCGGCCCCGCCCGGTCGCGTACGCCTCGGCGATGCCGCGTCGCCCGCAGATGATGCCGCCGGTGGGGAAGTCGGGCCCGGGAATGATCTCCATCAGGTCGCGGAGCGGGGTCTCCGGATCGTCCACGACCGTGGTAATCGCGTCGCACACCTCGTTGAGGTTGTGCGGGGGAATCGAGCAGGCCATGCCCACGGCGATGCCCATGCCGCCGTTGACGAGCAGGTTCGGAAACCGCCCTGGCAGCACCTTCGGCTCCAGCCGCGTGCCGTCGTAGTTCTCCTGCCAGTCGACCGTGTCGAGCTTCAGGTCGTCGAGCATCTCGGCGGCGGGCGAGGCGAGGCGGGCCTCGGTGTAGCGCATGGCCGCCGGGGGGTCGGGATCGATCGAACCGAAGTTGCCCTGGGGATCGACGAGCGGGTGGCGCATCTTCCAGCCCTGGGCCATGCCCACCAGCGTGGGGTAGACGACCGCTTCGCCGTGCGGGTGGTAGTTGCCGCTCGTGTCGCCGGCGATCTTGGCGCACTTGCGGTGCTTGCTCGCCGGCCCCAGGTTCAGGTCGTTCATCGCGACGAGGATGCGCCGCTGGCTGGGCTTGAGCCCGTCGCGCACGTCGGGCAGCGCGCGGTCCACGATCGTGCTCATCGCGTACGTCAGGTAGCTGTCGGCGAGCTCCTGCTCGATCGCGAGGTCGACCAGCGTTCCGGAGCCGCCCTCGTCGGGCGTCTCGGGCGTGGCCGTATGGGGGCTCGAATCGTCGGGAGGGGATTCGCTCATCGTGGCGTGATCTCGCGGGGGCGCGCTGCGCGGTCAGGTGTCATTCGGACCGCGACAGCGAAGCGACATGGTACCACGGGGCGCGACGTTCTGCGGGGGCTCGAAGCGCTCGAGGCGCTCGGGGTGCGCGGAGCGGGAAGGATTGCAACGCGCCCGACGCAAGCTACGATCTGCAACATGGAAGCTGGAATCGTCGGTCTCTCCTACATCGGCAAGACCGCGCTGTTCAACGCGATGACGGCGCTGGGGCTCGACGCCGCGGGCGGCTCGGCCGCGAAGCCCAACGTCGGCATGGTCAACGTGCCCGATCCGCGCCTCGAGATCATCCACGAGTACGTCGAGACGAAGAAGATCGTGCCCGCGACGATTCAGCTCGTGGACGTGGCGGGGCTCGCGGCGGGCGCCAGCAAGGGCGAGGGGATGGGCAACAAGTTCCTGGCCCACATCCGCAACGTCGACGCGATCATCCACGTGGCGCGGTGCTTCGAGGACGCGTCCGTGCCGCACGTCCACGAGCGGATCGACCCCGTCAGCGACATCGAGGAGGTCGAGACCGAGCTGCTGTTGGCCGATCTCGAGGTCGTCGAGAACTCGATCCGCAACGCCCAGCGCAAGGCCCGGACCGGCGAGAAGGAGGCGAAGATGCGCCTGGAGCTCATGGAGCAGTGCCAGCAGGAGCTCGAGGCGAGCCGTCCGCTGCGGAGCCTGCTGCCGGCGCTCGACGAGCAGAAGGAGAAGATCCTCCGCAGTTTCGCGATGCTCAGCGCCAAGCCGGTGCTGTACGTCGCCAACATCGGCGAGGACGAGGCGCAGGACGCCCCGGCCGTCGAGGCCGTGCGGAAGTACGCCGGGGAGAACGGCGGCGAGGCGGTGGCCGTCTGCGCCAGGCTCGAGGCCGAGCTGGCCGAGCTCGAGCCCGGGGAGCGCGACGAGATGCTCGCGGGCCTGGGACTCACGGAGCCGGCGCTGAACGTCGTCGCCCGTGCCGCCTACAAGCTGCTCGGTCTCCAGAGCTTCTTCACCGCCGGCCCGAAGGAGATCCGGGCCTGGACGACGCCCATCGGCGCGACCGGCCCGCAGGCGGCCGGCGTCATCCACAGCGACTTCGAGCGCGGCTTCATCCGCGTCGAGGTCTACACCGTTGCCGACCTGCAGGAGCATCGCACCGAGCAGGCCATCAAGGCGGCGGGAAAGATGCGCACCGAGGGCAAGGACTACGTCGTCCAGGATGGTGACGTCTGCCACTTTCTCTTCAACGTCTGAGTCGGTCGAAGGTCCAAGGTCGAAAGTCCAAGGTCGAAAGTCGAAGGTCGAAGGTCGAAGGTCGTGCGGCAGCTTCGAGACCTTCGACTTTCGACCTTGGACCTTCGACCCGCGGCGAAGCCGCGCTACTCTTCCGGACGAAGCAGCTGCTCGCGCTGGAGCATGACCTTGAGGGTGTGGACGACGAGCTCGACCTGGGTCTCGTCCATCTGGTTGAAGAAGGGCAGGGCGATCGAGCGCTGGCTGACCGACTCGGCGATGGGCAGGGCGCCGCGGTCGAATCCGAACTGCTCGCGGTAGAACGGTTGGAGGTGAATGCAGGGAAAGTAGTTCGCGACGCAGATGTCGTGGCGGCGCATGCCGTCGATGACGCGGTCGCGCTCGACCTGGGTGAACTGGTCGCTGAGCCGGACCACGAAGACGAACCAGCTCATGTCGTCAGGCGACTCGGCGTTGGGAAGAATCAGGTCGCCGAAACCCATCAGTCGCTGCATGTACCTGCCGGCCAGGCGCCGGCGCGCTTCGAGCATCGTGTCGAGCCGCTCCATCTGCGCGATGCCCAGGGCGCAGGCCATCTCCGAGAGCCGGTAGCTGTAGCCGAGGCATTCGTGCTGAAGCCGGGCGCTGCTGAAGCCTCCGGCGCCGATCGAGTCAGGCGTTTTCTGGTCGATGCGCCCGTGGTTGCGCAGCGTCCGGAAGAGATCGGCGAGCCGATCGTCGTCGGTGACGATCATCCCGCCCTCGCCCGTCGTGATCTGCTTGTTGTGGTAGAACCCGAAGACGCTGGCCCGCCCGAACGACCCGACGGGCGCGCCGTGGTGCGAGCCGCCGAGGCCCTCGCACGCGTCCTCGATCAGCGGGATCTCGTAGTTGCGTGCGATCTGCGCCAACCGGTCCATGTACTGTGCGTTGCCGAACACCTCGACCGCGAGGATCGCCTTGGTCTTCGGCGTGATCGCGGCCTCGACGCGGGCGGGGTCGAGGTTCAGGCTCCGCGGATCGATGTCCACGAAGATCGGCGTCGCGCCGACGTAGAGAACGCTGTTGGCGGAAGCGATGAAGGAGAACGGCGTCGTGATGACCTCGTCGCCCGGCCCGACGTCGAGCCCCCTCAGGACCAGGTGCAGACCCGCCGTGCCGCTGCTGACCGCCACCGCATGGCTGCGGCCGGTGCGCTCGGCGATCATCTCCTCGAAGCGCGCCTGCCGCGGACCCGAGGTGAGCCGCCCCGAGCGCAGCGCGTCGATGACGGACTGGATCTCCAGGTGGGAGATGTCGGGCTGGCTGAGGGGAATGACGCTCACTTTGGGCGATGGGGACGGTAAAGGGCGGAGGGGATGGGATTATTTGATGACTGGTTACCGATTATTGGATGCTTGTGATTTCGCGGCGCGCACGGGAATTGGGATAGGGCGCTACTGGAGTGCGGCTTCGAGGGCCATTTCCGTGCGGTCGACGTACTTGAGATACGTCCAGGCGGCCTGCAGGCGGAGATGCGGCGAGAACTTGCCGCCGCCCCGGACCATCAGGGCAAGATTCTCCAGGTCCTCCTCCGACAGGTCCAGGCCTTGACGCGCGCGAATGAGAAGGGTCAGCTGGTAGTCCTGGGGATGGGCCAGCGGCACGCCCTCGATGATTGGCATCGGGTTCTGCTTGCGACTCTGCACGAGACCGGCAAGGATGCCGCGCTTCAATCGCGTGTCGGTCTCCGGGCTGAGAAGGATCGGCCGCAACATCTCTTTCGCCGCATCCGGGTCGTGATCCATCAGCGTCGACGTCGCGGCGATCGAATTCTTCAGCCGGCGGGCGAGGTTGCGCGGCGGCCCTTCGAACGCCAGGATGATCGCGAGGAGGATATGACGGGCGTCCTGCTTCTCGGCCAGCTCGTGCGCGTAGTCCAGCGCCCAGTCGCTGACCTTCTGGTGATTCTGCTCGATCGCCTTGCCCACCTCGGTGACGATCTCCTTGCGGCTCGCGACGGCCTGTCCGGTGCGCCCGATCTGCTCGAGCAGGGCGTCGGATGATTCGATCAGCGTCTCGAAGAGGCGGGGCTGAGCCCAGTGCGAGACGTTGAGGGCCACCAGCGCGAGCCGGATGCGCTCGACATGGTCGGCCGTCGCGAGAAACTGCTTGCGCCAGGTCTGGACGGCGCCGCTCGTGTTGAATCGCAGCGCGACCTGGAGCGCGAGTCGGCGCATGCGGGGGTCGGCGTCCTCCTGCTCGCTGATGCTCAGCGCCCACGGTCCGACGAGGTCGAACTCCGACTTGAAGCTGGTCCGCAGCAGGTGCTCGCGGACCTTGTCGCGATCGGGATGGTCGGACTCGCTGAGCTCGGTGAGCTGCTGTCCGTACCCGGTCTCGCCGGACTGCACCATCAGCAGGGCGGCCAGGCTCGCGCGGCCGAGCTTCTCCGACTCGGTGGCGGAGCGCAGCGCGTCGAGGTCGGGCGCCTCGCCGTGCCCGATCAGGTGGACGGCGGCGAGCACGCTCACCGACTCGTGCAGGTCGCTCCAGGCCATGACCTGCCGAACCTGGGCGACGTCGATCAGGTCGAGGTCCATCGCGGCGCTGAGCACCATGCGCTGGAGCAGCTCGTTCTCCATCTCGCTGATGAGCGACAGGTCGATGCGCTGGTCCTCGGAGCACTCGGCGAGGCCCAGGATGCCGTGGACCGTGAGCCAGGGGCGCTCGGTGTCGATCAGCGCACGGAAGAAGGGAGCGAGCTCGGGGTCGCCGAGCTGGCGCAACGCCCTGAGCATCGTCGAACCGGTGGCCATGCCGCGATAGTCGCGCTGCCGCTTGCGGCAGCGGCGCAGGAGAAAGATCGCGGACTGGGTGGTCTGGTCCGTATCGTCGGCCGGGGCGGGGACGCCGAGGGCGAGCAGCAACGACGTCACGATCAGCCACGGCGCGAACGAAAGCCTCATGTGATCAGTCTAGGCGAAGCGAAGGGCGGGGAGCAAGGAGCGGGGAGCAAGGCGCGTGGAGCGAGGAGCGTGGAGCGGGGCGCTTGGAGCGGGCAGTGGGGAGCATGAGCTATGATTTTCCGTGATGTCATACGTTCGTGAAAACATCGAGGCGCTCGAGCCTTACGTGCCAGGTGAGCAGCCGGATGACGTCAGCGTCGTCAAGCTCAACACGAACGAGAATCCCTATCCGCCGCCGGCACCGGTCCTTGATGCGATCCGGGCGGTGTCGGGCGAGCAGCTGCGCCGCTATCCGCCGGCGGCGGCGGATCGATTTCGCGGGGTCGCGGCCGCGGTGCACGATGTCGCCGCCGAATCGGTGATCGCGACTAACGGCGGCGACGAGTTGCTGCGCCTCGCCGTGACGGTCTTCTGCGAATCGGCGCAGCGCGGTGGACTTGCCGTGACGCGGCCGACCTATTCGCTGTACCCGACGCTGGGCCGCATCGCCGGTACCGCCGTCGTCGAGGTGGATCTCGACGACGAATTCGGCATTCCCGACGACTTCGCCGGCCGCGTGGTGGCCGCCGGCTGCCGTCTTGCGATCCTCGTGAGTCCACACGCACCGACGGGCCTGCCGCGCCCCCTTGCGACGCTCGACGCGATCGCGCGGCGCCTTGCGGGCGAGGCCGTCCTGCTGGTCGACGAGGCCTACGTGGATTTCGCCGACGCCGACGCGCTGGATCTCGTGCGCGGCGGGGCGCTCGACAACGTCCTGGTGCTGAGAACCCTGAGCAAGGGCTACGCGCTCGCGGGTCTTCGGTTCGGCTACGGCATCGGGACGCCGTCGCTCGTCGCCGCGCTCGACAAGGCGCGCGACAGCTACAACACCGACATCGTCAGCCAGGTCGCCGCGACCGCGGCGCTGGAGCACCGCGACGAGGCGTCCGAATCGTGGCGGCGCGTCCGGGCGGAGCGGTCATCCATGGTCGAGCGGCTCGACGCGCGGGGGTTCACGATCCTGCCGAGCGCGTCCAACTTCGTGCTGGCCCGGGCCCCGGAGACGCCCGGGGCGGCCGCTCTCTACGAATCGCTCAAGCAGCGACGCATATTCGTGCGATACTTTGATCAGCCGCGACTGAGCGACCGCCTACGCATCACCGTGGGTCTGCCGGAGCAGAACCAGGCGCTGATCGCGGCCCTGGACGAAATCCTGTGAGCAAACGTACGGCCCCACGCGCGGCGAAGATTCATCGCAAGACGAACGAGACCGACGTGACGGTCGAGCTGGGCCTGGACGGCGGCGCGTACCAGGTCGATACGGGCGTCGGCTTCTTCGATCACATGCTCGATCACGTGGCCCGCCACGGCCGGCTGGCGCTGAGCGTCAGCGCGAAGGGCGACACGCACATCGACGATCACCACACGGTCGAGGACGTCGGCATCGTGCTCGGCCAGGCGCTCGAGCAGGCGCTGGACGACAAGAAGGGCATCGAGCGCTTCGGCTTCGCCTCGGTGCCCATGGACGAGGCGCTCGCGCGCGTGAGCATCGACCTGTCGGGCCGCGCGGCGCTGGCGTTCGACGTCGAGTTCCCCGGCTCGGGGTCGAAGGTCGGATCGTTCGATCTCCAGCTCGTCCGCGAGTTCCTCACGGCGCTGGTGCAGAACGGCCGCTTCAACTGCCACGTCGAAGTCCCGCGCGGCGTCAACGATCACCACGTCGCCGAGGCCATCTTCAAGGCACTGGGCCGCGCGTTGCGGCAGGCGGTCGCGGTGTCGGGCGACGACGTGCCGAGCACGAAGGGCGTGCTGTAGGCGGACGGAGCGGGGAGCGGGGAGCGAGCCATCGCTGGGGATTCGGGTATCGGGTTCCGGGACGCGAAAGTCAACGCATCCGGCATCAGCGTGCCGCGCATCAGACCCGTGGGTCTGATGCGCGGCGACTCCTTGCCGGATGCGTTGATCTTCGCGCCCCCAAACTCGTTCCCCGCCTCACTTCATCGCGAAGTACTTCGCTTCCGGATGATGCACGATGATCGCGCTGGTCGACTGCTCGGGATCGATCTGCCAGTTCTCCGTGAGGGCGCAGCCGATGCGCTGCGGCTCGAGGAGGCGGAAGAGCTTCTCCTGATCGGACATGTCGGGGCAGGCGGGATAACCGAAGCTGTAGCGGCTGCCGCGGTAGCCCTGCGTGAACAGCTCGCGCACCGTCGGCCTGTCGTCGCCGGCGATGCCGAGCTCGCGGCGGACGCGCTGGTGCCACAATTCGGCCAGCGCCTCGGCACACTCGACGCCGAAGCCGTGCAGGTAAAGGTAGTCGCTGTACCGGTCGTCGGAGAACAGCTGCCGCGCCCGGCGTGAGACCTCCGAACCGACGGTGACGCACGTCATCGCGATCACGTCGCGCTGCGGGTCACCGACGGGCCGGAAGAAGTCGCTGATGCACAGCCGGCGCCGGTGCTCCTGCCGCGGGAACGTGAACCGCTCGACCTCGCGATCCTGCTCCTCGACGTCGTAGACCACGAGGTCGTTGCCGTCACTTGCGGCCGGGAAGTAGCCGTAGACGACGCGCGGCCCCAGGATCGCCTCGTCGCGGCACTGGCGCTTGAGGTCGTCGAGGATCGGTACGGCGTGCTCATCGATCTGGGCCTGGTACGCGTCGGCGGTCATCCCTCGCTTTCGGAATTGCCACTGGCCGCGGAACAGCGCCACGAGGTTGAGCATCGGGTAGACCTCGTCGAGGTCGATCTCCGTGACGACGCGCGTGCCCAGGAAGGGCGCGGATGGCACATTGACCTCGGTCGCGACGTCGCTGCGCGCCTGGACGACGACGGCGACGCCGGGGGCGGCGTCCGGAGACGAGGCGGCCGGTTCGTCCGTGGCACGCGCCGACGCGGCGGCGGAGCGGCGTTCGAGCCGCTCGTCGATCTCCTCGTCGAGCCGGGCGCTCGCGCCGGAGCAGATCAGGTCCATGATGCGCAGCCCTTCGAACGCGTCCTTTCCGAAGTAGGTCCGGCCGCGGTACGCGCTGCGCATCTCGGTCTCGCAGTAGCTGCGCGACAACGCGGCGCCGCCCAGCAGCACGGGCACGTCGATGCCCTGGTCGTTGAGCTCGTCGAGGTTCTCGCGCATGACGTTGACGCTCTTGACGAGCAGGCCCGACAGGCCGATCGCGTGGGTCCGATGGGCCCGCCACGCTTCGACGATCGCCGCGATCGGCTGCTTGATGCCGAGGTTGTGCACGGTGTAACCGTTGTTGGTGAGGATGATGTCGACGAGGTTCTTGCCGATGTCGTGCACGTCGCCCTTGACCGTCGCGAGCACGATCGAGCCCTTGTCGGCACCGTCCACGCGATCCATGTGCGGTTCGAGATGCGAGACGGCCATCTTCATCACCTCGGCCGACTGCAGGACGAACGGAAGCTGCATCTGTCCCGCGCCGAAGAGGTCTCCGACCACCTTCATTCCCGCGAGCAGGTGGTGGTTGATGATCTCGAGGGCCGTGTACTTCGCGAGCGCCGCGTCGAGCGTCTGCTCGAGGTCCAGCTTCTCGCCGTCGATGATGTGCTGCTGCAGGCGCTGCTCGAGCGGCAGGTCCGAAAGCTCCGGGCCCGACGCCTGCGCGCCCGATGCGTCGGCGAACCGTTCGATGAAGCGCTGCAGGGGGTCGCCCCCGGTCTCTTCTCGGCGGTCGTAGATGAGATCCAGGGCCGCGTTCCAGTGCTCCGGATCGATGCGGGTGCGCGGAAGGATCTTCGATGCGTGCAGGATGGCGCTGGTCAGTCCGGCGTCGACCAGCTCGCTGAAGAAGACGCTGTTGAGCACCACCCGCGCGGCCGGCTTGAGTCCGAAGCTGACGTTGGACAGCCCGACGATGATCTGGCAGTCGGGCATCGCGTCGGCGATGCGCCGCACGCCTTCGATGGTCTCGAGCCCGCTGCGACGGTCGTCGTCCATGCCGGTCGAGATGGGCAGCACCAGGGGGTCGAAGAGGATGTCGGTCGGCGCGATCCCGTGCTCGTTGACGGCGAGGTCGTACATCCGCCGCGCGATCTCGAGCTTGCGATCGGCCGTGCGCGCCATCGCCTGCTGCTTGTCCTCGTCGATGGTGCCCAGCACGATTGCGGCCGCGTACCGGCGGGCCAGGCCGCACAGCATCGCGAACTTCTCCGGGCCGTCCTCGAGGTTGGCGGAGTTGATGATGCACTTGCCGCCCAGGCACTTCAGGCCGGCTTCGATCGTCGCGGGCTGCGTGCTGTCCAGCATGATCGGCGCGCTGACCTGGCGCGCGAAGCGAGACGCCAGCTCCGCCATGTCGCGCGGGTTGTCTCGGCCGGCGTAGTCGACGTTGAGATCGATGACGTGCGAGCCCTCGCGCAGCTGCTTCCGGGCGAGGCTCACGCATCCGTCCCAGTCCTCGTCTTCGAGCAGCTTCCGGAACGCTCGGGATCCCGAGGCGTTCGTGCGCTCGCCGACGTTGAGGATCGACGCGTCCTGGCGGTACTCGGTGACCGCGTAGAGCGAGGTGGCGCCGGGACGCGGCGCGGTGCGTGTCGTCGACGCCCGGCCGCGCCGTCCGACGGCTTCGGCCAGCGCGGCGATGTGCGTCGGCGTCGTGCCGCAGCATCCGCCGACAAGCTGCGCGCCCTGCTCGACGAAACGGAGCAGCGCCGCGCAGAAGGGATCCGGTTCGAGCGGATAGACCGTCTCGCCTTCGACCAGCGACGGAAGTCCGGCGTTGGGCATGACGGTCACCGGACGATCCCAGTGCGCGGTCAGCCACCGGATGTGCTCGGCCATCTCCGCCGGACCGGTCGCGCAATTCAGACCGAGCGAGGCGACAGGCAGACCCGCCAGCGCCTGGGCGGCCGCACTGATCTCCGTGCCGAGCAGCATGGTCCCGGTGGTTTCGATGGTGACCTGGACCATGATCGGCACGTCGGCGCGCGATCGCGGTGACGCGTCGACGGCAGCCAGCGCGGCGGCCACGGCGCATTTGACCTGCAGGAGATCCTGCGCCGTTTCGATCAGCAGCGCGTCGGCGCCGCCGTCGATCAGGCCGAGCGCCTGCTCGCGATAGCTCTCGAACAGCTCATCCCAGTCCGTGTGCCCGAGCGTGATCAGCCGCGTGCCCGGCCCCATCGATCCGAGCACGAAGCGCGGCTTCTCGTCGGAGCCATGCCGGTCGCACGCAGCGCGCGCGATCGCCGCGGCGTCCTGGTTGATCGCGCGGGCCTCGCCGGCGAGATCGAATTCGGACAGGACGAGGCGGTTGGCGCCGAAAGTGTTGGTCTCGACGGCATCGGAGCCGGCGAGGAGGAAGGTCTCGTGGATCTCCGCGACCAGCTCGGGGCGCGTCCGGACCAGGATCTCCGAGCAGTTCTCGCGGCCGAGGTAGTCGTGCTCGCAGCTCAGGTCGTGACAGTGGATCGTCGTACCCATCGCCCCGTCACCGATGAGCACACCCTCGTTGAGATGATCCAGAAAACCCTTCATCGATTCAGGCTCCGCCCGCTATTCATCCAAAAATCCGGATTAAGTGCTGATGTGTATACTAGTGTATCGCCCGGGCTCTTCCAACCCTCCTGATGGCCGATATGTACTATCGGTTCGATGAGGGCGCGGGTTGGTGAGCGGCCTGCGGCCCCGAACCTCGGCCCAGACCCCAACCCCAGAGCAGATCCCAGACCCATGACGTGGTGGCAGGCCCTGATTCTCGGCATCGTGGAGGGCGTGACGGAGTACCTGCCCGTCAGCTCCACCGGCCACCTAATCCTGGCCAGCTGGCTCATGGGCCTCGACCGCACCGACGAGCTCAAGCAGGCCGTCGACACCTTCAGCATCGTCGTCCAGGCCGGCGCCATCGCCGCCGTCCTCGGCCTCTACCGATCCCGCGTCGTCCAGATGCTGCGCGGGCTGATGGGCCGGGACGACGAGGGCCGACGCCTGGCGATCAACCTGGCCGTGGCGTTCCTGCCGGCGGCCCTGCTCGGCCCCCTGCTCGCCGACGCCATCGAGAGCCACCTGTTCCACCCGTGGCCGGTCGTCGGCGCCCTGTTCCTCGGCGCGTGGCTCATGATCGCCGTGGGCTGGCAGCGAAAGGACGACGCGGACGCCGGACTCGAGCTGGAAGGGCTGACGCTGAAGATCGCGCTGATGATCGGCATCGGCCAGTGCCTCGCGATGTGGCCGGGCACCAGCCGGTCGATGATGACCATCGTGACGGCGCTGGCGCTCGGCCTGCGTCCGCGGGCGGCGGCGGAGTTCAGCTTTCTGCTGGGCCTGATCACGCTGACCGCGGCGACCGGCTACAAGGCGGTGTTCGGCGCGAGCCAGATGCTCGAACAGATGGCGCTGTCCAGCGTGATCATCGGCCTGGTTGCCGCCACGCTGTCCGCGGCGATCGCCGTGCACTGGTTCGTCGCGATGCTGGTCCGCCACGGGCTCGCGCCGTTCGGCTGGTACCGTCTCGCGCTGGCGGCGGTGCTGGGCTTGTGCCTGTGGTTCGGACTGATGTAGGGCGAACCGCCGGCGTGAGCCGGCGGGGGGACCGCGCCCAAGGCGCTGCAGGGCGCGCGGCGCGATGCGCACCGTTGCCGGCTTACGCCCCGCGGTTCGCCATCACGGCGTGAGCAGCACCTTGATCACGTCCTTGCGCGCCGCGGTGCGCATTGCCTCGACGCCGTCCGAGAGATTCATGCGTCGGCTGATGAGACTGACGACGTCGACGCGGGCGGCGCCCATCGCGGTGAGCGCTTCGGTGAACGGGCCGCAGCGACTGCCGATCAGCTCGATTTCGTTGACGACGAGCGGCGCGAGATCGGGCGGCGGCTTCGGGTCGCCGTTGGCGGGCGGGGCGAGGGTCGTCTTCATGACGATCTTGCCGCGCGGCCGCACCATCTGCATCGCGACCGCGAGACCGTCGTGCGACCCCGTGCAGTCGACGACGATGTCCTGGTCGGCGCGGCGGCCGACGTCCTCGAGCAGGCGGTGCTTGACGTTCCACTTCTCGCAGAGGACGAGCTTTTCCGGGTGGCGGCCGACGAGGCGCACGGTCGCGTTGAGCTGGCTCATGACCTGGGCGCACAGCAGGCCCAGCCGGCCGTCGCCGAGCACGGTGATGTAGGGCCGGCCCTCGATCGTGAGCTGGCGGAGAATCTGGTATGCCGCGGCGAGCGGCTCGGTGAACACCGCGTGGTCGTCGTCGAGCGCGTCGGGCACTTCGAGCAGGTTGCGCACCGGCACGGCGACGCGCTCTGCGAAGCAGCCGTCGCGACCCTGGATGCCCAGGACCGTCCGGTCGCGGCAGTGCTCGCGGAGCCCCGAGCGGCACATGTCGCAGCGACCGCAGACGCAGTTGATCGTCGAAACGACGCGCCGGCCGACCCAGTGATTCTCTTCGGCGGAGGCGACCTCCTCGACGACGCCGACGAACTCGTGACCGAGCACGCCGGTGAACCTCATGTAGCCCTTGCTCAGCTCGAGGTCTGTCGCGCAGATGCCCATGAGCGTCGGGCGGAGGAGCGCCTCGCCTTCCCCGGGCCGCGGCGTCGGATGGCCGTCGGTCGCCTGGATCGCTTTGCCGTCGAATACGATTGCCTGCAAGGACGATCCTCGGGTCTATGAGGTGGCTCTATGGGTGGCTCTATGGAGCGCTCAATGGGGTGCTCAATGGGTCGCGAATCGGGTCGGGAATCCGATCGGCGTCGGGATGCGGGCGGCGTGCGCCGATCACAAGTCTTATCGGCCATTTCGAGCGCCCGCTCAAGTCAGGCCCGGGCGCGGGGAGGTGAGCTCAATCCTGTTCGGCGCGGATATCGCCGGGAATCCGATTGCGAGGCGTCCGTGATCCTCGGAGGTCCGACGCGCGTCGCCGAGCCGGGACGTCTCGGCCCGGAGTCGGCAGGCACATGACCGCGAACCAGGGCGGTGACGGCCCGGCTTGGTGGGGTTGAGCTACACTGCCTGCATGGCCGCTCCCTTTCGCGTCGTCGTCCTGGCGAACAAGCTGAAGAAGGAGGTCACCGACGCGCTCACGGACCTTCGTCCCTGGCTCGAGCAGCGTGCCCGGATCGTCGCGGAGCCCGATATCACGTCGCTGGATCCCGAAGGCGCGTCGGAGTTTCCGGAGGCCGATCTGGCCCTGGTGCTCGGTGGCGACGGGACGCTGCTGGCCCAGGCCCGGAACCTCGCGGACCTCGACCTGCCGGTGCTCGGCGTCAACTTCGGCAAGGTCGGCTTTCTCGCCGAGTTCCAGATGGACGACCTGCAGCGTCATTGGGACCAGATCGCGGGCGGGCGGTGCCGATGCAGCGACCGGCTCCTGCTGGAGGTCATGATCTTCGACGCTGACGCCGCCGACTGCCGGGCCGATCGGCTCGACGAGGCCCACCTGAAGGGGCGCAGCCTCGCCATGAACGACGCCGTCGTCACGGCCGGCACCCCGTTCCGCATGATCGAGCTTGACCTCTCGATCGATCCGGTCGGCAGCCAGACCCGCGCGACGCGGTTCGCCGGCGACGGCGTGATCATCGCCACCGCGTCGGGATCGACCGCCTACAACCTGAACGCCGGCGGCGCGATCGTCAGTCCGGGCGTCGATGCCCTGTGCATCACGCCGATCTGCCCGCAAAGCCTGTCGTTCCGTCCGGTCATCATCAACGCGAGCAGCGGCGTCGCCGTCCGCGTCAGCCGGGCCAACGAGGGCACCATGCTCGTCGTCGACGGACAGGTTTCATTCCGGCTCGAATCCGACGACCAGGTCTACGTCTGCCGGTACGAGCGGAGCATCCGCCTCATCCACAACCCCCGGCTGAACTACTGGAAGACGCTGGCGAAGAAGATGCACTGGGCGGCCCGACCGCGCAGAGGGTAGGAGCGGGGAGCGGGGAGCGGGGAGCCTGCCTGACTACAATTACCGGAACTCCAACCCGGAGGCGCTTCATGTCCGAGATCGACAAGTCCGACGAGCAGTGGCGCGCCGAGCTCACCGACGAGCAGTACCGCGTCGCGCGGCAGAACGGCACCGAGCCCGCCTTCACAGGGGAATACTGGGACTGCAAGAAGTCCGGCGTCTACCAGTGCGTCTGCTGCGGCCAGCCGCTCTACAGCTCCGACGCCAAGTTCGACTCCGGCACCGGCTGGCCCAGCTACTCGGCGCCGGTCGACGACGACGCCATCGCCACCGAGAGCGACGAGAGCCACGGCATGGTGCGCACCGAAGCTCTTTGCGGCCGCTGCGGCGCGCACCTCGGCCACGTGTTTCCGGATGGACCGCAGCCCACCGGCATGCGCCACTGCATCAACTCCGCCTCGTTGAAGCTCGTGGCGAAGGACGAGTAGACTCCGCCGTGTCGCTAACGGGCGTCGCTTGCTGCGTTGCCGAGCCGGGATGTTCCCGGCCCGGAGTCGGCAACGCCCTCCGGGCCGAGACGGCCCGGCTCGGTGTGACCATCCCGATGAATCCGGCCGTCCTTGCCCCCGCAATCGTTAGCGAGTCCGCATGACGACAGCGCAGCGCAAGCCGGTGATCGGGCTGGTCGGCGGGATCGGATCCGGCAAGAGCCTCGTGGCCGATCAGTTGCGACGGCTGGGATGCGGCATCGTCGACGCCGACCAGCTGGGTCGCGACGCGATCGCGGCGCCCGACGTTCGGGCGCAGATCGAGGCATGGTGGCCGCAGGTAAGGGCCGACGGGGGTGGGATCGACCGTGCCGCGCTCGCGCGCGTCGTGTTCGGGGACAAGGCGGAGCTTCGACGCCTCGAGGACCTCGTTCATCCCTGCGTCCGCGCGGCGCGACAGGTGCTGCACGAGTCGTTCGGCCGCGACCCGGACGTGCGGGCCATCGTCGAGGACTGCCCGCTTCTGATGGAGGTCGGACTTGACAGCGAGTGCGATGTGATTATCTTCGTACACGCGAGTCGCCCGATCCGGCTCGCGCGGCTGAAGGCCAAAAGGGGCTGGTCCGAAGAGGACCTGGCTCGTCGCGAAAAAAACCAGCTCCCCCTTGACAAGAAGGCCGGACGTGCCGATTATAAGGTAGACAACGACGCCAGTGAGGCCGAGTGTCTCGCACACGTTCGTGGCGTCTTTTTCCAGATCCTAGCGTGTATGGACTGATCACTCTTCGCCGGTAAGGCTCGGTCGTCCGTCCGTCGGATACAGTCGTCCCGTGGGTGACGCAGGTGGCGCAGGTGGCGTAGTCCACCCGTCCCGTCAACCTTGTCGTCGCAGAGGATCGCGGCGCCGGGTCAAATTCCACCGCAGTCCAGACCGCCCGAACCCCGGCCCCCCAGGTCCCAGACCCACTAGTTCGCATCGGTACTGTCAGGAGAGCCCTCGATGGCCAAGTCGCACACGAGCAAGAAGAAGAAGCGCGATACGTCGGCAAACTCCGGCTCCGGCGGTAACGAGTCCGTCGCCGTCGCTGAGTCGCCGGCGACCGACGAGGCGCTCGACGCCGAGACGCAGCAGCGCTACGAGCAGGCCAAGAAGTCTGACATGTCGGTGCGCGACCTGCAGAAGATGGATGTCGAGGACCTGCATGCCCTGGCCAAGAAGGAAGGGGTCCAGGAGTACGCCGGGCTGAAGAAGCAGGACCTGATCTTCCAGATACTGAAGTCGCACATCAGCAAGCAGGGCCTGATGTACGGCGAGGGCGTGCTCGAGGTGCTTCCCGACGGCTTCGGTTTCCTGCGGAGCCCGGAATACTCGTATCTCGCCTGTCCCGACGACATCTACGTCAGCCCGAGCCAGATCCGTCGCTTCGGACTCAAGCCCGGTCACATCGTGCAGGGTTCGATCCGGCCGCCGAAGGAGTCCGAGCGCTACTTCGCGCTGCTGCGCGTCGACGCGGTCAATGGTCATCCGCCTGACGCCCTCAACGACATCAAGAACTACGAGGACCTGACGCCGCTGCATCCGCAGGAGCGATTCATCCTCGAGACGACGCCTGAAAGCATCGAGATGCGCATCGTCGACCTGGTGACGCCGTTCGGGCGCGGCCAGCGCGGCCTGATCGTCGCGCCGCCCCGCACGGGCAAGACGATCCTGCTGCAGAAGCTGGCGAACTCGCTGATCATCAACAGCCCCGAGGTGAAAGTGATCGTGCTGCTCATCGACGAGCGGCCGGAGGAGGTCACCGACTTCCGCAACAACACCCCCGAGGATGTCGAGGTGATCGCGAGTACGTTCGACGAGCAGTCGAGCCGGCACGTGCAGGTCTGCGACATGGTCATCGATAAGGCCCGCCGCGCCGTCGAGTTCGGCGAGCACGTGGTCATCCTGCTCGACTCGATCACGCGCATGGCCCGCGCTTACAACGCCGAGATGCCCCACTCGGGCAAGATCCTGACCGGCGGTCTGGACTCGAACGCCCTGCAGAAGCCGAAGAAGTTCTTCGGCTCCGCCCGCGCGATCGAGGGCGGCGGCTCGCTGACGATCCTGGCCACCGCGCTGGTCGACACGGGCTCGAAGATGGACGACATCATCTTCGAGGAGTTCAAGGGCACCGGTAACAGCGAGCTTCACCTCGACCGGCGACTCGTCGAGAAGCGGACCTACCCCGCGATCGACATCGCGGCGAGCGGCACGCGGCGCGAAGAGTTGCTCATGGACCCGAAGGAGCTCGAACTGGTCTACCGTCTCCGCAAGGTGCTCGCGGACATGAACGTCGTCGAGGCCATGGAGCTTCTCAAGAGCCGCCTCCAGAAGGTCAAGTCGAACGCCGAGTTCCTGCTCACGATGAACCTGGACTGACGCGGGCCGAGCCCGCCGTTTTCGAATCTTGATTCCTGATATTCGATTGCGCTCGCCGCTACGGAGGGGCCGGCCTCGTCGAGGCAGCGCGATCGTTCGTCGATCAGGAATCCGGAATCGCAAATCAAGTTTTCGCTAGGAGTCCGCTCATGGGTGGCCTGATTTCCGTCATCGTCATCGGGGTGATCGTTCTGGTGCTGATCGGCGTCGTGGTCAGCATGTACAACGGCCTGGTCCGGCTGCGCAATCGATTCAAGAACGCGTTCTCGCAGATCGACGTGCAGCTCAAGCGCCGGTACGACCTGATACCGAACCTGGTCGAGACCGCCAAGACGTACATGAAGCACGAGCGCGAGACGCTCGAGGCCGTCATCGCCGCCCGCAACCAGGCGGCGAAGGCCGAGGAAAAGGTGGCGGGCCGCCCGGACGACGGCGAGGCGATGCGTCAGCTGATGGCGGCCGAAGGCGTGCTGTCGGGGACCGTGGGGCGCCTGTTCGCGCTGGCTGAGGCCTATCCCGACCTGAAGGCGAACCAGAACATGATGCAGCTCACGGAGGAGCTGACGACGACCGAGAACAAGATCGCGTTCGCTCGCCAGGCGTACAACGACTCGGTCATGACCTACAACAACGGCCGCGAGACGTTTCCCCGCAACATCATCGCCGGCATGTTCAACTTCGACGAGGCGCAGTCGTTCGAGATCGAGGAGCCCGAGCAGCGCGAGGCCCCGAAGGTGTCGTTCGAGTAGCCGAATCCGCACTGATCCGTATTTATCCGTATTTATCCGTATTTATCCGTCTTGATTCGTCTTGATCCGTATTGAGCGCTTCGATCGGGGCCTCCCCGCTGACGCTCCGTGGCGACGAGCGGTTCCATGGACTTCTTCGAGCACCAGGACGTCGCGCGGAAGAGATCGGGACGGCTGGTCCTTCTGTTCATCCTGGCGGTCATCGCGATCATCGCGCTGGTCTACGTGGTGGTGGCGATCTTCATGGCCTGGGCGTCGGGCGGCGACCCGGAGGCTCCGGCGGCACGTTTCTGGCGTCCCGAGCTGCTGGTCCTGGTCGGCGGCGGCACGTTGCTCCTCGTGGCCGGCGGATCGGCATTCAAGATTTCGAGCCTGCGCGGCGGCGGACGCGTCGTGGCCGACGCGCTGGGCGGGCGCCTTGTCGATCAATCCACGCGCGACCACGACGAGCGCCGGGTCCTGAACGTCGTCGAGGAGATGGCGATCGCGTCGGGTGTCCCGGTGCCTCCGGTCTACATGATGGACCAGGAGCAGGGGATCAACGCGTTCGCGGCGGGCTACGCGCCCGACGACGCCGTGATCGGCGTCACCCGGGGCTGCGTGCAGCAGCTGCGGCGCGCCGAGCTGCAGGGTGTGATGGCGCACGAGTTCAGCCACATCCTCAACGGCGACATGCGGCTCAACATCCGGATCATCGGCGTGCTGCATGGCATTCTCGTCATCGGCCTGCTCGGCTCCGTGGTGCTGCGCTCGGCGATGTACGGTTCGGCGTTCCGTTCGCGCCGCGACAAGGATTCGAACCCGCTGCCGCTGATCCTGCTCGGCGCCGCGCTGATGGCGATCGGGTACGTCGGGGTCTTCTTCGGCAACGTGATCAAGGCCGCGGTGTCGCGTCAGCGGGAGTACCTGGCGGACGCCAGCGCCGTGCAGTTCACGCGCGACCCGAGCGGGATCTCCGGGGCGCTCCAGCGCATTGGCGGCTTCGCGACGGGATCGCGCGTGGAGAATCCGCGCAGCGCCGAAATCAGCCACCTGTTCTTCGGGCAGGCGTTCACCTCCGCGCTGAACAGCCTGTTCGCGACGCATCCGCCGCTGGTCGAGCGCATCCGCCGCATCGATCCTTCCTTTGAGGGTCAGTTCACGCATCGGCCGGAGTCGGCGCCGCGGCGCCGTGACTCGGCCGGCACGGCGGCCGTCTCGTCGCTGGCGGGCGGCGGCACGGAGGCGGCGCCGGCGCGACCGTCGGCGGCGATCGCGTCCGTGGGGCAGCCGACGGACGCGCACCTCCGTTATGCGGCCGCCCTGATCGAGGGGCTGCCGGATGCGATTCGCGACGCCGCTCACGAGGCGTATGGTGCCCGCGCCCTGGTCTACGCCCTGCTGCTCGACGAGACGGACGAGTGCAGGAAGCGCCAGGTCGAGCAGCTGCGCGCTCATGCGGATCCCAACGTCCTCAAGGAAACGGCGCGGCTGCACCCTCAGGTGCGCCGCATCGACCGCGCGGCGCGGCTGACGCTCGCCGACATGGTCATGGCCGCGCTCCGCGAGATGTCCCCGGACCAGTACCAGCAGTTCCGCAAGAACGTCGCGGCCCTGATCCGGGCCGACGAGAAGATCGACCTGTTCGAGTGGGCGCTGCATCGAATGATCCTGCGACACCTCGAGCCGCACTACCGGAAGGTTCGGCCCGCGCGCACGAAGTACTACTCGCTGCGCCCCCTGGTGCAGGAGACGTCGCTGCTGATCGCGACGCTGGCTTGCTGCGGACACGAGCAGGAGGACGAGGCCCGCGCCGCGTTCGAGGCTGCGACCGGCGGGCTGGGCGTCGATCCGCTCGAGATGCCGGCGCGGGAGGCGTGCACGCTGGGGGCGCTGGACGAGGCGCTGGGGACGCTGGAGACCGTGGGGCCGCGCGAGAAGCGGAAGCTCCTGACGGCGTGCGCGACGTGCGTCGGTGCCGATCAGAAGGTGACGGTCGAGGAGGGAGAGCTTTTGCGCGCCGTGTCGGACGCGCTGGGCTGTCCGATGCCGCCGCTGCTGCCGGGGCAGTCGCTGGTGTGATTGGGAGCCCTGCTCTGAAAATGGCCTGACGCGTTGGAACCACGATGAATGGGTGGCTGGGGTCGAGCGCGGCGAGCCCCCGGACGAATGCCATGGAAAACGCGAATCGCCACGCGAGGTGGGGTACAGGGGACTCGCTTCGCTCGACCCCAGCCACCGAGCGAGGACGAGACTTTCATGATCTCTGGGTGCCGCGCAGCGGCATGTGCGACTGAACCCGGAACCCGAGACCCGGAACCCGCGTCACTGGACAGCGATCCTGAATGAACTAAGCTACCGCTTCAGATGAAACGCGATTCGGCCCGGAGTACTCGTTGATGTCTGAAGGCGGCTCCAATGCAGTGGTGGTCACCCGTCAGGGTGGCGTCCAGATCGTCGAATTCGTCGTGTCCAACCTGGTCGACCAGGCGGAGATCGACAAGATCGGCCGGACGATGGAGGAACTGGTCGAGAGCGCCGGTCATCCCAAGATCGTCGTGAACTTCGCGAATCTGAAGCATGTTTCGTCCGCCATGCTGGGGGTGCTGATCTCGGTCGAGAAGAAAGTCGGCCAGATGAAGGGCGAGATGCGGCTCGCCGGCATTCCGGCCTCGATCATGCAGGTCTTCAAGCTCACCCGCCTTGACAAGCTCCTGAAAATCTTCGACACCGTCGAAGACGCGACCTATCGGTTCTAGCTGGTTTCGTGGTTCGATCGCAAATCACGAACTCTCCGCGAGCGCTCCACGAACTCTCCGCGAGCGCTCCTCGAACGCTCATAGCTGCCAGTCGACGTCCTCGGTCGGACGGTAGACGAAGTCGTACCCATCCACGATCACGGAGGCCTCGAGGTGCGCGGCCAGGGCCGGCATGTTGCGGGCGATCTGTCCGCGCGCCCGGCGCAGTGCGATCCGCACGGCCTCGCGAGCCTTGCGGTCGGTTGACTCGCTGGTCAGCGAGCGCACGCGGCCCTGGAAGCGGATGTCCTGCTGAAGCTGCTCGCGTAGCTGCTCCAGCTCGTGCTCGAACACGGCCTGCTCGGTCTGGTTCCCGTCGCGCTCCGCCTCCTGGATCTGCAGCTTGAGCTCCTCGACGCGCTCGTAGATCGCGCGAAGCGCCGTGCGGTCGAACGCTTCCTGCCGCGTGGACGCATCGATCGGCGCCGGCGTCTCGGCGGGGGCGGGCGAGGACGCGCGGACCAGATCGACGGAGCTGACGGGGCGGCCGGGGCGCGAGATCAGCTCGCGGAAGTAGGTGAACCCGCGGCCGGCCGAACGGGGGTAGTGGCCGGTCTCGATGTCGCCGTCGCGGTAGGCGAGCTCCCAGACGTCGCCGTTGAGGGCGAAGCGGTAGTCGTTGTCGGTGATGCCGGCCTGCTGAGCCCCCGCGGCCGCGAGGTTCGCGAAGACGCCCAGCAGTGCCGCGTCGTCCGCGTCGAACTGGCCGTCCTTCTTGTTGATCGCCTCGACGACGCCGATGATCCGGCCGTCGCGGCGAAGCGGGGCGGCGACCACGTCGCGCGTCTGGAACAGCGTCTTGCGGTCGATCCCCCGGTAGAAGCGGTTGTCGCGCGTCGCGTCGTTGATCAGCGTGATCTCACCGCTGCGCACGACGTGGCCGGCGATTCCGAGGTTGGCGGAGAACGTTCTGCCGACGAGATCATCGCCGCACTCGCCAACGGCGGCTTGGAACACGAGGCGATCACCGGTGTCGTCGAGCATGATGACGCTCGTGGCCTGGGCCGCGAGGGCGGTGGCGGTTCGCTCGGCGATCGTCGACAGGGCCTGCTCGGGGTGGCCGGCATCATTGATGGCATCCGAGGCTCCCAGAAGGGCTTCGACGGCGGGGCACGACAGTGGGCTGGCGGTGGTGAACATGGGTGGTGTGGGGCATCCTGGCATTGGGTTTCCGAACTTCCGCCGTTCAGGGACGCAAACCACGTGCCAGGAACACGGATGACCTCACAGGCCGTACGACCGGTGTGTGCCGTAAACAAGGCGCGGGCGAGGTGCGGGCAATGCCCAATCCCGGACCGTCGGATTGGGGCAAATTCCTCAGTTGTCCCCGATTCCGGTAATGACGCGACTCAGGATGCCGGGAGGGCGGATGAATTGAAATCGTAAATTCAACTTTTTCAGTGATTTACGTCGATTTTCTAATCAGGCCCGCATCGGCTAGACTGTCGTTGGCCTCAAACGTCGCAACCGGTGGCGGTTCCAATTCGCGCTTTTCGGGTTGCGGTCGATCGACCGCGTGCGGGTCACGATCATCGGACGCCGGACGAATGCCCAGTCGACCACGCAACCGGGACTCACTGAAAACGGTCGCCCTGATCGGGACCTACCTGCCTCGCAGGTGCGGGATCGCCACGTTCAGTGCCGACCTGTCCGACGCCATCACGGCCGTCGCCCCGGAGACCGAGTGCTGGGCGCTCGCGCTCAACGACCAGCCGGCGGGACATCGCTATCCGCACCGGGTGAAGTTCGAGATCAACGAGCGCCGGCTGACCGATTACCGGCTCGCCGCCGACTTCCTGAACATGAGCCGGGTCGACGTCGTCAGCCTCCAGCACGAGTTCGGGATCTTCGGGGGCGCCGACGGCCATCACGTGACCGAACTGCTGCGCCGACTCCGGACGCCGGTCGTCACGACCCTGCACACGGTGCTGAAGGATCCCACGCCAGGCCAGCGCAAGACGCTGCGGCGCGTCGCCGAGCTTTCCGACCGTCTCATCGTGATGGCCGACCGTGCCGTCGAGTTCCTCGATCGCATCTACGACGTGCCGACCGACAAGATCGTGCACGTGCCGCACGGCATTCCCGACGTGCCGTTCGTCGACCCCAACTACTACAAGGACCAGTACGGAGTCGAGGGCAAGAAGGTGATCCTCACTTTCGGCCTGCTCAGCCCCGGCAAGGGCATCGAGACGATGATCGATGCCCTGCCGCGCATCGTCGAGGCGCACGAGGACGTCGTCTACATCGTGCTCGGCGCGACGCATCCCAACGTCCAGGCGGAGTTCGGCGAGGACTACCGGGCGCGGCTGCAGCGGCAGGCGCATCTGAACGAGGTCGGCGACCACGTCATCTTCCACAACCGATTCGTCGAGCTGCCGGAGCTGTGCCAGTTTCTCGGCGCCGCGGACCTCTACGTCACGCCGTACCTCAGCGAGGCGCAGATCGTTTCAGGCACGCTTGCGTACGCGCTGGGGACCGGCAACGCCGTGGTGTCGACGCCCTACTGGTACGCGCAGGAGATGCTGGCCGACGGACGCGGACGTATCGTGCCGTTCAAGGACGGGACGGCGCTGGCGCAGGCGATCATCGACCTGTTCGACCACGACGTCGAGCGGCACGCCATGCGCAAGCGCGCCTACAACTTCACGCGCGACATGGTCTGGCCGCAGGTCGGCCGCCAGTACCTCGACGTGTTTCTCGACGTCGACGAGGCCAGGCGCCATTCGCCGCGTCCGATGGGCGTCGGCAAGCGCCTCGACGAGCAGGAAGGGGAGCTGACCGAGGTCAAGCTCGACCATCTGCACGGGCTGACCGACGACACCGGCATCCTCCAGCACGCGCGCGGCATCATCCCGAATCGCGATCACGGGTACTGCACCGACGACAACGCGCGGGCACTGATCGCGGTGCTCATGGCGCAGGATCACCTGCCGAGCGGCACGGGCTGCGCCGCACTGGCCAGCCGTTACCTGAGCTTTCTCGACTACGCGTTCGTCGCGGAGTCGGGGCGCTTCCGCAATTTCATGGGGTACGACCGTCGCTGGCTGGAGCAGATCGGCTCCGAGGACAGCCACGGTCGGGCGGTGTGGGCGGTGGGCGAGACCGTCGCCCGAAGCGAATTGCGCGGCCATCTGAGCGTGGCCAGCGACCTGCTGCACCGCTCCCTGCCCGCGCTGGGCGATTTCACTTCGCCGCGGGCCTGGGCTTACGGGCTCATCGGCATCCATGCCTACCTGCGCCGTTTCGGGGGCGACACGGCCGTGCGCCGGGTGCGCGAGCAGCTCAGCCACCGCCTGATGGCCCAGTTCCGCGAGCGGGTCGCGGACGACTGGCCGTGGCTCGAGGACATCGTCACCTACGACAACGCGCGCCTGCCGCAGGCGCTGCTGCTCGCCGGTCAGTGGATGTTCGACCACGAGATGATCGACATGGGGCTGCGCGCCCTCGAGTGGCTCTACATGATCCAGCGCGCGCCGCAGGGCCATTTCGCGCCGATCGGCAACCAGGGCTGGTATCCGCGCGGCGGCGAGCTGGCGCGGTTCGCGCAGCAGCCGCTCGAGGCCGCGGCGATGATCGACGCGTTTCACGAGGCGGGGGGCGCGACCGGTGACCCGAAGTGGAACGAGCGCGCCGACTGGTGCCTGAACTGGTTCCTCGGCGACAACGACGTCAACGTGCCGGTCTATGATCCGATAACCGGCGGTTGCTGCGACGGGCTGCATCCCGAGGGCACGAGCGAGAACCAGGGTGCGGAATCGACGCTCGCCTGGCTGCTCTCGTCGCTGTCGATGCACGAGATGCGCCTCGCCGCGCCGGCAGGGGAGCAGTCCGAGCCAAAAACGTCAACCCCATCGCAGTCCGGAGCCGATCAATCGGTTGTGCCGTCCCTGGAATCCTCCGAGGGATGAGCCCTCGTGTGGACGATTGATCGATGCCGGTGCCTCCCGTCGTGATGATCAGCTCGTATCCCCCGCGCCTCTGCGGGATTGCGACGTTCTGCGAGGAGGCCCGCGAGTTCATCGCCGCGGGCCGGCCGGAGCGGGACGTCTTCGTGATCAGCCACCTCGACGGCGAGGGCGAAGGCGTCTTTCCCCTGATCGACATGTCCCGGCGCGACTGGTGGGTGCCGGTCGCAGAGCAGATCGAGAAGCTGCAGCCGTGCGCCGTGCACATCGAGCACGAGTACGGGCTCTACGAGTACGTGGACGAACGCGGACACGGCGACGAGAACGCGGGCTTCCTCGAGATGCTCAACGCGCTGTCGCGGTGGCCGCTGGTCATCGAGCCGCACACCGTGCACGGGCGGCTGACGGAGCGCGAGGCGAACTTCGTCTACCGCTGCTGCAAGCGCTGCGACATCTTCCTGCTCAAGTGCCACTACCAGAAGTGGCGCCTCGACTGGAACTTCACGGCGCGCGGCTGGACGACGCCGCGCAACGTGATGGTGGTGCCGCACGGCGCCCGCCCTGATCACCGCTGGAGCATCAAGGAGGTGCCCCGGCTCAGGGAAGAGCTGGGCCTCAATCGCAACCCGGACCTGGGGCGGCACCTTGTGGGGCTGATCGGGTGGATCCAGTCGAACAAGCGCTGGGACATCCTGACCTCCATGTGGGAGGAGATCGAAGCGACGGTGCGCGAGCGCACGGGCGTCGAGTGGGACCTGCTCGCGGCCGGCGCGATGCGCGACCCCAACCACCAGTCGGACTACGAGCGCTACAAGGGGCAGGTCGAGCTGCTCGAGCAGAAGGGGCTCGCGCACTACTACGAGTTCGTGCCGCGCGGCGAAGAATATTACAAGATGATGGCGGTCTGCGACTTCATCGTGCTCCCGTCGACCGACGAAACCCAGTCCGGCACGCTGGCGCGCATCATCGCCCTCAACAAGCCGTACGTGACGACCGCCCCGATGGAAGGCCTGACGGCGCAGACCATCGAGAGCGGCGGCGGCCTGCTCTTTACCAACAGGAACAACCTTCGCGACGCGGTGATTCAGCTTGCGTGCGACGAGCAGCTGCGGCTCGAGCTCGGGCATCGACTCGAGGTGTACCTAGACGAGGTCGTCTCGTGGGAGGTGGTGGCCCGCCAGTACGAGCAGGCGTACGACTACGCGTTCGAGGCGAACCAGACCGGCAAGGCGGCGGAGCTGGATATGGAGTTCTAGGGCTGACTTCCCTTGCCCGTCCTTCATCCGTGTCCATCCGTGTCCATCCGTGGTTCTTCCACCCGGACGGAGGTTGAAGCATGTCGGCGGAACGACAGGTCGGACGCGTGCCCGCATTCGTGAAGCGCCTGGCGCCCAAGCGGCTGCTCGAGCCGCTGTTCCGGCTCGAGGCGCGGATCGCGGCACGCTGGGTCGCATCCGCTCATCGTCGGCAGATGCTCGTGCAGTGGGGGCTCGATCCGCAGCCCGAGTTCTTCGATCATCACATCGATCTCTACTACCAGTGGCGGCACTCCAGGGCGCCGGTCTGGCTCGAGCGCGGCGTCTTCGGCGCCCTCGCCCTCAAGGGCGGCCGGGTGCTCGAGCTGGCCTGTGGGGACGGATTCAACGCGCTCAACTTCTACGGTTGCCGTTCCCGCGAGGTCGTCGCGTGTGACTTCGACGCCGAAGCGATTCGCATCGCGCGACGCCGCAATCGAGCGGACAACATCTCGTACGTTCTGGCCGACATCCGGACCGATCTGCCCGAGGGCCGCTTCGAGAACATCGTGTGGGACGGGGCGATCGAGCACTTCACGCCGGAGGAGATCGATACGATCCTCGCCGGGATCCGCAGCCGGCTGGCGCCCGGCGGCATCCTGAGCGGCTACACGATCGTGGAGCGCGGCGACGGGGAGAAATCGCTCTCGCACCACGAGTACGAGTTCAAGAGCAAGCAGGACCTCATGCGGTTCCTCGAGCCGCACTTCGCCCACGTGACCGTGTTCGAGACGATCTACGAGCACCGGCACAATCTCTACTTCTGGGCGTCCGACGCGGCGGTGCCTTTCGACGAGAAGTGGCAAGCGGCGCTGCGCGGCGGTCAACGTCGGGAGGATGCCGTGGCGAGCGCCGCGTGAGCCCGTCGGCGCATCGCACGGCATCGTTGCACCGAGTGCTCTGGCGCGGACTGCGCCGACGTTGCCCGCGCTGCGGGGTCGGTAACCAGTTCCGGCGCTGGTTCGTGCTGCACGACCGGTGTCCTCATTGCCGTCTCGAGTTCGAGCCGAAGCCCGGCGACACCTGGGCCTTCTGGATCGTCGGCGACCGAATCTTCATTGCCGTGGCGATCGCGCTGCTCTACTTCGGCGTCCAGCCGGAAAGCTGGATGGGACGCGGCGTGTTCCTGGCCCTGACCATCACGGCGATCGTGCTCACCATGCCGCAGCGTCAGGGCGTGTGCACGGCGCTTGACTTTTACCTGCGGATGCGCGGGGGAGAGGACGGGGTGTGAGGGTTTCGGGTGCGGAGTGCGGGGGATTGCGACGCATTCGGTCCCAGGTTGCCGCACGTTCGACCCGTGGGCTGACGCCAGGCTGACGCCCACGGTACGCCACCGGTCCTGCGAACCGCGCGGCGCAAGCCCGCGGGTCTGATGCGCCGCGCCCTGATTCCGGATGCAGCGCGACTTCGCGCCCCGATACCCGTACCCCCCATACCCCTGAAATCTCATTGCCCAAGATCGTACGTCACGACGATCGGCCGGTGATCGCGGAAGCCCGGCACGTTCGCGAAGCGCCAGGAGAGATCGAGCAGGCCGGAGCCTTCCTCCACGACCTCGAGCGATTCGGGGTAGTGAAAGACGTGGTCGATGCGCGTGTGCGCGTAATAGGTCTCGCCCAGGCTGCTCGTGCCGTCGCCGAAGTCCGAACGGATCTCCCGGTACAACTCGTCTTCTTCGCGATCGGGGTCGAAGTTGTAGTTCATGTCTCCGGCGATGATTCGGATCTCCTCGGTCCGGTCCCGCGCGCGTGAGATGACGCAGCGGATGTTGTCGACCGTGTCGCTCGGCCCGCGCGCGGGGTGCGGTGAGTGCACGCCCGCCACGAACACGCTTCGGCCGGTACGGCTCTTGAGTGACACGGTCTTGACTTTCCTGCCGCCGCACTCGCAGTCCCCGGTCTCCCGGCTCTCCGAACGGCTGAGGATCGCGAGGACCTGCCTGCCGTGGCCGGTCTCGACCGCGTACGCATTCCAGTCCTCGCCGAGCTCGCCGGCGATCGTCTCGGGATGGTCGAGCGACCCCAGCTCCTGCAGGATGACCACGTCGGCGTGAAGCGCCCGGATCGTCTCGACGATGGGTTTCAGGTCGGTTTTCCGGACATTCTTGTCCCGCGTCATCGAGAAGTACCCGACGTTCCACGTCGCCACGCGGAACTCCTGGTGGCGCGGCAGCGACGACTCGAACCGCTGCGCGGGTCGCCACCGCATCCACGTGAACGACAGCAGCATCAGTGCGAGCACGATGAGAAGGGCGATCCACCTTTTGCGCTTCAGCTTCATGCGAACGTCGTCATTGTAGTCAGCCGCGACGACGGGGCAGGGCGATGCGACCAGTCAGCGCTCATTCGCTGCAGGATCTCTCAGCCCTTCGAAGAAAGGCACCTGTTGCGGTCGTGACCGTGAAACAGAGCCTGGGTCACCGCGGCGGCTGTCGCGTGTTGTCGTTGTTCATCAGTCGTTCAACAGTTGTTCATCCGGACATGCCGATCTCGGTGCAGAAGGCCGCGATCGTCGCCTACGACCGCGAGATCCACGTGATCGGCGGGACGCACAATCGAGGCGAGAACGATAGTGACGACCTGGACTTCGTTCAGATCTACGACCCGGAGGCTGACAAGTGGCGCAGGGTCGACATGGCGCAGCCCATCGCCATCGCGCAGGCGGTGGCCCGGCCGGGCTGGAGCCTGGTCCTGACGAACCAGGTCTGGAATGCACGAAAAGGCAGGATGCGCGCCGAGCCGGCGGCATGGCGATATCAGGTCCACGGGAACAAGTGGGAGCGCCTCGACCTCCCGCTGCCCCGTCACATCAACTACCACCCCAGGTGGCGTTGATCGGCGACTCGGTGTACGTGGTGGACGTGTCGGGCGACGGCACGCGCAGGACGGTGGGATATCGAATTGATCTTGACCGGTAGTCAAGGGCGCGATCGAGGACGAGAAGGCTTGCTTACGCGCCGTTCCCCCACCGGCTCGGGGCGATGCCCGCCGCGCCGCGCCCCATATCGTCGGGTCGGTTGGGGACGTCGAAGTTGATGTGGCGCGTGTTGAGGCTTTTGAAGTAGCGTCGCGCGTCCTCCGGCACTCCGGAGAGTCGGGATTCATCGTACTCCTCGACTTCGGCGATCGGTCCCGCCCAGGCGGGACGGTATGCGATCGCGAGCAGGCGGCGCGGCTGATCGTCGTAGTTGGGGTAGTTGCCGTGAAACACCTTCTGGTTGATGACGACCGCGGATCCGGCCGGGCATGTCACCATCTCCTCGTCCTCGTGCGCGAGGTATCGCTCGTAGGGGATGCCGTCGGCGTGCAGCGACAGGTGCGACCGGGGGATCACCTTGAACGGGCTGCGCTTCGGGGTCAGATCGTCAAGGTAGTAGAGCACGCGGACCAGGCACGGTGAGCTCGCCGTCACGCCGAAGATCTTCGATCCGTAGGGCTGCGCGTCGGCGTGAATCGCGATGCCGGGATGGCCCGGTTCGGATCGAGCAAAGGCGATCGACGTGCAGATCAGCTCATCACCGAAAAGCTTGCCCAGGAAGTCCGTGACGGCGGGCAGTGCGACGACGCCAAGGGCATTTCGGCAGTCCGAGTACTGCAGGTCCCTGACGCCGCGCTGATGCTCGCTGTAGTCGACCGCGGTCGTCGGCATCTCGTCAAGCTCGGTTCGGAGGGTCTCGACCCGGTCGGGAGGCAGCAGGTCGGGCAGTACGACGTAGCCCTCGAGCTCGATCCAGCGGATGCGCTCGGCGGTGGAAAGGCGGTGCCAGTCGACGTCCGGCCGGCGCGCCGATTCGATGCTCTCGAGGCTGTTGGTGAAGGAGCTGTCCATGGCTGCGGAGTCCAATATGACGAATAACGATTGGCCTATTGACGCATAGCTTAATTAATCTCTCTGTAGGTGACATGCTACGATCGTCCCATGCCCCCGACTCCTGTCGACTGGTACCGCCAATGCCTCGGCCCGCTTCCGCAGCGCGGGCGCGTGACGGGCGTTGCGCTTGGAGCAGGCGACGTCGGGCCGTGGACCGTCGAGCGGCTCGAAATCCGAAATGACGACGAGGCGCCGATCCCTGCGGTCATGCTTCGGCCCGAAGGCGTCGGGCGTCCGCCGGTCGTCGTCGCGCATCACGGCTGGAGCGAGGGCAAGGACATCTTCATGTTCGGCCCGCACAGCGGCATCCCGTCGGTGAAGCATCCCGGCGCGGCGCACCTCGTGTCGCACGGCCTGGCCGTGCTCGGCATCGACGCCCGTGCGCACGGCGACCGGCTGGCGGGCGCTCCGGACCGTCGCGAAGACGAGCCGGCCTGGTTCGATTTCTTTCAGACCGAATGGGCGTGGCTGCACCGGCAGTGCATCATCGACGGACTCGCGCTCCAGGGCCTGCTGATCCACGACGTTCAGTGTGCCATCGATTACCTCGAGACGCGTGACGACGTCGATGCTGCGCGGCTCGGTATGTACGGCTACTCGATGGGCGGCACGACCTGCTGGTCGACCACGGTCGTCGAGCCAAGGATCAGGGTCGCGGTCGCCGGGGGCTGCATGCTCACCTACGAGTCGGCGCTGCGCGTCCGAAGGGACGCCTCCTGGCACGCGTGGGTCCCGAGCTTGCGACGGCATGCGAGCCGCGAGGCGCTGGTGGCGTCGATCGCCCCGCGTCCGCTGATGGCGATCCAGGGCGAAGACGATTTCCCGCGCGACGGCGTCGAGCCGATCATGGACGCCGCACGCCAGGCGTACTCTGCGCAGGGATGCAGCGATCTGTTCAGGGCGACGATGCTGCCCGGCGATCACGTCACCGCAGCGTGCGACCCGCGATTGCTGGAAGAGACCGGCCGCTGGCTCGCCGACCAACTTGATTGAATTAATGACTAGCGCGGCTGAGCCGCACCGTTCAGGGACCACGGATGGACACGGATGGACACGGATGAATCAGAAAGAAAAAGGATCCGTGTTCATCCGTGTTCATCCGTGGTTCTTCAACTTCTCGTCACCGCGACAAGAAGTGACGGCGGAAGAATCTAACGCGGGCTTCGCCCGCAAGTCGGAAAGTCGGAAGGTCGAAAGTCGAAAGAACCTGACTACGGCCAGCGCGGTGGGGCATCGACAGTT
>NYZC01000228.1 GCA_002686995.1 Phycisphaeraceae bacterium | reverse complement strand
GCTCAGATAGCATGTCGACCTCGAGCGACCCATCAACCCTCGGTTGCTATCCTCTTGGGTTGCGGGCAAAGCCCGCGTTGGGTTGACGTTTTTAGTACCTTCATCCGGAGAAACCTGAGATTGACAGGTGCAATGCCTGATGACCGCCTGTGCTGATTTCGATCTGCGAGGCGCGACTCCATGCTGCCCGGGCCTTCAAGTGGACCTCGCGTCTGGAGGGCGCTTCATTAACGTGCAGCTCGTGATATCTGGCTCCCGGCGCCGCCGCGTAGCTGGAGCGCCACGGAGCAATTCTGCAATGACCCGGGGAAAGCCCGGCAACGCCAAGCTGACGTGTGGAAATAGCGAATCTGGGCGAAAGAACGATACGATCTGTCGCGTGGCAGACCACCACTTCCATGCGACGTGACCGATTCGATTCCCTTTCCAGACGCCGACAGAATCGCTCGGAGAGAGTGGATTCTCCGGCGCTTCGTCGTACATTCACACGCCGGCTTGCAAGTGCCGAGTATAACCGACCTTCGCGAACTTTCAATGAAGTGTGCACCGTTGACGATCGTTTCAGCCGAAGCAACCTGCGGGAGAAGCCGTCCATCATGGCGACGAAAGTGAATCGGAACCAGAGGATTCGCAGTGCCATCATGTCGATCTGCCAAACGCGATCGTGGGCGTTGCGTCCTGGCGAAACTTTTCCACGATGCGCGAGCCGAAGCGGCGGAAGAAGCCGGCCGGGTCGCGATCGGCGATCATCGCGTCGGCGAAGCTTCGCGCGCGGTCGATCATCACTTCGGGGTCACCGAACTCACTGAAGTTGGCAAGCTGCCACAGCAGCAGGGATTGGCTGCGCAGGTCGACGTCGGCCGGATCGATCCCGGCCGCGGCGCCGGTGAGGAAATGCGCGAGTCCGGCGATGCCGCGCCGGATCTCGGGGTCGCCGGTGATCAGGTAGTAATCGCGCAATCCTTCCAGCCAGAAGTGGTCGGTGGCCGTCGCGGGAAAACCGCGGAAGCAGTGACCAAAGGCGTGCGTGTACATGCCCAGGTGCGGGTGGTGCTGGATGTCGATGTCCCACAGGTGTCGCGTCCTGGCGGACGCTGTCCGCCAGGCTTCAACATCCCCGGTCGCAAGGAAGTACGTCGTCAGGCCGTGACAGGGATCCTCCTCGTTGTTGTTCCAGTAGCCCATCCGCGAGTGCTCGCGGCGCGCCGCATGCTTGCGGTCGGTGTCCTTCGACAGCGACTGGCTGATCCACATGTAGTAGAGGTCGCCGGCGTCGAACTTTCCGGTGACGTGATAGGCCTGCTCGTGGTTCTTCAGCCACGTCGCGGCCGAGCCGAGCACGCGCGCGAGGTTCGGTGTCCCGTCCGACTTCAGGTCGTAGACGTCCGCATAGGTGCGCGAGCGCCGAAGATCGGCGCATTCGAGCCGCGCCTGGTTGATCTCCAGCGCGCCGGAGGTCACGCGGCGACGCCACTCGATCGCGTCGAGGTCCGGATCGGTGTCACACCAGACCACCTGTGACTTCTGCATGCCGCGCACGGTCTCGAGACAACCGGTGTCGCGGTCGAAGAAGGCCCAGTAGGGATGGCACGCGACGTTGTCGTAGCACGTGTGACGGTGTCGCAGTTCGGGGTCGTCGGCAGTATCGGGATGGATCGGGACGAGGCGCTTCGCCGCGATACGGTCCGCGGCATCGGCGGGCCAGAGACCGAAGGTCGCCTCGTTCTCGTCGATCCGGATCTCGTTGGGATACTCGCGCACGAAGTCGCGCATCGCCACACTGAGGCGCGCCGACTCGAAGTGGGCCTGCATGATGCCGGGCGCCTGGCGCCCGTGGCCGGAGCCCCACGCCAGGCCGACGCGCTCGCCGGACGGATCGAGGCGATCGGCGTAACAGGCCTGCTCGTCCTCCTGGAGCACGCGGTAGGCGCTGCCGGGTATCAACCGGTCGGTTGTCGACCCGTGCTCCATGCCGGTCGTGACCCGAGTGGCGCGCTCGGCGAACGGAAGGGCGAACCGGATATCGCGCAGGTGGTGGTACACGCGATCGTCCGCGTGGCGCCAGGTCACGGTGAAGGTCGCAAGACTGGAGCCGCGGTACGTTTCGATCTGGATGCAGTAGTCCAGACCGGGCCTGAAGACGTCGGAGGCGCTGATGCCGCGAATGATCAGCCACGCCCGCAACGGTCCGGATTCGACGACTTCGACGGTTCGGTCGCGGCAGCGCAACGGCTGATGTCGCGCAACGTTCGCGTCGAGCGTGCGCTCGCTCAGGTAGGTTCGCCCGTCGGCGCGTTCGATCCGAAGCCCCGTGTGCGGCGTGCCGCGCAGGATCGGGTGCACTTGGCCGTTCCGGTCCCGGTACGCGAGACCGTCGAGCCACGGCGGATAACAGATCGCGTTTGGACGATGCGCGCAAACCGGCACGTTCATGACGAGCGGGCCGGTGTCAAGGCGATAACGATCGCCGTCACGCTCGACGAGGGGTTTCGGCTCGGCATCGGGTGTGGCCGGCTCGAGCGTGAACGGACCCTCGCCGTCACCCGGCTCGAACAGCACGAGCAGCCATTTGCAGGAGCCGTCGGGCCAGTCCAGGATCGAGCGTCCCTGAGATGGCACGGCACCGCCGAGGGCGTCCCGAACGACGAAGCCGTTCGGATCCGCCAGTTCGGCTTCATCGAACGGCACGCTCACGCGCGTCGGCACGTGCGGGCTGCGCATCCCGGTCAGATGAATCAAGCGCGTCTTCGACATCCGGCGATTCCAGGCCGACACGAATCCGCTCCTCGCGCCATCGCGAAATCGGGGCACGAGTTACGGTCCACGAACAGCTTCCCCTCGTATCACCTGATGATGTTCACCGGCAAGCTCGTCGTCGGGATCCCGGTCGACAGCACGCGCTGACGGCGCGTCTGCCAGCCGCAGGAGTACCGCTCCTGCATGCGGGTGTCCCGGAAGTCGTCCATGTTGAAGCAGACGACGCGCTGCCAGTCGGGTTCGACGGCGAGGGCGTCGAGGAAGGTGACCTGGCTCTCTCCGGCGGCGAAGATCATGACGAACTCGTCCTGCTGCGCGAGGGTTCGACGCATGGTGTCGGCGACGGCGGCACCCGAGCATCCGCCCAGATCGTGCTCGTCGTCGCAGATGACGATGCGGGTCTTCCCGTAGTGGGGCACGGGCATGGGGATAAGGTATCGGGGATGGGGCGGCACCGGGCGATTACGATATGAGCGATTGGGCCAGCTGTTGTCTTCCATTTCGGCGATCCGCTTCGCAGCCGTCTCGAGGTCGGGCAGTGCCGCGAGATGATGGGGCGGATGCTGGAAGCGACGAGGCCGTGGATCGCCAATCCGAGGCTGTTGCCGAATGACCGCGGCTAGTGCGCCAGGACTGGCGGACTCGCTCCGCCGGTTGGCGATCCGGCCACCGCCGCCCACTGGTTGACTCGAGCCACCGTTGACGGCGGACCGCTGTGTTCACGAGCACGGATTATGACCCGGGAGCGCAGACCTTGGACACCATTGCCCTGAAGTATCTTGACGCGACTCCCGGACACCACCCGACCGCCGTCCGCTTCGCCGTGCCCTGGCCACGGGGGATCTGTCGAAAGGTGGATCGCCCCGCCCTGCGCGCCGGGAACGGCCGACCGATCACATTCCAGTCCTGGCCCCTCGCGTGGTGGCCCGACGGCAGCGTCAAGTGGACGGCATTCGCCGCCGCCCTGGATGCCGAGCACGGTGAGCACTTCACCGTCGAGCGCCACGTCCCCGCATCGCACGTATCCGCATTACTGACCGCGCACGAGGTCGAGGATTCGATCGACATCGAACACGGCGATCTCGCCGTGTCATGCGGCCGTTCGGGCCACAGCCTCGTACGTGAGGTGCGCCGTGGCAACGTCGTCGTCGCCCGCAACCTCCGCCTGATCGCGATCCACGAACACCGAGCGAGGATCGGCGACGAAGACAGGGTGACGCGGCGCCGATTCATCGGGGTGATCGAGGAGGCCACCGTCGAGCGATCGGGCCCGGTCAGCGCCGTCGTTCGCCTGAAGGGAAGGCATCGTCTTCCCGACGGCGAGGATGCATGGCTGCCCTTCATCGTTCGAATCTTCATCTGCGCCGGCGTCGAGCCGATCCGTCTCGTTCACAGCTTCGTGTACGACGGCGATGCGAACGTCGACTTCGTCGCCGCAGTCGGCATCGAGGCCGCGATTCCCCTGCGCGGCGCACCGTGGAACCGCCGAATCTTTCTCGGCCTCGACGGTCCGGGGGTCTTTTCCGAGCCCGTGTGCCCGTTGCCGATCATGACGGAACGGGACGATGCGCAGGGTGGTGCGAAGTTGGAACCCAACCCCGAACGCTTGCGGCAGTTCGCCGGCGAGTCACTCGTGCAGCCGGGCGGTGCCGCTGCGACACCGGTGTGGCACCACTTCGATCTAAGGCAGGACAGCGCCGATCATTTCGTCGTGCACAAGGGGTGCGGCGATCGATTCACCCGCATCGAGGCGACCCACGGCCGGCGCGCCGCCGGCGCGATCGCGATCACGGACGGGCACGATGGCTTCGGCTTCGGGATGCGGGACTTCTGGCAGACGCATCCCTCCGCCCTCGCCGTCGACGACGCCGGTGAAGCAACGGCACGGATCACCGCCTGGTTGTGGCCGACGCCCGACGACGCGCCGGCCATGGACCTGCGTCACTACACCGACAGGATTCACGGCCCGATGTACGAGGCCTATCAATGCCTCAACTGGGAAGCGGGCCCGGCCGACCCGGAGCGGAGCAACGCGCTCGGCATCGCGCGCACGCACGAGCTGATGCTCTGGCCAATTACGGGAAGCACCGGGCGCGAGGACATCGCCGAGCGGGCCCGAACGAGTGCGACGCCGCCGCTGCTCGTCTGCTCCCCGGAGCACTACCGTGATTCCGGCGCCTGCGGTATCTGGGCGCTTCTCGATCGGAGTCACCCGTCCGCTCATGCGCTTGACATGCAGGCCGAGGCAATGCTCGATCACTACGTCGCCGAGGTCGAACGGCAGCGCTGGTACGGCTTCTGGCACTACGGCGACGTCATGCACAGCTTCGACCCGCTCCGCCGTCGATGGTGCTGCGACGAAGGCGGCTACGCCTGGGACAACATCGAGTGCTCGACGGACATCTGGCTCTGGGTGTCCTTCTTCCGGACGGGCCGCGCCGACCTGTTTCGCATGGCGGAGGCGATGGCCCGTCACGTGAGCGACGTGGACGTGCATCACCTCGGTCCGTTCGCGGGGCTGGGCAGTCGGCACAACGTGACGCACTGGGGCTGCGCCTGCAAGGAGCCGAGGATCAGCATGCCCGGCGGCCGACGCTACTGCCACTACCTCACCGTCGACGAGCGGCTCGCCGACGTGTTCGACGAAGTCTGCGACGCCTGGCCCGCGGATCGTTGCGAGATGGTCACGGCTCCGACGTGGAGCGCCCTCTGCTGGAACTGGGTCACGGCCTGGGAGCGCACCGGCGATGCCCGTTACCGAGACAAGCTGCTCCGCGGAATGAACGACATCCTGGCTCATCACCCTCCGTTCATCTCCGGTCCGACCTGCGACTTCGATCCGGCCGACGCGTCGCTGACACGTCACGATCCCCAACCGCCCTACAGCTATCACATGACGCTGCCCTTCGGCAGCCCGGAGATCTTCTTCGAGATGGCCGAGCTGATGGACCACGAGCCGTGGGCCGAGGCCCTGGCGGGCTACGGACGATTCTGGGCGCTTCCGGCGGAGGAGCGTCTCCGCCTCGTGTCCTTCGGCTTCGTCGAGCATCGATCCGAGTTCTCGGCCCGAATGATCGCCTTCGCGTCCCGCCGCGACGGCGATCCCGGGCTTGCGGACGAGGCCTGGCGCGTCCTGCTCGACGATCTGCTGAACCTGGAGACGGCCGTGCAACCGGACACCGGCCGCGAAATCCAGGTGATCGCGATGTCGGAATGCCGCGGCCATACGAACCGCGCCGCCCAGCGGGGACTCCAGATTGCAGAGCTGCTCGCGCTGGTCGGCCCTCCCTCGGATGCCATCGTCAAGGGCGGTGCATGACGGTGCGTGGCAGGCATCGCCGCTCAGGACGAATCGGCGACCTTCTCCTCCTCGGCGAACTGCGCTCCCGTCTCGATGCGACGAATCCGGCCGTCGTGCAGGTGCACGACGCGATCCGACGCCCTGAGCATCTTGTGGTCGTGCGTCGCGCTGATCACGGTGACGCCCTGTCGATCCTTCAGCTCGTACAGCAGGTCGATGATCTGCGTCCCCGTGCTCGAATCGAGATTGCCCGTCGGCTCGTCGGCCAGAACGATCGAAGGGGCGTTGGCGAGGGCCCGGGCGATGGCGACGCGCTGCTGCTGCCCGCCGGACAGCTCGGACGGCTTGTGCCCCATCCGTTCGTCGAGACCGACCAGGCGGAGCAGCCGCGCCGCGTGCTCGTGCACGTCCTCGCTGCGCTTGCCCATGAAGACCATCGGCATGGAAACGTTCTCGAGCGCCGTCAGGGCGCCGATGAGATTGAACGTCTGGAAGATGTAGCCGATCTTGCAGCAGCGCAGCCAGGCAAGCTCGTACGTGCTCAGTTGGGCGACGTCGACGCCGTCGATCAGCACCCGTCCCGCCGTCGGCTTGTCGAGCCCGCCGATCATGTTGAACAGCGTGGACTTGCCGCTGCCTGAAGGGCCCATGATCGACAGGTACTCGCCCCGCGCCACGTCAAGATCGATCTCGCGCAGCGCGTGCACTGCCTGCCCGCCCATCATGTAGGACTTCGCAATGCCCCTCGCTCGGACGACGGGAAGTTCGGACACGAGACCAATGTCGGGGGGGCGGCCACCACTGTCAATATTCACGGGACACGGATCATGCGGCCGCCGATCGCGACTCGTTATCCGCTATTTCAGCGGCCGCATCGCGTCCATCGGCGTCATCCTCGCCGCCACCCCGGCGGGAATGATGGTCGCCACGATCGACAGGCCGCCGCTGATCAGCACGACCGCACCGACGCGCACCGCGGCAGCGCCGGCACCGAGCGACGCTTCGGCCGACCACAGCGCCGCCACGGCGCCGATCACGCCGCCGAGCATTCCGCCGGTCACGCCGAAGAGCATCGATTCGGTCAGGAACATCCGGATGATCAGCCGGTCGGACGCGCCCAGACACTTCATGGTCCCGATCTCGCGAAACCGATCGGTCACCGACATGAGCACGGAGTTGGCGATGCCCATCGTGCAGACGAGAAGGGACATCGAGATCATCCAGAGCCCGAGCGCTCGCTCCTCGGCCGTGGCGTCCCTGCCACCGGAGCGAATCCAGACCAGGGCGAGGAATGAGGCAGCCAGCGTGATGCCCAGAAGCGTGATCGCGCTGCGGACCTTCCGGTTGCGGTAGCCCTCGAACACGATGCGCAGCACCATGTCCAGCGGCAGGCGCCCGAAGTTGCGGGGGGCCTTGGAGGTCTGCTC
>NYZC01000227.1 GCA_002686995.1 Phycisphaeraceae bacterium | reverse complement strand
CGATCGCCCGCGCCTTCGCCAACGAGCCGGCGATCATCCTCGCCGACGAGCCGACGGGGAACCTCGACCTCAAGACGGGCCAGGAGATCATCGGCCTGCTCAAGGCGATGAACCAGGAGTCGGGCGTCACCATCATCTCAGCGACCCACGATCACAAGATGCTCGACGTCTCGGACCGCATCATGCGGATGGCCGACGGAAAGATCGACCACATCGAACGCCGCCGGGACGTGAAGATCGAGCTGGGGCACATTGAGACATGAGTGTTCGGGGGCCGTGGGGTCAGGGGCCGTGGGGTCAAGTCTTGCATGACGACATTCCAGCTTCAACGTTCGTGCCTGATCGGTTTACCCTTGCATGGCGCACTCCGCGACAATCGACAATCTGCTTCATGGTGTATCCGTATTCGCGATACGCTTTGGCGATGGCGATCCGTTTCTCGGAGTGCTTCAACGAACGTCGTTTCCTCCGTTCGCCGCTCCCCGCGTTGTCCAGAAAAACCTTCTGGGCCCGCTCGTTGCCCGCCGCGCTGTACGGAAACGCGGTCCTGACGCCCGTCGTCGTCCAGAGCGTGAACCAGCAAATGACGTTCGGCTCGGGCTTGTACTGCACCGGTGCTTCCATGTATCCCCAGTATGCGAAGTTGAGCACGCGGGCGTCGGGAAACTCGTCGCGCAGGCCGTGGGCCACCGCGTTGGCGAAGTGCACGACGCGGTCGCTGCGGCCCTGGCTGTTGCCGGCGACGTATCCGCCGTACATCGCCTCCTCCTGCTTGCGCGTCACCGCGCGGCGAAACTGCGGCGGATCGAGGGCCCGGCAATTGTCGCATTCGCACAGCCACGGCGTATCGGGTGGCGAGACGCAGACGAGGTTCCGGCCGGATTCACGGATGGCCTGCCTGGCCGAATCAATGGCGATGCGGACAACGTCCGGATTGGACGTGCACAGTCCGATCCCCGGCCAGCGCCGGCCATCCACCACCGCGTAGTACTCGGGATGCTCCTTCTCATACTTCGCAGGAGGTACCAGCTTCATGTAGCTATGTCCGGTGACCGCGCGATGGGGGCCGCCGCCGCGATTGCGCCGAATCCAGTCCTCGGACGGGCCCCAGATGGCGCCGCGGTACCAGAAGCTGGGCTTGACGTGACGGTCCTGCCCCGCGACTTCGAGTTTCGGGCGCTTCGGCACGACCTCGCCGAGCGGTCCGGGGAAATACCATTTGCAGCCGAACTCGTCGAGCAGCGTGTAGACCGCGTTGCAGGTTCCCGTGTCCGGCCGCTTGTAGGTCTGCATCTCGTGATCGCTTCCGACGAGGTAGAGGCGATCGTCGTGGCATCGAATGACGAAGCTGTCGGCCCGGGCCTTCTGCCTGCGAAGCTCTTCGAGGATGGGCTCGGTCTGCGGCATCGCGCCGACGAAGATCGTCGGCCCGTCACCGACCTGCGTGGTCACCCTGAACTCGGCGCCGGACATCTGACCCAGGAAATGCGCCAACTCGCGCGCCGCCAGCTTCTCCCGCTCGCGCGCCTTCTCGGCGATGACGATCGTGGCCAGCGCCCGACCGTCCTCGGCCAGCGTCATCGCCTGCGCCGTTGACGGCGCGATCGCGAACAGGAAAATAACGAGCGGGAGCGCCAGGTCGCGAAGCGACGACCGTGATCTCTGGCACCATTGCATGTCGGACTCCGTCGTCGAGGCGCCGCCGGCACCGCGTCATGTCTTCTGGTCGCCGTCCGGTCAGGCGCCATGCAGGACTCGATGATCGGGACGGTTACAGAAAGGGCAGCTCGGCCGGATCGTAGGTCTCCGGCCAGGGGTACGAACCTTCGTCGGTCGGGTGGTCGAACATCGGCCTGCCCGATCGGCGCGCGCCGCGGGCATGGCGCATCCGGCCGTAGTACTGGGGCACGCGGTCACGTTGGTACTCGGGCCGACAGAACCGGGCAACGAGGGCGAAGCGCGGTCGATCGGAGCGGTTTTCCGTGGCGCTGTGCCAGGTCGTGCTCTGAAACGCGCACAGCGATCCGGCCGGCAACTCGGCGGCGAACTGGCCCGGCAGGTCGGCGTGATCGGGGAAACGCTTTTCGATCGGCGTGCGGTGCGAGCCGGGCACGAGTCTCGTCATGCCCGTCGCCGGGGTCTGGTCCTGGACGTAGATGACCATCGTCAGGCAGGAGAAGGGAAGGTCGTCAGGATCGGTGTCGGTGTGCCACGACTGCTTGTGACCGCGGTGCGGCAGGTACACCTGCATGCCGATGCCGTCGTACACGCAGTCTTCGCAAAGCAGCCGCTGCGCGATCCGGTGCAGCTCGGGCTTCCGCACGATGGCATTCAGGCCCGGGCGGTCGAGCGCTTCGCCGCTCAGGCGCCGGCTGTGCACGCCCCAGAAATCGCGATCGGGCCGGTGCGGATCTTCTCCCAGCGCGTCGGCTGCCGCTTCCGCGTCGGCCAGGGCGTGCGCGATCTCGTCTTCGGCCAGGAAATCTCCGACGACCACGAAACCGCTCTGTTCGAACTCCTGGCGTAACTGGTCACCGGACATCGCCTTTTCCTGGAACCGGCACCGCACACTCCGACACACTCCTGCACACTGTAGTCCAAGGTGACCGGGGCGAAAAACAGGGTCAGACCCAATCCTGTTCGGCACGGAATTCGCGTTGCGTTCATCGGGATTGCCTTACCGAGCCGGGCCGTCTCGGCCCGGATGACGGCCATGGGCTCCTTGCCGACCCCGGGCCGGGGACGGCCCGGCTCGGCAACGCGCTGCGGCCAGCGCGATCGTCAACGCGGGCACCCGTCCGGCTCACCTACCCCGCACCCCATACCCTATACCCCATACTCGATACCCCTGGCCGACCGGAGACTCGCATGAGCGCGGCACGCCACTCGGATCACGGCGACGCGAACGACGGCGCGTCTTTCATCAACGCCCTCGATATGAAGATGATTCGCGTGAGCGCAGCGACGTTCGACGCGTGGACACCGTGCTTCGAAGACCTCTGGGAGAAGCGGGCCCGGTACGGCAACTGGACCGGCACTGTCGAGCGGCCGCCCGTGGCGCACCGGGTCACGCTGGATCACGATTTCTATCTCGCTGCGTCGCCGGTGACCAACGACGTCTACCGCCGGTTCGTGGCCGAGACGGGACATCGCGAGCCGGGCGGACATCTCTATGACATGGACCGGGCGCAGAGAAACGACGTCCGGGCCTGGGCGACCCGTGAGTTCAGCGCCGACGAGCAGGCGGTCTGCGGCCTGAGCGTCGCCGACTGCGAAGACTTTCTCGCGTGGTTGTCACAACGGGACGGCCGGACGTACCGGATGCCGGTCGTGCACGAGTGGGAGTACGCCTGTCGCGCCGGCACGAGCGGCCTCTACTGGTGGGGCGATCGGCCGGATACGCGCTACATGAACTTCGCGAACTCGCGCATCGGTCACCCTACGCCGCCGGGCTTCTATCCGGCGAACCCGTGGGGGTTCTTCGACATGCACGGCAACGTGTTCGAGCCGTGCGGCGGCTCGGATCCGTGGCTCGTGTGCGTTCGCAAGGGCGGCGCGTGGAACTGCCCCGACGAGTGCACCGGCGCCGACGCCTTCCGCGGGTCGCGCATGCGCGGCGGCGTCGACGCCCAGCTCATGAACACGGGTATCCGTTGCGCCTGCGACGTCGAGCCGGGTCATCACCCGGCCGCGGGCGTCCCGGCCCGCGCGAGCCGCGCCGTCTCGGGAACGGGCCCGCGAATCCCCCGACTCGAAATACGGACCGGCGAGAAGATCGATCTCGGCACCGGATGGGGCAAACCCAAGTTCTTCGTCACCGCGGCCGGCACCTGGATCGTCGACGATCGCCGAAGCGAGGACCGCGGACGCACGTGGCATGCATGCCCGCACGTTACTGACAACAACCTGCAGTTGGACGACGGCACGATCATGCAGGTCGACGCAGGCGAGGACATCGTGCAGGATCCGGTGAACGGATGGCCCTGGATGGATCCGCTCGAAGGGAGGATGTCCCTCACCGTCTCGATATCCCGGGATGACTGGCGGACCGTGGAGCAGTTCGCGGCGCCGCTGCACATTCCCCTCGGCCGGCGCTTCTTCTGCGGGGGGACAGGCCGCTGCACGAACGGGCTCATCGAGCTCGACGACGGCCGCCTGCTGCTGGCCATGTACGGAGAAATGCATGGGGACGACACGCCCCTCGACAGCGCCATCTACCCTCTGGCCGAGGTGGGCATGGCCCGTAAGCGCCGCACGATCCTCGTGTCGTCCACCGATCGCGGACGAACGTGGCACTACTACAGCACCGTGGCCGCCAACACCGAGATCGCCAGGGAGGGCCTGTGCGAGCCGACCTTCGCGCGCCTGCCGAACGGTGACCTGTTCGCCGTCATGCGCACCGGCATGTTCGGGTACACCGATCCCTGCGGGCGGACCGAGCGCGACGAGCCGCTGGTCGCCTCGTGGTCGCGCTGCGACGGCCGAACGTGGAGCCTTCCCACGCGCATCTACAGGGAGGGTGACAGGGAGGGTGACAGGGAGGGTGACAGGGAGGGTGACAGGGAGGGTGACAGGGAGGGTGACAGGGAGGATGACAGGGAGGGTGACAGGGACGGTGACAGGGACGGCGACGGCGAGCTCATCGTCGGGATCTACCCGGCCGCCGTGGTCACCGCCGACGGCGTCCTCGCGCTCATGCGCACGCGCCCCAACGGCCGGATCTTCTTCAGCCCCGACGGGCTCGGCTCCGTGTGGACCGAAGAGGCGGCGTTCGGCGCGCCATTCGAGCGGACGATGGCGGTCATGCAGATCATCGAGCCGCACACGCTGCTGGTCGTCTACATGGACGCGGAGCGAGGCGAAGGCGCGATCTCGGGTCTTCCGATCAGGGTGAAGCGGAGAGATTAAGATTGGTTTGCGGGCCAGAGCCCGCGCTGTGTCCACCCGTGTCCATTCTGGTTCGGTTCCGGTGCGGCTCTGCCGTGTTCGACGATTGTCGGATCCATGATCATCGCCCTCAATCCAGAAGGTCGAGGGTCGTGCAATCGGTGCCCTGCTCGATATCGTCGATGACTCTCGACGCCAGCGCGTTCCAGCCGAAGTGTCCGGGCTTCAGCACGGGCTGACAGGTATCGGCGTGGTAGTACTCGTGAACGCAGCCGTTCTGCTCGATATCGGCGGCGAAGGTCCGGATCAGCCGATAGCACGCTTCGAGGGCCTGATCCCGGAACCCGTATCTCGCCAGTGCGTAACCACCAAGGAACGTGCTCACCCCCCAGACCGGTCCCTGGAAGTTCGAAGGGCCTCCCATCGCGAGATTGTTGTAGATCGGCTCGGCGGCACTGTGAGAGCGGATGCCGCACGGCGAAAGGAATTCGCGTTTCGACATCATCCTTTCGACGACTGCCGCCGCCTGGTCCTCGCGGGCGAGATTCGCCCAGAGTGGAAGGCAGGATGCGAAGCTTCTGAACTTGAGATGAACGATCCAGGTGATTGCCTGTGCGCCGGGGCGTTCATCATCGATGCAGCAGTCGATGTTGTAGAAGAACCGATCGACGGTATCCCAGTATCGCCTTCGGACCCTCTCCTTCAGGTCGTCGGCCTTCCGACGATATCCCTCCGCGGCAGGCATTTTCAATTCCCCGCCGAGCTTTTCCATCGCCCTGCACTCGCGGTAGTGCCAGGCGGCGAGATCGATCCCGGCCGAGGTGCCGGGCGGCCTGCCGTAGACGGACGGATTGTTGTCGAACACGGACCCGTGGGCGTCGAGAGAGACGAAGTACCCGCGAGGATCGGCGGTTTCGGCCTCGTACCACTTCCTGGTGCGCTCCAGCCGCGGCCAGTACGGTTCGATCCAGGAGAAATCGCCGAGCCGTCTACCCACGATGAAGGCGAACTGGGCGCACACCGGCCCCGGGTAGTCTTTGTAGTTGTTTTCCCCCGCGAACCCCGCGTTCTTGGCCGGACGCCCGTCGGCGCGGATGCCGTCAAGAAGGTTCAACACGCTTCCCTTTGCCCACGGGAGTGCCTCGTCCGGGACGGCGCAGGCAGTCATGAACGCGTCGTTCGCCCAGAAAGTCGTGTAGACGCCGCCCGGGATGAAGAAAGGGTGCCGCAGATCGCCAAGGAGTTCGCGACATGCGCTTCGCCAGTGCGCTGCGAAGTAGTCCCTGACGATCCGAAGCGATTCCTCGTTGCTCCGCGTGACCTCGATCGGCCCTCGGGGCAGACGCCCGGACGACGGATCGAGGTAGCCGGGATCGGCGTGCCTCCAGATGATCTCGTATCGCTCAGGTTCCTCAGCGCCCATGCGACACCCTTCAGCAATCAGACGGTTTCGGCAACGATGTCGATCGGGCTGGTCCACGCGAAGCGGCCGGCCGTGTCCTGAAGCACGACGACGACGTAGCCCCACGCCCGGAAGCTCCACCGGGTCAGGTCGAGGACGAATCGTTCGCGCGGCGCGTCGTCGTGAATCTCGGACGTCGTGCCGTGACGGTCCGACCGGAAATAGCAGGCGACGCACGGGCTGCACTCGACGAGAAGCGAGGCGGGCGCCTCCCACCGCAGATCGCGGATCTCCGGTCCTTCCGACGCGTAGGTCTGGCGGAGGCGAATCGCATCGAGGATCGCCTCGGCGCTGCGCCCGGCCGCCCGAACGCCCGTCCATGCGCCGCCGCGCGAGATCTCACCCAGCGGGTCCTCGTCGTTCCAGTGACAGTCGTCGCTGCCGATGGCCGCCGGCCGGTAGCCGTGGGACAGCAACATCATGTAGATCTGATCCGCGCGCCACTTGCCCGCTCCGTATCGTCCCTTGGCGTGGACGACCTCGAACCCTTCGACGCCCGCCGCCGCGGCCTGGCAAAGCTCGTCAAAGCTCCATCCGGTCAGCGTCGGATGGGGCAGGACGGTCAGCCCGCCGGTCGAGGCGACATGCTCGGTGACCGAAGCGATCGCGTAGCCGTCGTTGCGCTCGTGATTGGCGGGCGGCGCGTCCACGCCGAGCGACAGGAGATGCGGGCGATCCGATTCGGTGCCGGGGATCACGACGAACCCGTCG
>NYZC01000226.1 GCA_002686995.1 Phycisphaeraceae bacterium | reverse complement strand
GATGCACAGCGACATCGCCTGCTTCGGCCTCCTTGCCAACGGACGATTCGCTCGGTCTTGGGCCCGCGGCAGAGTTCTGAGACAGAGCCTAGCGAGTACGCAAGGGAGGTGAACCGCGCGGCGTCAGCGCGGCGTCAGCCCGAGGGTCGAATGACAGGGCGGCGATGACGATCATGAACCGACGTGCGCCGAAGCTTCCACGTCGGACGACCGACCTATAGTTCCGGAAAGGGGCCTGACGCGGGCTTCGCCCGCAAGTCGGAAAGTCGGAAGGTCGGAAGGTCGGAAGGTCAAGAGTCGAAAGAACCGGACTCCGGCCGGCGCGGTGGGGCATCGACAGTTCCGCTTTCGAGCTTCGACTTCTCGTCACCGTGACGAGAGGTTGCACCGGAAGAATCTACTGCTCCGCCAGGAGGCGCCGAACCGTCTCGACGAGATCGAGCGGATCGCCCGTGCTCTCCTGGTTCCTGATCTGCTCGTTGATGCGTGTGCGCAGTCTTGCCTGAATTGCCTTTTCTGACACCGATGAGGACTTGGACTGGCGCATGAAATCTGCAAGGTCGAGGAGCAGCCAGGCGGCCGACTCCACGGCGTGCAGTTCGATCGGATCTGATTTTGTTTTCGGCACTGCTTTCCCAGACGAAAGGCGGATGCGGTTGTTCCTTCGGTCCCAGCATTACGTCGGCGCGCCGCGACGGGTTCGCTACGGATGCCTCGCGATCCCGATTCCGGCAAGCCAGAAGCGAAAAAGAGCAAAAAAATCCTCCCGACGTTGGCCGGGAGGATTCGTTGAATCCTAGTCGTTGTCGCGTCTCCCGCCCTGGCGCCAGCTTTTTTCCAGCCTCTCGAAAGCCTCGATCCGAGACGTTTCATGACGGTATTCGCCGTCACTTGACCGCGTGTGGGTCATTCTGGTCGGGCGATCGGTCCGCGGCTGTATCTGGCGAGGCGGCGTTCATCCTGATCGCGATGGAGCGCGCGACACGCCTCAATGTCCATTCGGTGGACTGTCTTCCACATATTCCATGGCGGAACTCCTTGGATTGGGGAAAACGAAATGAGCGTCATTATTTTACCGACACATCATGCGTCGTGTCAAGAAAAATTCTGTCGCTTTTTCGCGCTGGAAGCCCCTGCCGATAATCGTTCGCTCTCTTCAGCTTCTGCCGCCATCGAAGCGCATAAAAAAATCTGCGGCGCCGTCCTATTGATGCCAAAGGGATCGTCTCGAATCGAGACGCAGGGGCAGTTACTGGCGGGCCGCAGACCATCGCTGTTATCGTCGCATCGGCGCCGCGATCAGGAAATTTCTTGCGATCGCTTATCGCCGGCCGATTCATGCGTAATTATCGGTGGTTCGCGCGCGGACGCGCTGTAGCATGGCGCCATGCGCAACGTCATCCAGCAGTCAGTCGTGCTGCCCGCGCCGGCGGATCAGCTTGTCGAGATGTACCTGGATCCTGCCCGTCACGGCGCGATCACCGGCGCTCCGGTGACGATCGGCGAGGAACGCGGCGCCTCGTTCGAGGCATTCGGCGGCCAGCTATCCGGCACCATGCTGTCGGTGGCGCGCCCGCGGCTCGTCGTTCAGTCGTGGCGCTCGGTGAATTTCCGCGACGACGATCCGGACTCGACGCTCATCCTCACGTTCGCGCCCGAGGGGGGTGAGGGGCGCATCGATCTCGTGCACGTCGACGTGCCCGATCACGACTACAACGACGTCGTCGAGGGGTGGAACAAGTACTACTGGGAGCCGTGGCGCAAGTACCTGAACGCGCAGTCGTAACTGAAGTCGCCCCTGGCGTCGCCGCGCATCGGTGATGCCGTCACCCCCCTGCCTTCCGACCTCTGCGCACTTGCCTCCGGCGTCCGGCATGGCGCCGGCCCCGCCTGCGGCCCGTCTTCGCCATGAAGCCGGCGAGTCCGAACCAGAGAAAGAAGCCCGTCCCCGGTGTCGGCACGGCGCCGTACAGGGTCGTGATGCCGCCGACGTCGTCCTGCTCGGGAATCCGGTTGATGTGCTGGTAGTCGCAGGCGGGATTGATGGGCCAGATGAACCCGCACATCACCGCCGTCACGTCATCGGTGTGCCCGATCCCGATCGCGTGGCCCAGCTCGTGCAGAAACAGGCCTTCGAAGTCGTTCGTGAAGGCGGGAATCGGATCGCCCTCGACGCCGTTGACGATCTGGAAGGTCGCCAGCGAGTTGAAGACGAGGTTCCCGGCGATGCGGTCGGGCGGGTAGTAAGTGTTGAGCGCCCCGTTCTCATTGCGGATCACGAACGTGGGCTTCGGATCCCATATGGCCCACTCGCTGCCCGCGGTCTCGACCGTCACCGTGGCCGAGGCCGAGGGCGGATTGGACACGCTGGCGTCGAACAGATCGTGAAGGTCCTGGGAGAACACGGCCGCGTCGAGGTTGGCCTGCTCGCCGAGCCCAGCGTCGAACAGAAGCGGCGAGTCGTACCCCGGAGGCCCGTATCCGGCCGCGCCCCCGCCGGGATCGAGCGGATAGGCCGAGATGCGAATGTGGCCGCGCCCCGGCGGCGCGTCGTCGAGCGAGCCGAAGACGGCGCCGTCGTCCGGAACCTCGGTGAACGTGATCCGCGCGATCGACGACCACGTGTCGAACGCGCGCTGCATCGCCGCCCGCGCCGCCGCCTCGCCGCCGACCTGGTTGAACACGCCGGTCATGTCGGACGTGCCGCTGATCGCGAGAAACTCGTCAGGAAAGTGCGGGTCCTGGAAGACGGTCCCGTCGGGCACGAGACTCCAGGTCACGGTGCCCGGTGTCCCGATCGTCCTCTCGCCCCATTTCTGGGCGTCGCCGGGACCGAGCGGATAGATCGTGAACGCCGAAATCGGCGCGCACGCCCCACCTACCAGAATCGCTGCAAGCAGACCTGCCAGGTGTTCTCTTCTCATCCGAAATGTGCTCCGTCGATACCCGGCACACGGCCGGGGTACCAGAATGGCACTCCTTCAGTCCTGCCTCATGCCCCCGTGGGATGTCATCCGCGCCCCCGGACATTGCAACGCTGATGCAACACTGCTGATGCAACACTATAGAGAGCCCACAGGGCAAAGTCGACAGTTTGCCTCCGTCTGCGATCGGCCCATAATCCGGCTGGACGATCCGCCGTCACCGATCAAGGAGGTGTCATGCCCGAACACTACGTGTCGTTCTGGAACGTCGAGAACCTGTTCGACGTGCGCCACGCGCCGGACCGCTCCGAAAAGCTGCAGCGGGCCATCGGCCGCGAGCTCACCGGGTGGACGCGGGCCGTCCTCGATCGCAAGATCAGCCAGCTTGCCCGGGTCGTCCGCTCGATGAACGACGCGCGCGGCCCCGACCTGCTGGGCGTCTGCGAGATCGAGAATCGGCGGGTGCTGGAGCTTCTCGCCGGAGCCCTCTCGTCCCTCGGGCGCAACTACCGGATCGTGCACCACGACATGTCGGATCGCCGCGGCATCGACGTGGCGTTCATCTACGACGTCGACATCCTGCAGGTCGAGACGAAGGACGGCAAACCGCTCTGCTTCTCTCACTACATTCAAAAGCGTGTCGCGACCCGCGACCTGTTCCAGGTGAACTTCCTCACCGCGCAGGGGAACCGCCTGTTCGTCATCGGCAACCACTGGCCGGCGCGGCTGGGCGGCCAGTATTCGTCAGAGCCGTACCGAATGATGGCTGGCGAGACGCTGGCGTATTTCCACCAGCGGATTCGCGAGATCCATGACGACACGCACGTGGCGGTCCTCGCCATGGGCGACTTCAACGACGAGCCGCTGAACCGCTCCCTGCAGGAGTACGCCCAGGCCGAGCGCGTCCGCTCCAAGGTGACGCGCGCCCGGTCCGCGAAGTTCCTGAACGTGATGTGGCCCCTGATGGGCGTCGGCCAGGGTACGCACTACTACGACAACGAGCCGGGGATGCTCGACCAGTTCCTCGCGTCGCGCGGCCTGGTGACCGGTCGCAACGGCATCGAGGTCGACGTCGACAGCGTCGAAATCGTGCGCCACCCCGACATGGTCTCGAGCGGCACCTACCCCGCGCCGATCCGCTTCGGACGCGGCGCGTCGATGAACCGCGACGGCTACAGCGACCACTTCCCCATCGCCCTGCGCCTTCACGAATAGCGCCCTGTTACTCGTTACTGCTGACTCGTGACCCGCCGCCCCTCGATGCACCAGAGCTTCTTGAACCCGCGCACGTACATCCGACGCCCCTGGAACACCGGTGAGCTGCGATACGCCTCGAGGCGGTTCTCGGCGACGATCTCGAAGTCGCGGCCCGCGCGGACGACGATGGTCTTGCCGGACTGCGAACCGACGTAGACGTAATCGCCGGCCAGGGCCACCGAGGGATAGGCGCTGTTGGGCTTGTCGCCCTCGAGGTTGAGCTGCTGCTCGTAGACAATCCCGCCCGTGGTCGCGTCGAGCACCGTCATCAGCTCGCGTCGCGAAATGGTGTACGCCAGTCCGTCGTGGATCACCGGCGACGCGTAGTGCCGATCGCCCTTCACGGTCGCCTGCCAGAGCATCTGCGGACCCTCCCCGTCGTCGATCGCGGACGGCAGCCGCGTCGCGCGGCTCGTGTTCTGGATCATGTAGAGCACGCCGTCGGTGACAACCGGGGTGCAGTAGCCCAGCTCGCCGACCTCCGTCCACAGGACGCCGCCGTCCGACGAGCGGACGACCTGCCCCGACGGGGTGATCACCACGGGCGTCGAACCGATCGTCGCACTTCCGGGCGAGCCCCATGCCTGCGGCGAGACGGTCTCCCAATTCGTCTCCCCGGTCGCGGGGTCGATGCCGTAGAGCGCGCGAATCAGGACGACCAGCGTGCCGCCGGACAACACCGGCGAAGAGCTCTGCCCCCAGCCGTGCTCCGAATCCTGCACATGGCGGATCCACTGCCGCTCGCCTTCCACGTCGTAGCAGGCCACGACGCCGGTGCCGAACTGCACGTAGACGAAGCGACCATCGGTCACGGGCGTGGCCGAGGAATAACCGTTCGAGTTGTGCGTCTGCGGCGGGCGCAACCCCTCGACCTCGCCAAGATCCTTCCGAAGCGTTTCGATCTCCGCCCGCAGTTGCGATCTCTTCCCGACAAGCTCGTCGGTTTCACCGTCGCGCCGGATCATGCGCCGGATGCGCCGCATCCGGTGCTCCTTTTCCTGCAGCGCCTTCATCCGGGGAGCGGCGTCATCCAGCTTCGCCTGCGCCGCCGCCGCCTGGTCACCCAGCATCACGTCCAGTCGCGCGTTGCTTCGCTGCCAGAGAACCCGGCCGTCGCGGCGATCGACGCACACGAGCGTGTCCGGCTCCGAGCAGACGAAGATCCGGTCGCCCGTGATCACCGGCGTGCTGTTGCTCCAGCTTGCCATCGGCGTCGACCACGCGACGTTCTTCTCCGGACCCCATACAACCGGCGGCGTCGCATCCGGGTAGCAGCCCGTGCCGTCGGTGCGCCATCCGATCGGCGCGGCGGCGCGCACATGGCCTGCGATGCCGACCAGCATCGCCAGAACGATCACCGTCCGAAAACTGAGATTGACGCGCATGGAGGGGCTCCTTGGGCACGCATTATAGGTTCTGCTTCCTTCCGATCCGAAATTACCGCCCGGCCGGTCAGGAGCCGCGGACAGACACGAAAAGGGTGTGCCTGGAAAGGATTTTCACGGTGAGCGGCGGATCCGTGGTTCTTCAACTTCTCGTCACGGTGACGAGAAGTGACACCGGAAGAATCTAACATGACTGAACGCGATATCGAGCACTGGCCCCAGGAGACCTCCGTGGCACGCAACCCCACACGATTCGTCGCCCTCATCGCCCTCATCGCGGTCGCGGCGCCGATCGTGCCGCGCCACGCCGGCCTGACGGACGAGGACTTCAGCCTCGCGCGCCTCGAGCGCGTGCAGCTGCGCATCGACCCGTTTCCCGGGAGCCTGGTCGACACCGGGCTGGATACCGAGCCTGTCCGCACGCTGTGGACGCGCCGGCTTCGCGCCGCAGGCATTCGCGTAGTGAGCGACACGGACGTGCCCGCGGTGCATCTGAAGGTGGTCGGCGGTCTGGATGACGCGGTGCCGGAGGGGGTCGCGCTGTCGGTGACGGTGGAGCTGATGCAGAAGGTGCACGTGGATCGGCTTGATGAATCGCTGATCGTGCCGACGTACACGTTCGTGCTTGCGGCGCTGGAGACGATGGAGAAAGCACCGGTGACGGCGGACATCATGATGCAGCAGCAGATCACGCGGTTTGTTCGCAAGATGGAGAAAGCGAACACCACGGCGAGGTAGGAGCTGGGGACTGGGGTTTGGGGTATGGCGTTTGGGGTCTGGGGTTCAGTGGAGGAGCGGCGGCTATACTCAGCCCATGTCCAAATCACTGAACGATGTCTGCAATGAACTTCCCGATCTCGAGACATCCCTGCGCGAGGCCTGCGACTGGCTCGTCGACGTCGCGCAGATCAAGACCGAGATGATCGAGCCCGAGAGCGACTCGCGCCACATGCAGCACGAGTACTGGCGGGGCTCGTTCCGCGGCGAGTACAACGTCGCCGAACGCAAGTGGGACGTGTTCTGCCCGGTGTGGCACGGCGGGCAGGCGGTGAAGAGCCTGTGCCAGGCCTGGCAGGTCACGCGCGAGGACCGGTATCTCGAGGCCGCGAAGCTCGGCGGCGAGTTCCTGCTGCGGAACCGGATCACCGAGGGCCCCGACGCCGGGCTGATCCTCGCCTACGAGGACCTGCCGGACAAGACCTGCTCGTCGGCGATCCTGGAGACGCTAGACGGGCTGTTCCTGCTTACCGACACGACCGGCGACGATCGCTACGAAACGGCCGCGATCGCCGCGGCGCAGTGGTGCCGGGACAACGTCTGGGTGCGCGGCGAAGGCCTGCTTAGGGACTGGTTCGACCCGAAGACACGGGAGTTCTTCACGGTCCCCCACACGGGTCGCAAGGACGTGCCCGGCCGACCGCTCGTCGACGACGCCGTCTGGCTCACCGCGGCCCGGCGCGGCGGCGATCCGTCGCTGCGGGACGTGTTCTACGAGGTCCTCGAGCGCCTGCTGCGCGACGAGCGCCCCGCGGGCAACTGGGTCGACTACGGCCCGTGCCGGCGCGACAGCGGCGAGATTCATCCGCGCCACGCCTACTGGTGGGGCCGGCCGATGCTCGAAGCCTGGCGCGACACGAAAGAGCAGAAGTGGATGGACGCGGCCCAGCGCAGCGGGCAGTGGTACGTCAAGGCGCAGCGTCTCGACGGCGGCCTGCTGCGCTTCACCGACCTCGATTTCAACACGGCGTGCTTCGGTCACGCCACCAGCGGCATCGCCTGCGCCGCGATCATGTGGATCGAGCTGTTCCAGGAGACGGGCGACTTCATCTGGCTGGAGCCGCTTCAGAAGGCGATGAGCTACTGCCGGATGATGCAGTTCATCAACCCCGAAGATCCCAACCTCCAGGGCTGCATCCTCGAGAAGGTGCTGCCGCCCGACGGCACCGACCGCAACCCGTACTACATCCGGGAGCTGGGCACGATCTTCTACGCGCAGGCGGCTGCACAGCTCATCGCGGCGGCGCGCACCGACGGCTGATGACGCCATGGCCGAAGCGCCCGACATCATCCTCATCACGTCCGACCAGCAGCGCGGCGACTGTCTCGGCATCGAGGGCCACCCGGCGCTGCAGACGCCGAACCTCGACCATCTCGGGGCCTCGGGCACGCGCTTCCGGCGGGCCTACGCGGAATCTCCAAGCTGCATTCCCGCGCGACGGTCGCTGATGACCGGCACCGCGCCCGCGGCACACGGGATGGTCGGCTTCCGGGACGGGGTGGCGTGGAACCCCGCGCACACCCTCGCCGGCACGCTCGCCCGGGCCGGGTACGAGACCGTGATGATCGGCAAGCTTCACCTGTGGCCGCGGCGCAGGCCCTTCGGCTTCGAGCGAATGCTTCTCGCCGACTGGACGGGCGACGACGGTCACAACGACTACGTCCGATGGTTGCGGCGCGAGCACGGCGTGATCGGCGTCGACCCCGCGATGGCTCACGGGGTGTCGCCGAACAGCTGGGTCAGCCGGCCGCACCACCTGCCCGAGACGCAGATGCACACGTTCTGGTGCATCGAAGAGGCGATGCGCTTCCTTCAGCAACGCGAGGGGCGGCGCCCGCTGTTTCTCAACAT
>NYZC01000225.1 GCA_002686995.1 Phycisphaeraceae bacterium | reverse complement strand
GCACCACCAGCATCACGAGCGACACGACGACCAGGACCAGCAGCGAGCCACGTTGACTGCGTTGACTGCGTTGACGGGGCTGGCGAAGTCGGGCGGTGCGTCTTCTGCTCATGGCTCGATTCCGGTCTAGCTTCGGTTGACCTGGAAGATCTGCTCGAACCAGCGCCCGGACTCCCCGTCGGTGCTGCTGCGGAGCAGCCCGAGCGGGTCGTGGATCCGGTAGCGGATGCGGATCAGGTAAGGCCAGTTGTCGGGATAGTCGTGGCGCCAGACGAAGCCGGCCGACCCGTGCGTCAGGCCCGCGGCGTCGTTGGGGTCGTGGAGGTAGGTTCCCACATCCCAGACCGGCACGTTGCTGCCGCTGTACCAGCGAATGTTGTTCGTGTTGTCGACGTCGGGGGTGCCGTCGGGTACGTCGTCGTCATTGTCGTCGATGGCGTCGGCCGCGAACTCGACGATGAAGTCACTCACGTTCAGCCCGAAGATGCCGTGCGTCTGCGCGACGCGCTGCGGGTACAGCATGGCGCCCTGGGCGCCGCCGTCACCGGCCGGCTCCGCGTCGACCCAGAGCCGCGTCGTGCCGAACGTGAGGCGGTACGCGGCCGTCTTGTACTGGTCGTTGGTGAGGTCCGCGCCCAGAAGCGGAAACGGCGCGATCGTCGTGTCCGTGCCGGTGACCTCGTTGAACATGCGGTTGCTGACATCCGCGTAGCCGTGGAACACCTTGAAGCCGGCATAGCCGACGACGTCCGAATCGACGGTGACGCCGTCGACGACGACCTGGTCGGCGACGAGCGGGCCGCCGCCGCTGAGCAGCAGCGCCTGGCGCCCGAGAATCCAGTTCGTGCCGATCTCGTTGTTGCCGGCAGCCCCGAGCGCATTGCCGATCGAGGATGGCTGCTTCATCGGCAGCACGTGGCCGTACCAGATGCGCGCCGTGCTGTAGCGCTCCGGCGCGCTGGCGTAAGTCGACGCGCCGGCCGCGGACGGGGGAAGGTACGGGCAGATGGACTCCATGCCGCTGCCGGTGTCGCGCGCGAAGAACGTGAGCTGATCGGAGCGGATATTATCCCGAACCCGCAGGTCGCTGTGCGTCGTGCCGGCCGTGCGTTCGAGCACCGGGACGTCCTGAATCAGGTGGTACAGGATCACCAGGACGCCGTTGTCGCCCGGCCCGAGCATGTCCCTCGCGTCCGTGTCGAGCTGGTCACCCACCGTGCGCGCCTCGCCGATGATGCCGCTGACGCGAATGCCGTGGCGGACCGCCTCGGAGGAGTCGAAGAACGCCTGGCCGATGATGAACAGCATCAGCGTGGTCAACCCGAGCGCGACGAGCAGCTCGACCAGGGTGAAGCCCCGGCGTCCGTCATGACGAAGGTGATTGCGTTTCATGGTCCGTTCACCGCATTGCTCAGGATGAGCACGCGCTGCGTCGGGCTCTCGGCCCCGGCTCGCCCCGGCCTGCCGTACCAGATCGCGTCCGGCGCGTTCGGCCAGGTCGGGATGAAGCCGCTGATCACCGCGCCCGTCGCGTCGGCGTCGACGACGGTGTGAATCGTGCCGTTGCTGTCGACGATCTGGTCGCCCGGACGCACCTGGTCCGCCTCGCCGTTCGGCGTGGCCGAGAACTGGCGGTTGTTGAAGTTGAAGCGGTTGCTCGTAAAGCCCGTTACCGGCGCGCGCCGCACGTCGGGAACCGTCCGGCGCATGCCCGAGACGATCGGGTCGTCGACCTCGCTCGTCGGGCTGGCCCAGAAGTCGGCGGCGCCGTCGGCCGGGTCGTCGAAGGTATCGCTGTTGCGGTTCAGGATGAACACGATGATCTGCCAGTTCGGCACCACCGCCGCCGGGGCGCGGGCGTCGCGGAGCAGGGGCACCCAGTAGAACTCGCGGGCCCGAACGTCACCGGTCGCGACGGGGAAGCTGCGGTCCCCGAGCTTCCACGCGCTCGCGTCGGTCGAGCCCTCGTCGGTCAGGGCGGCGGGCAGGAGATGGACCCTGCCGTCGTCGTAGGTGCCGCCCTCGCGCGGCGTCTGGCCGTTCACCTTGCCGTCGGGAATGGGCCGGCCGAGCATCAGGGCCTCGGCATTGCGCGAAGCCTGCTTGAGCAGCACGTCCTCGACGGTCTGCTTCTGCAGGTGCGTCGCGGCCGGGAAGAACGACGCGACCGCGACCATTCCGATCAGGAACACGGCCATCGTCACCAGCACCTCCATCAGGGTGAAGCCTGGCGCGGCGCGCCGGCCCGAACGGCGTTCGGCTTGTCGGGTGACTGCGTTCATCATTCGATCACCGCCCCGCTGTACCGGTTGAAGAAAAGCATGCTGGCGTTCCTGAGGAAGCTCGGGCCTTCGGTCGAGAGAATCCATTCCCGCGTCGCGGCCTTGATGTTCCGCTCTCCGGGGTCCGCCGCAAGCGGGTTCGGATCCAGCGTGCCGTCGGCAAGCCGGACCGAGCGCCGCAACTCCTCCTCGTCGAACACCACGATGCCGATCACCGATTCGATCGTGCCGAACGGAAGCTGGTAGCCGAACGTGTTCGCGTCCCGGTTCAGCCCCGCCCGGCGCTTCGGATCCCACGCGTCGGGGTCGTAGTCGATCGGTCGGCTGTTGTTCGCGTTCCATGCGCCGTCGAGATCGCTGTCGTAGATGACCATGCGCCCGGCCTGACCGGGCTCGCTGACGACCAGTCGGCCGCGCTCGTTGAACCGCACCGCGAACGGCGGGGCGATCAGCAGCGGCACGACCTTGTTGTTGACCTTCGTGTACCCGACGATGCCCGCGACGCCGATGCCGGCGGGCATCGTGATGTGCTCGCGCCCCGGGATGTCGGCGAAGCCGTTCAGGTTCACCAGCTCCAGGAATGCGCCGCTGGCCACCGCGTTGGGCACGTTCTCGATCAGGCGCAGATTGCCCTCCGGCGTGAACAGGATGGCGACGCCGCTGTAGTCGCCCGGCTGATCGCCGGGGATGCCCGGATCGATATCGTCGAAGCGCACCTGCAGGTAGCGCCCCGCGAACGCCCGGGCGGCCTTGACCGCGACGTTGACCGTCATGACGCCCGCCTTGACCGTGCGGTTGTTGAGCATCCGACCAATCGTCGGGTACGCGATCGCCGCCACCACCGCGATGACGAAAATCACCGCGAGGAGCTCGAGGATCGTGAACGCGCGGGGTCGTGGTTTCGGGGTCATCGGAATTCGGACGCCTTTATTTCTTCAACTCGTAGCTGTAGAGGTTGTCGCCCTCGGGAAGCTGCGCGCTGCCGTTCACGCGCACGTCGCCGAAGTCGCCGTCCGGACCCGCCGAAGCGAAGAACGGCCAAGCGTACTCGGGCAGGCGGTTGCGGACCGCCGACGGGTCCGAAGCGTCGTGGTCGTTGCGGCGGGCGTACATCAGCGGCCGGCCCCAGGCGTCCACGACGACCTCGCCGTCGAAGCTTTCCTGGTTGAGCGCGTTCAGCTGCCGCTCGAGCGCGGGGACCTTCTTCGCCTGCTCGACGAAGCGGCGGATGTACTTCGACTCGTCATCGGGGTACGGCGAGCCGGCGGGCTGAACGTCCATCAGGTCGTCGGCGTGGCCGTCGAGGGCCATCTCGAACTCGGTGGCGATGCCGGACAGGGCCGAGAGCAGGCTCTTGGTCTGGTTGATCTTGGCGTTGTCGCTCATCCGGTTGCCCGCGACGACCACGAGGGTGATCAGCAGGCCCATGATCGCGACCACCACCAGGATCTCGATGATCGTGAAGGCGCAGCGTGCCGCGCGGTCGCCGGGGCGACGGGCGGTGCGGGCTGCGGGATGGTGCGACGGTGTCATCACGACAGTGCTCTGGGGAACCAACGTGCCGCTACATCATGCTCGTGATCAGCTTGACCATCGGCAGGAACAGGGCGATCACGATGAAGCCGACGATGCCGCCGAGCACGACGACCATGATCGGCTCGAGCAGCGACACGAGGCTGGCCACCAGCACGTCGACCTCCTCGTCGTAGTTGTCGGCGATGCGGATCATCATCTGGTCGAGGTCGCCGGTCTCCTCGCCGACGTCGATCATGTTCACCACGATCGCGTCACAGACCTTCGCGGACGCCAGCGGCTCGGCGAAGCTCTCGCCCTGGCGCACCGAGTCGTGGACCTGGCCGAGCGCCCTGGCGTAGATGAAGTTGCCCGTGGTTTCCTTGGTGATCGCGATCGCGTCCAGGATCGGCACGCCCGCGTTGATCAGCGTGCCCAGGGTGCGTGTGAACTTGGCGATCGTGGTCTTCGAGATCAGCTTGCCCATCACCGGCAGCTTGAGCGCGACCGAATCGATGACGGCCTTGCCGCCGTCCGACTTGCGCGCGATCTTGAACAGCAGGAAGGCGATCAGCGGGAAGAACATGACGAAGATCACGCCCGGGAACTGCCCCTCGTAGCTGCGCCCCGCGAGCCACTTGCTGCTTGCGATGAGGAACACGGTCAGGGCCGGCAGGGCGGTGTCGAAGTCCTCGAAGATCTTCTCGAAGTTCGGGACGATCAGGATCATGATGCCGATCACGATCACCGTGGCCACCGTGATGACGACGGCCGGGTAGATCATGGCGCCGATGATCCGGCGGCGCAGCCGCGCCGCCTTCTCCATGAACTCGGCGAGGCGCTTGAGGATCAGGTCGAGCACGCCGCCGACCTCGCCGGCGGTGATCATCTTGCAATACAGCTTGTTGAACGCCTTGGGGTGCGCGGCCATCGCGTCCGAGAGCGTCGTGCCGCTCGAGACCGAATCGTGGACGCCGTCGAGGATGTTCTTGAACAGGCCGGGCTTCTGCTGCTGCTCGAGGATCTGCAGCGAGCGCAGGATCGGCAGACCCGCATCCTGGAGCGTCGAAAGCTGGCGGGTGAAGGTCGTCAGCACCTTCTGGCTGACGCCGCCGATGTTGATCGAGAGGTCAGCCTTCTTCTTCTTCGGCGCGGCGCCGGAGGCAGCCGCGGTCTTCGCCGCCGAGCCCTTCTTCACCTTCTGCTCGCGCACGGACATCGGGAAGAAGCCCTGGCTGCGGATGCGAGCGATGGCTTCCTCGCTGGTTCCGGCCGCGATCTGGCCCTTCTGGGGCTTGCCGGCTTCGTTCAGTGCCTCGTAGGTGTAGGTGGGCATCGGGCGTCTCCTCGGGCTTCGGCGCAGGTCAGTTGTCCACGATCGTCTCGCGAACCACTTCGTCGATCGTCGTATCTCCGTCGTACAGCGCGAGCAGGCCGGCCTCGCGAAGCGTTCTCATGCCGCGCTTGCGGGCCTCGTTCTGCAGAAGCTGCGTCGACGCGTTCTGAATGATCAGCTCGCGCATGGCGTCGTCGAGCACCATGATCTCGTACAGTCCCTGCCGGCCCTTGTATCCGCTCTGGTTGCAGTAGTCGCAGCGCTCGCCGCGGTAAAGCTGGCGCCCCTGGATGTCCTCGCTCGTGAGGTTGAGCTCCATGAGCTCCTGCTCGCTCGGTGTGTAGGGCTCCTTGCAGCGGCTGCAGATGGTCTTGACGAGGCGCTGGCCGAGCACGCCCTCGATGGTGGCCGTGATCAGGAACGCCTCGAGGCCCAGGTCGAGCAGTCGGGCGATCGTGCTGGGCGCGTCGTTGGTGTGCAGCGTCGTGAAGACCAGGTGCCCGGTGAGTGACGCCTGCACCGCGATCTGCGCCGTCTCGAGGTCGCGGGTCTCGCCCACGAGGATGATGTCGGGATCCTGCCGGAGAAAGCTGCGCAGCGCGCGGGCGAACGTCAGGCCGACGGCGGGGTTCACCTGGACCTGCACGAGCCCGTCGATGTCGTACTCGACCGGGTCTTCGGCGGTCAGGATCTTCTCGGTGATCTCGTTCAGCTCGTTCAGCGCCGCGTAGAGCGTCGTCGTCTTGCCCGAGCCGGTGGGGCCGGTCACGATCACGATGCCGTTGGGCTTGTGGATGAGCTGGCGGGTCACCTCGAGATCGTCGGTGCGCAGGCCCAGACGCTGCAGGTCGAGCGACACGTTCGACCGGTCGAGGATACGCATCACCACCGATTCGCCGAACATTGTCGGCAGGACCGCGACGCGCAGGTCAACGGGGTTGCCGGCCACCTTCAGCTCGATGCGGCCGTCCTGGGGAAGACGGCGCTCGGCGATGTCGAGGTCGGACATCACCTTGATGCGGCTGACGATGGGCATCGCCAGGTGCTTCGGAGGCGGGACCATCTCGTAGAGGACCCCGTCGATGCGGTACCGCATCTTGAACTCCTCTTCGAACGGCTCGAAATGAATGTCCGATGCCCGGTCCTTGATGGCCTGCATCAGCACGAGGTTCAGCAGCCGGCGGACCCGGTTGTCCTCGCTCGCCGCGATGAGGTCCTCGAGGTCGACCGACTCGCCTCGGTCCCGCAGGTCGGTGAACTCGGAGTCGCTGGCCATCTCACCGATGAGGTCGGCGATCGATTCCTCGTCGTCGCCGTACCACTTCTGCAGGGCCTTTTCGACCTGGGACTCGTCGGCGACCACGGGCCGCACCGAGTAGCCCATGAGCAGCTGCAGGTCGTCGATCGCCCGGAAGTTGTCCGCCGACTTCATCGCGACCGTGAGCGTGTTCGATCCCTCGTCATACTGGACCGGCATGACCTGGTAGGCCAGGGCGGTCTCCGCCGGCAGGATGTGCACGACGGAATCAGGAATCTCGATGTGGTCGAGGTCCAGCGACTCCATGCCGGCCTGGGCGGCAAGGGCGGCGTTGACATCCTCCTGGGTCACGTAGCCGAGCTCGATCAGAAGCTGGCCGAGCGGTGCCCGCCGCTGGGACTGAAGCTGCAGCGCCTCATGCACCTTGTCGCGCGTCAGCTTGCCCATCTTCGTGAGCACGCGACCGATGCGTCGACCCTTCAGCTCGGAGAGATTGACGTTCGGCTCGGCCATGGCTTCAGGTCTTCACGTCTTCGGTGGGGGCTTCAGTGTCGCATCGTCGGAGCAGTCGATACACCCCGTCATTCTAAGCACGCGGCGGATCCGGAATTCGGCTCCGGCATCGCCCGGGCGTTCCAGGTGTTCGCACCGTGGTCACGAAGGTCGGCACGCGGCCAAGCTCATCTTCATGGACACGATCGCGGGGCACCCCGCCGAACGATGTAAGTCATAACCCAATTGTCTAAATTAGTGTCGTCGGGGCCACCCGGAATCATTGCGTTTTCTGAGGTACTTATCAGCCATTCGGGGGCCTCACTTCATGAGGGCTCTGCAACACTCTAGCTTTTGGCGCCCGCAAATCAAGCGGTACTACGAAAAATAATGTTTCGCCACATGGTTTATACACCGTTTTCTGGCTACTCGAGCTTGTCCGCCTCGAGCTCGGCGCGGTCGATCGTGCCCCCGGCGTCCTGAACCTTCTCGACCAGGCCAGGCGCGTTGCGACCCTTGTCGATCATCTGCTCCGCGCTGATGATGCCCTTCGAGTAGAGGTCCCAGAGGTGGTCGTCGAGCAGTTGCATGCCGAATTTCTTGCCCGTCTGGATCGCCGAATCGATGCGGAAGGTCTTGTTCTCGCGAATGAGGTTCGAGATGGCCGCGGTGACCAGCAGGAACTCGAACGCCGCGATCATGCCCTTGCGGTCAATCCTGGGCATGATGGCCTGGCTGAGGACGGCCCGCAGGGAGGACGCCAGCTGGACCCGGATCTGGGCCTGCTGGTTGACCTGGAACGCGTCGATCACGCGGTTGATCGTGCCGGAGCATCCCGTCGTGTGGAGGGTCCCGAACACGAGGTGGCCCGTCTCGGCGGCCCGGACCGCGGCCTCGATCGTCTCCAGGTCGCGCATCTCGCCGACCAGGACGACGTCCGGATCCATGCGCAGGGCGCGGCGGAGGGCCTCGGCGAAGCTGGGCACGTCGTTGCCGACCTCGCGCTGGTTGATGACGCTCTTCTTGTGCTCGAAGTAGTACTCGATCGGATCCTCGACCGTGATGATGTGCCGGTCGATGGTGAGGTTGATGTAGTTGATCATCGACGCGAGCGTCGTGGTCTTGCCCGACCCCGTGGGCCCGGTCACCAGGAACAGCCCCTGGGGACGGCGGCAGAGGTCGGTCACCGCGGCCGGCAGCCCGATCTGCTCCATCGTGAGCAGCTCGTTCGGGATCAGCCTCAGCACGACCGCGGTGTGGTTCTTCTGCTTGAAGATGGCGACGCGGAACCGGGCGGCATCGCCATAGGCGAAGCCGAAGTCCGATCCGCCCTCTTCCTGGAGCTCGTTCTGCGATCGGTCCGGCGCGATCGACTTCATGAGGGCGATCGTGTCCGAGGGCTCGAGCACCTTGGTCTTGAGCGGCACCAGGCGCCCCCGGATGCGGAGCGTCGGAGGCAGTCCGACGGTCAGGTGGATGTCGCTGGCGTTCTGCTTGATCGCGGTATCCAGAAGCCGGTCGATATGAACGGTAGACACTGATTTAGCTCCGGGATTTGCTGGGGAGAGACTCGGCGCTAGGCGACATCTTCGACTTCGTCCACGTCGACCAGACCCTCGACCTGGGCGATCTTCGACACCTCGTCGAGGGTCGTCACGCCGTCGAGCACCTTGAGCTTGCCGTCGCCGAGGAGGTTGCGCATTCCCGACGCCTGCGCGGCGTCGCGAACCTGGTTGAGCGGCGCTCGCTTGAACGCGAGGTCGCGAATCTCGGAGTTCATCAGCATCAGCTCGTAGATGCCGCGCCGCCCGTGGAAACCGGTGTTGCTGCAGATCGGACAGCCGACCGCTTCGTAGATCTTCTGCCCCTCGAGCTCCTCCGGCTTGAGGTTGCACAACTGCATCAGCCGTGGGTTGGGGTCGGTCACCTCCTTCTTGCAGTCGTCACAGAGGATGCGCACGAGCCGCTGGGCCAGCACCGCCTGGATCGAGCTGGCGACCAGGAACGGCTTCACGCCGATGTCGATCAGGCGGGTGATCGCCGACGGGGCGTCGTTCGTGTGCAGCGTCGAGAACACGAGGTGGCCGGTCAGGGCCGCCTGGATGGCGACGGTCGCGACCTCGACGTCGCGGATCTCGCCGACGAGGATGACGTTGGGCGCCTGGCGCAGCATCGCGCGGAGCACCTTGGCGAACGTGAGCTCGATCGCCTCGTTGACCTGGCACTGGTTGATGCCGTTGAAGTTGTACTCCACCGGGTCCTCGGCGGTGATGATCTTGCGATCGGGCCGGTTGAGCACGTCGAGGGCGGTGTAGAGGGTCGTCGTCTTGCCGGAGCCGGTGGGACCCGTGACGAGGAAGATGCCGTTGGGGCGGCGGATGATCCGCTCGAATTCGGACTGCGTGTCGTGGCGCATGCCGAGGTTGGCCAGGCCGATCCGGGCTGATTCGGGGCGCAGGATTCGCAGGACGACGCTCTCGCCGTGGTACGCCGGGCAGGCGCTGACGCGGAAGTCGATGACCTCGCCGTCGACCTTGAGCTTGATGCGGCCGTCCTGGGTGTTGCGCTTCTCCTCGACGCGCATGCCCGAGAGGATCTTGATCCGCGCGGTCAGGGCGCTCTGGGTGCGCTTCGGGATCACGTTGCGCTCGTGGCAGACGCCGTCGATCCGGTAGCGCAGCCGTACGCGGTCGGTGAAGGGCTCGATGTGGATGTCGCTGGCGCGGCCCTGGACGGCCTCGACGATGATCTGGTGGACGAGCCGGACGATCGGCGCCTGGTCGGCCTCGGCCTCCTCGTCGGTCTCGGCCTCCTGGTCGATGGTGAGCCCCTGGATGTCCATCGACTGGCCGCGGTCGATCGAGGCGTCGAGCGAGAGCTCCCGGATTTCCTTGTCGATGCTCTCCTGCGTCTCGCTGAGCATCTGGTCGATGTATTCCTTGATCTTCACCCGCGATCCCAGCGCGGCGTCGATCTCGCAATTCATTCGGAAGCGCAGGTTGTCCAGAAGCTCGAGGTCCATCGGGTCGTGGATGAGGACCCGCAGCCGGCCGTTGCTCTGCTCGAGGGGGAGCACCAGGTATTTCTTGATCAGGTCGCTGGGCAGCAGCGTCATGTTGTCGGAGTTGACGGCGTCGGGCTGGTCCAGGTCGATGTAGTCCATCTCGAACTGCGCCGCGAGCGCCTTGGCGACGTCGCCGTCCGTCACGTGCCCGAGCTCGATCAGCGCCTCACCGACGCGCATGCCCTGCGCCTTGCCCAGTTTGAGCGCGTGCTCGAGCTGGGCGTCGTTGATGAGCCCCCATCGCTTGAGCTGCTCGCCGATCTTCCGTCGCTTTCGCGCCATCAACACCTCGTCCGGGTCGTGATTCGGACCCTGTTGGTCATACCGGCGTCGTAGGCGGCACCGGGCGGCGCCGCGATTTGCGGGGGTCTCATTATAAGTAATTATCGCCGATCAGACGGCCCGGGACAACCAGAGGCCGTTCAGCGACGATTGCGGGCAGGGAATGGTACTCTAGACGATCCCTGTTCTTGTCGATTTCGCGGGAAGGAGCGACGTCGTTGATCATCACCACGCATGCCCATGCCCGGGCGGGCCTTATCGGCAACCCGTCGGACGGCTATTTCGGCAAGACGATCTCGATCATCCTCCGCAACTTCTCGGCGTCCGTCCGCTGCTACGAGTCGCCCCGGATCGGCATCCGCCCGCTGCGGCGCGAGCAACTCGAGTTCGACAGCCTCGACGCGCTCGTCGCCGACATCGAGCTCAACGGCTACTACGGGGGCATCCGGCTGATCAAGGCCGCGGTCAAGCGCTTCAGCGACCACTGCCAGGCGCAGGGCATCGACCTCGGCCGGCGCAATTTCACGATCGAGTACGAGACGGACATTCCGGTTCGGGTCGGCCTGGCCGGCTCGAGTGGCATCGTGACCTCCGCCATGCGCGCCCTGATGGCGTTCTACGAGGTCGAGGTGCCGCCGCCGGTGCTGGCGGGGCTGATCCTGAGCGTCGAGCTGGACGAGCTCGGCATCGGCGCGGGGCTCCAGGACCGCGTCATCCAGGTGTACGAAGGCGCGGTGTTCATGGACTTCGATCGGGCGCTCATGGCCTCGCAGGGGCACGGCCGTTACGTGCCGCTCGACCCGGCCGGCCTCCCGCCGCTGTTCGTGGCGTTTCACGACACGCTGGCCGAGGGCACCGAAATCACACACAACGACCTGCGCGATCGCTTCAACCGCGGCGACCGCGAGGTCATCTCCGCCATGGAGCAGTTCGCTTCGTTCGCCCAGCAGGCCCACGATCACATCGACGCCGGAAACGGCGATCAGATTGCCCCGCTCATGGATGCGAACTTCGACCTGAGGGCGCGCCTGTGCGTCATCAGCGAGGGCAACCGCCGGCTGGTCGAGATCGGCCGCGAGGGCGGCGCGGCGGTGAAGTTCGCAGGCTCCGGCGGTGCGGTCATCGGCGCGTACGACGGCGATCCGCAGCGCCTGGCGAAGATCCGGGAAGCCTACGAAGCATTCGGCGCGGAGCTGCTCGTGCCCCGAATCGTGTGAATATTCCGCCTGTTTCCCATTTGCCAAATCGGACCCGGTGTCCGAAGGTGACTCCGAAATAACAAATAAGAGCCAAACGGAATAAACGGAATAAACGGAATGAATCGAAGGACGTTGAAGTATGGATAGAGTTCTCAAGGCCGTCATCCCCGCCGCCGGCATGGGCACCCGGTTCCTGCCGGCGACCAAGTCGATGCCCAAGGAGATGCTGCCGATCGTCGACAAGCCGGTCCTTCAGTACGTCGTCGAGGAGGCGGTCGCGTGCGGGATCGAGGACATCCTGATCATCACGGGGCGCGGCAAGCAGGCGATCGAGAACCACTTCGACTTCAACGTCGAGCTGGAGGAGTTCCTCCGCCAGACGAACCGGACGGAGCTCGTCCGCCAGGTCCAGGGCATCGGCGACCGCGTCCACATCCACTACCTGCGGCAGAAGCGCCAGCTGGGGCTGGGCGACGCGATCCGGCTCGGGCGACACCACGTC
>NYZC01000224.1 GCA_002686995.1 Phycisphaeraceae bacterium | reverse complement strand
GGGGGAGCCACCGCCATGGGCTGGATCATGGGGGCGCTGCTGATCGGCTTTACGCTGCATCAACTGCGCATCCTGAACCGGCTTCAGTTTCGATCCGCCGCCGTCGAAGAGGAAACCGCCAACGCGGCGGCTTGAGGGAGGGACCGGCCCGACCATGGCCCTGATCAGTCGAATCGGACGACGCTCAACCCCGGTCAGGCTGCTCCTGCTCGGCATGTATCTGTTGCTCACGCTCGGGGCCGTGATGATGGTCTACCCGTTCGTGCTCATGATCTCGACGGCGACGACGAGCAAGGCGGACGTCGACGAATTCCAGCTCGTGCCCCGCTACTGGCACGACGATCTGAGCCTGTTCAAGAAGGTCCTCGTCGATGCTTTCGACATGAGCGCCATCGCCGTTGCGCTCGATCAGGAGCGATGGTTCCGACCCCGGGACATCAAGGAGCAGGATCTCGAAGCCGTCGCGCAGGTCCCGGAGTCCCAGCGCCGGGCGATCGGCGATGACTGGCGGCGTTTTCTCGACCAGGCATGTCCCGACGAGGTCAAGGTGGCCTTGTTCACCGCCGGTGGCCCGGACAGCCCCCTCAGCCTTGAACAGGAATACTTCGACTGGCTCGAGAGCCAGTTCGGATCGATCGCGGCCGCGAATCATCGCTACGACGACAATGCCGAGACCTGGAAGGAATTCGGCATGCCCGCCGAGCACTTCGCCCGCCGGCCTGCTCGCGCCGCTCGCAGTCTCGACTGGCGCCGCTTCCTGAGCACCCGGACCCCGCAGCGCACGGGCGTCCTCGACCTCAACCGGATCGTGTTCGATTTTCTCGTCTCCACCTATGGCAATGCCTCCCGGCTCGAGGAACTCACCGGATTCCGGGCCACCTCGCTGACGCGGGTGCGCTACGAAGACATCGAGACGGGCCGACTCGGCATCGAGGTCGAACGGCAGTTCTACCTGCGAGCCGCGCCCCTGCGGTTCGTGGCGTTGGACCTCGATCACCCGGACCTCCGCGGTGCCTGGCAACGAACTCTGCGCGAAGCGGACAAACCCGACGACACGGTCCTGACCCGACGCATACCGGAGGCGCCCAAGACCGCCGCGATCTGGTCCAGGTTCATCCAGACCGACTGTCCCCTCGACGCGCTGGGGATAGTGCGGCCCGAGACCGCATGGCGTTCGTTCCTCGAGGATCGCTACGGCAGCGTGACGTCGCTGAACGCCGCCCACGGCACGTCATGGGATCGGTTCGAGGACGCCGACATCGGCCGATCGATGGTGGTCGCCCATTACGACAGCTTCCTCATGAGCAAGGCAAGGCTGCGGTGGCGCTACCTGGTTCACAACTTCAAGACGGTGCTGGGATTCGTGGCCGTGCACGGCCGCGCCATGCAGGTCACGCTGATTTATGTCCTGCTCACGATCACGACGACCCTCACGGTGAACCCCCTGGCCGCCTATGCCATGTCGCGGTTTCGCCTTCGGGAGACCTACCACATCCTCGTGTTTCTGCTGGCCACGATGGCCTTCCCCGGCGAAGTGCTGATGATCCCGTCCTTTCTGCTGATCAAGTCGTTTCCCCTCGGGCAGATCGCGATCGTCGTTCTGTGCCTGCTCGGCTTCGCGGCCCTGCGGCGCTGGCTGGGAAATCGCCTGCCGCTGCTGCCCAGCGCCACGTTGGCCCTGGTCGTGGTGCTGTTCCTGGCCGGTTGGGCCGCGCCCCGCCTCGCCGATCACTATGACGTGAATCTCTCCGTGACCTTAATGAACACCTTCTGGGCCCTCATTCTGCCCGCCATGGCCAACGGATACGGGATTTTCCTGCTCAAGGGTTTTTTCGACAGCCTCCCCCCCGAGCTCTACGAATCCGGACTGATCGACGGGGCGGGGGAGCTTCGCATGTTCTGGCAGATCACGATTCCCCTGTGCAAACCGATCCTGGCCGTCATGGCACTCGGCGCGTTCATCACGTCGTACGGAGCCTTCATGCACGCCTTCCTGGTCTGCCAGGACCCGGAGATGTGGACCCTCATGGTATTCCTCTACCAATTCCAGCAGATCCACACGGTTCCCATGGTCATGGCCTCACTGGTCGTCGCGGCGGTGCCCACGCTGGTCGTGTTCGTCCTGTGCCAGCGCGTCATCCTCCGGGGCATTGTGATTCCGACGTTCAAATGATCGACATCGACCTCCACGCCGGCGGCCGCCACGCTCGGCTCCGTCCAACGGGCGGCGACATTCTTCGGCACCTACCCTCTCACATGGAGGCGTGACAGTGCAGCAGCTGTGCTTTACCAGCCGGTCCGTGGTTCCGTTCGGGGGCATCGGTCCCATGCTCGCGCTGGCCCTCGCCGATTTCGACGGCGACGGTGAGCCGGAGCTGGTGACCGCGACCGCCTGCTTTCATCCGGACGAGATGGAAATGAGGCTCCCGAGCCTCTGGGTCGCCAAGATTGCCCGTTGGGAGCACGGTCTTCCTGTCTTCTGGAGGCCTCATCGCTTCGGGGCGCTGACGCCCTGTTCACTGCAGGCGATGCAGGGCCGCGGCGGAAGAGCCCGATTGCTGGTTCTTGAAGGACGGAGCGTACGGTTCCTGGAGAACCATGCCTTCGACGCGGGAATGCGCTTTCGGCACGGAAGGGCGATCGTCACTTTTTCGGACCGGGAGCTGAGCGTTCTGCGGCCCAACGAACGGATCGTTTCCGTGCGCCTGTGCCACGGCGACGCAGACCGGCCGGGGGATCTGTTGATCACCACGGAGATCGATGGCTATACGCCGGACAGTTATCCAGTGACGCCACAGCAGGTCCGGGGATTGCCGTTTCCCGAAGTGGTCGCGAAGAATTTCGATCGCGACGGAAACTGGTTGTGCGGTCGTACGTCGATGCGGCTTTACCTGTGTCGCGCAGGTTCCTCGGACACCGGCGACTTCGGTGCGATCGAACCCGCCCTGGACGGACAGGGCAGGCCCGTGGAGCTCGTTCACGGCAATGGGACGATCGGCATCGCCGATCTGGATGGTGACGGGGATCTGGACCTGATCTGCGGCGACGAGCTGCAGTCGCTGCGATACTTCGAGGATGTCGGCCGGCCCGGACGCCCGAGCTGGATCGACCGCGGTCGCCTCAGGAGTCCGGGCGGCGACGATTTTCGGGCCCGGGGCTGCTGGAATCTGCTGCCGTCGTATGTTCACTTCAACGAACGGCCGGGCCTGCTGCTGGGGTCCGGAGCCGGTTGGCTGCTCTATTGCACGCTCGAGGGATTCCAGGACGGCGTGCCTGTCGTCGGCGAGCCGGTGAAGCTGAAACAGACCGGTGGGGGACCGGCCGGCCGTGTGGGCTTCCTCACACCAGTCGCCGCGGACCTGTTCGGCACCGGCTCGTGCGATATCGTTTGTGGCTGCACCTCGGGCCATGCCCTCGTTTACCGCAACGAGGGCTCGCCGCAGCGCCCGCAATTCGACAACGTCACGTTTCTCAAGGACACGTCCGGCTGCGACATCCGTCAGGGACCGGCTCGCAGCGGACGGAGCAACATTCACGGTCCGGCGGAAGATGAGGCCGGTCACACGGGCGCCACGCTGGGCGACTGGTGCGGACACGGTCGAAAGGATCTCGTCATGGCCGACGATCTCGGTGAGATCCATTTCTACGCCAATACCGGCAACGCCACCGGGCCCGCGTTTGATCCGGGCCGTCCCCTTCGATGCAACGGACGTGTCCTCCAGACCGTCTGGCGGCAAAGGCCCTGGCTCGTCGACTTCGACGGCGACGGGCGGTGCGAGCTGCTCGCCATGGACGCCTACGGCCATGCGCGGCTGTACCGGCGCGCCGACCCGCGCGATCCTTGTCAGATCGATGACGGGACGCTGCTCACGCGTGAGGACGGCAAGCCGCTGAAGCTGGACGGGCTCATCCCGTACTCGAGCCCCTGGACGGGTCGATCCTCATTGTGCGCCGTCGATCTCGATGGCGACGGGCGGTTGGACATCCTCGTCGGCTGGGGCGCCGGCTACCAGGAAAGTCTGACGATGGAAGAATCCATGAGCCACTTCCGCTGGGGCACGGTGAAGTGGTTCCGCAACGTCGGCACGAACCAGGCGCCCGATTTCCGGGCCGGGGGCTATCTTCGACACGACGGGTATCCGATCATTGCCGGCGGGCACAACTGCTCGGTGCATGCCGTCGACTGGGACGAGGACGGCGAGCTGGAGCTGATTCTCGGGACCGACAACGGACAGCTGTGCGTTCTCGATCACGACGAGTTTACGTTCGACGTACCATCACCCCTCTGACCCCCGACGCCATGGCGTGGCCGATGATGACGAAGAACCACCGCGCGGCCATGGCGACGTGCACGCTGGCCGCAGTTTTCGTCACGGCAGCCCGGGGGGCGCCGCAGGAGGTGACCGTGGGGAACACGTCTCTACGCGTCGCGCGGTCCGGCATGGCCACGGTGAGCCACGCAGGACGGCCCGTCGCGCGAGGGTTCTTCGCGCGGTTCACCGACGGCAAGGACGGCGCTCTCGCACGTTCCTCCTTTCCCGGTCGCGAGGAACCTCGCTTCGCGCAACGGCTGCGCGGCGACGGCATCAACGTCGTCGCAACGCTGGACGACGCCCGGCTCGGCCGCGACACGCGAACGATCATCTTCGAGGTTCGCAGCCACTCCGTGCGCATTCGCTACGATCTTTCGCTTCTCGAGAAGGAGGCCGGGACCGCACAGGCCGGTTTTCTCCTGCTCGAGCAAGCGTGCGCGGGCGCCCGCTTCACGGCCACGCTCGACCATGGACAGCAGAAGCGCGGCGCTCTCGGCAGCGATCCGCTGTACCCCGACCCGGCGCTCGAGAGGGTTCGACGGCTCGAGCTGTCGCCCGAGCAGCGCGCTGCGCTCGACGTGGAAGCGACCGGACTGGCGCCGTTCCGCTTCGAGGACCGCAGGCGCGAGGCGGCGTACGGTCGCGCCAGGCGAGTCGTGGCCGCCGGGGCCGGCTCGCGGCTCGAAGGCGGGTTCACGCTCTCGTTCGGTGGCGGGCCCGACGCCGTCTTCTCGACCGTTGATATGCGCGCCGCCTGCAACATGGGTCTCGCCGACGGCATTCCCAACGATGGCGCCGGCGGCTGGACGGACGACGGCAGGGAGAACGACCTGCGCGACCTGCCCACGGGCAGGGCCTTTTTCGGGGGCATTCCCTTTGACGTGATCAATCCCGACAAGAACCGAGGTCGCGCCACGGCCGTGCTCAAGGGCGGGCCGAAGCACGGAGGGTCGTTCCCGGAGCGGATCGAGATTCCCCTGCGGCGACGGGGCGCCGCGCTTCACGTCCTGCACGCCGCCGCCTGGGTCAGCAATCGCAGCGACAGCGGACGGACGATCGGGGCGTACGTGCTGCGGTACGCGGACGGCGTGGAGGAAGCCCACGAACTTGTCTGCGGTCGCGATATCCTCAACTGGTGGGGAACAGAAGGGGCGCCCAATTTTCTTGCCGCGTGGGAAGGCTCGAACCGCATGGCGAGGGTCAGGCTCGGCCTCAGCAGCTTTCCCGTGGGCCGCCCGCAGGTCCCCGTCGACACCATCCGCATCGAGAAACGCGGCGCCACGGAAAGCATGCTGGGCGTCGTGGCGATGACGCTCTCCGACATCCCTCTGCGCATCCAATCCGGCAAGGCGCCCGCGGGGCCGGTGGCGATGCCGCCTCTGCGATACCGTTTCGCGGGCCAGGGCGCCCTGGTGGCGCGCTGGCTGAGTCCCGACAAGGAGAAGAAGTTTCCCGCCGGGGCCTCGGCGGCGCACCGGGTCACCGGCATCACCGCGGTCGAGGGCTACGGCGTCACGGCCGGCAAGGATGACGTCCTCGTCATGGGCGTCAGAGGCAAATACGACAGCAGCATGGTTCCGTCCCCGAGCGACACGGCCCGCATCGCGAGGTTCGTCTCGGAGGGAGGAGCCCTTCTCGTGGCCTGGCCTCTCGACGGCAGCGTGGACGGGCTGGCGCACATCCTCCCGGTGCGGAAGAAGGCGGGCGCCGAGCCCGTGGTGTTCGTCCCGAAGCGGGACATCCTCACCGTGGAACCCCTGGACCACGACCACCCCGTCTTTTCCGGCATCGACTGGGAGGACTATCTGCCGCAGCCCTATACCTACCCGGTGACGCCCAGGAAAGATGCGCAGGTGCTCGCCCGCTTCTCCAACGGCGAGCCGGCGCTGGTGCACGGGCACTTCGGCAAGGGTCGAGTGCTCTACTGCGCCGCCCCGTTCGACTTCGGGTGGTACGTGGGCGGCATCACGATGCGCCGTTATCCCTGGCCGCGGACAACCTACTACCTGCGCCTCCTCTACTGGCTCAAAGGGAACGAGGCATACGCCGCGTTCCTCGGCAAACTCCCCCGGATCCAGCGCCTCCGCGAGAAGCTCACCGATTCGCTCACTGGATGCGTGTTTGCTCTCCAGAACGCCCGCGCCCTTGCAACCTACGTCGGCCATGAAGAGCCGATGCGCCTTCTCGAGAATCGAGCGGACGGCATCAGCGACGAGATGGACGCAGCCGACCGGCTGCACGTACGACTCGATCTCGCCGAAGCGAATCGCTCGTACCGCAGCGCCTTGAAGCGCAGCCGGGAACTGGCCGCCGACGTCGAGGCCGCGGCCCGTGAACTGACAAGACAGGCCAAGGGGCAGGAGGAACTCGAGGCCGTCCCGGTTCGATCCGGACCGCCGCTGCGCATCGGCAGTCACGGGGTCGGCATCGCGTACTGCACCGAACGCTCCTCCGATTGCGGCGTCCGCGAGCGCGCGATCCGCCGCCTTCTCGAGCGGCAGTCGAAGCTGGGCTTCAACACCGTCGCCGAGCACGTGGCCCTCGCCTACTTCGTCAAACCGGGCGCGGACCCGACGCGCGTGGACGAAGGGGACCTGAATCTGTGGGTGTACGACGACCTGCTGCGGGTCTGCAGATCGCTGGGCTTCAAGTGTTTCATCGGGATCGATTCCGAAGACGGCTACGGTTGGACGGGCGGCGACTTCGATTATTTCCACCGGGGCAATCCGGTCCTGGAGCCCAGGAAGAAACGCTACGGAAGCCGCCCCACCTACCGCGCGAACATCTACAACGAGACATTTCTGAAGCGCCGCTCCGAAGTCCTGGAAAAGGTGGCGGCGCGCTTCGCGGAAGACCCGGGCGTCCTGGGCTACGACCTGGACAACGAGCCGGGGCTCTGGATCCACTATGGCGACGACGCCGTGGCGCACTTCCGCGCGTGGCTGGAAGCGAAGTACGGCGGCATCGAGGCGGCGAACCGGGCCCTGGGGACGAGGGTCGAGACGTTCGACGAAATCGTGCCGCCGCGAGCCGAGGACTTGCGCGGCCAGGGACTGGCCGACACGGCGCCTCGCGCGGCCTGGTACGAATGGCGGACGTTCGTGGACGAGGTGGTCGTCCGGCACTATCGCACCGACTACGAGACGATCAAGCGGGCCTCCCCCGACAAGATCGTCAGGGAGCGATTCGCCGAGATGACCGTCGCCGGCAACGAGAAGCCGCACTACCGCCGGGGCCGCCAGCCCTACGAGCGGATCACGCGGAACCTGGACATGACGGGCGTTCACACGTGGCGCCTGTATCCCCTGGATCTCGCCCGCACCCAGGCCGGCCGCGCCGAAGTGGGCATGTCGGAGTACTACCCGCTCGCCCTGGACGGGCCCTACGACTTTGCGCTGCGCCTCCACGAGGGAATCGGTGGTCAATGGGCGGTGCCCCGGGTGGAGAGCGAGAAGATCAACTTCGCCGCCGCCCAGCGCAATTTCTGGGTCGCCGCATCCCGGGGGGTGAGGGTCTTTTCCATCCACGCCCCCGGCGCCGGCACGGGGGTGTACCACATGGCCCTCCCGTCGGGCGTCCACTGGCGCCGCGCCATGTACGCTCTCAAGCACGCCGGCGCCGACTTCGCGCGCGTCCGCGGTGAACTCGACGGGGCAAGGGCCATCTCCCAGGTGGCGCTGCTCGAGGCCCCGGCGAGCGTCATCCAAGCCGTGGGCAGCCCCATCGAAGAGGACGTGACGTACGCCGGCGCCGAGCAGAAGGCCGTGTTCTATGCCCTTCACGACCCGCTGGGGATTCAGAGCGACCCCGTGGGGCCGGAGGCAGACCTGGGGCGGTATCCGCTGGTCATCGCCTCCCAGCC
>NYZC01000223.1 GCA_002686995.1 Phycisphaeraceae bacterium | reverse complement strand
CGGTTCGCCAGCATTCATCCGTGTCCATCCGTCCGCCTGTGGCGGATCCGTGGTTCCTGATCGTTGCGGCTTGGCCGCGTTGGGCTATTAGTCATCAAGCCAATCGTTGTTTGTCATCAACTGAACAGCCTCGGAATGACAGGCGCCCTCATGTCCATGGATCCAGAGCGCCCTGCCTGTCATCCAGACGCCGACTCCGAGGATGATGACGGCTGCGAACCGCGCCCCCTGCGCGCGCCAGCGCGCAGGAATCGCGCGGGCCAGCAGCACGACCGCTGTCAGGGACGGCACCGTGCCGATGCCGAAGGCAATCATCCCCAGCGCCGCGTGCAGGGGCGACGGCAGCGCCGCCACGACGGCCAGCGCCGCGTACACCAGGCCGCACGGCAGGAACCCCATCACGGCCCCCAGCAGAAACCGCCACGCGGGCGTTCGGCCCGCGAGCGTGGACACGAGCGCGCCGCCCCGGCCGCCGCACGCCCCCAGGCGCCGCGCCCACGCTTCAAGCCTGAGTCCCGGCACGACGCCGAGCAGCAGCAGACCGCTAAGGATGACCAGTGCGCCGAGACCGATCGCGACGATGCGATGCCATCCCGCCGCGTCCGATCCCTGCCGAATGACGTGGCCGAGGGATCCGGCGGCCACGCCCAGCATCGCGTACGTCCAGATCCGTCCGGCGTGGTACCACATGAAGGACCACGCGATCCGCCGACGCTTCGGGTCCACGGGCCGCCCGTCGATCGTCACGTCACAGCGGTCCAGCGCCTGCGCGAATCCGGCGATCAGCGGACCGCACATGCCCACGCAATGGAGGCTCATGACCAGTCCGGTCAGGAGCAGCCCGGCGTAGATCGGAAAGTGGGCGCTCATGCGAGACCTCCTTCCACCACCGGGGCCGTGGTCGGCGCCGGTGTCGATCTCGCCGCCGCCGACGACGCCACGCGAGGGTCATCCGGCAGGACCACCGCACCGGCGCCGCGCGCCGTCATCACGATCAGCAGGCTCGAGCCGACCATCGCGAGAGCGGCGAGCACCGGGCTCAGCAGACCCATTGCCGCCAGCCCGATGCCGATGCCGTTGTAACCGAAGGCCCACGCAAGATTGATGCGGATCCGCCGCTTCGCGTGTCGCGCGATCGCCAGCGTCAGCGGCACCTGCTCGAGCGCGTCGCCGACCAGCCGAACGTGCCCCGCCTGGTGCGCCAGGTCCGTGCCGCTGCCCATGGCGAAGCCGACATCCGATTCGGCAAGCACCGCCGCATCGTTGATGCCGTCGCCGACCACCGCGACCTGGCCGGACTTCGTCCGTGCCCGGCGCAGGCCGTCGACCTTCGCCCCGGGAAGGAGTTCCGCCGTCACCGGCACGCCGAGTCGTCGTGCGATGCGCTCCGCCGGCCCCGCTCGGTCGCCCGTGAGCACCTCGACCGAGAGACCCTGGTCGCGCAGCAGCGTGATCGCCCGCGGCGCGGCGTCGCGCAATCGCTCACCCAGTCGGAAACGAACGACCGGTCCGTTCGAGTCGAAGAGATAGGCGTGCACGAGCCCGTCGTCGCACGCACCGGTTTCGAAATCGCTCCACGCGATGCGATGGCTTCCGAGGCGGTAAGTGCGCCCGCCCAGCGACGCCTCGACGCCGAGGCCCGGCAGCGCGCTCGCATCGACGGGCGCCTCCGTCCGCAGCCCCATCGACCTGGCGGCAGCACGCAGCGACTGCGCGACCGGGTGCCGTACGGTCCCGGAGATCGACGCGGCGATCCTGAGCGCTTCGGCCTCGTCGGCGTCTTCCGACAGGCGATCGATGGCCTCCAGTCGCATGTCGTGGTGCGTCAGCGTCCCGGTCTTGTCGAAGATGACGTGGCGGATCGCCGCCGCGCGCTCAAGCGTCCGACCGGAGTCGATCAGGATGCCGTGCGCCGCGGCGCGCCCGAGCGCGGCCCACGTGGTAAGCGGCACCGCGAACCCCAGCGCGCAAGGGCAGCTGATCAGAAGGACGCTCAGGCCGTCGAGCACGCCGCGCGTCGCGTTGCCGGCCACCAGGTGAAAGAGAAAGACGGTCACCGCGAGCAGGGTGACGCCGGGAATGAACCACGCCGCGACCCGATCCGCGACGCGCTGGATCCGTGGCTGACGCTGTCGCGCCGTTTCGAGCATCTCCTGCATGCGCGCGATCAGCGTCGACCCAGCGACCGCGTCGGCCCGTACCCACAGGTGCCCGTCCATGCTGACCGATCCCGCCATGACAGCGTCGCCGACGTCCGCCGAGCGCGGCCGGGACTCGCCTGTGAGCCGCGCCTCGTCGAGATGCCCGCGTCCCTCGAGAATCCGGCCGTCGACCGGAACCGCCTGCCCTGCCGCGACGGCGACGACGTCACCGGCACGCAGCCGCGTCGTGTCCACCTCGACCTCGCTCCCGTCGCGCCGAACCGTCACGCGGTTCGGGAGCCCATCGAGCAGGCTCGAAGTCTCGAGCGCGGCGCGACGGGCGGTCTGGGCGTCGAGGTACCGGCCGACCGTGACGAATACGAGGATCAGCGCGACGGTGTCGTAGTAGACGTGATGATCGCCGCGCAACGTGTTCGCGACGCTGAGCGCGAACGCGGCCAGCACCGCGATGACGATGAGGAGGTTGACGTCCGGTCGCAGGCGGCGGCTCGTCGCGATCGCGTCGCCGGCGAGCGGGATGCCCAGCGTCACGATCACGATCGTGCACAGCAGCATCAGCCCGTAGGACGCCAGCGCGGCTACCGACTCGTAGGTTCCGGACAGGCCTGTGGCGGTCTCCGTGCCGAATACGTGCTGCCAGTAGAGCAGCCAGTTGAAGACCATGATGTTCAGCGTGACGAAGATGCCGACGCCGACGCGCAGAAGCAGCGTGCCCGAGCCGGCGCTGCCGCCTTCCTCCGACGAAGGGCGCGCGATCTCATGCGCGAAGCGGCATCCGAAGCAGCAGAAGGTTTCAGCTTCATCCGGCTTGCGCCGCGGCCAGGGCACGGGCAGGCCGCAGTGGGCGCAGAAATGATCCGGAGATTCGGACATGCGGCTTCGACCGGGCCTCTACGCGCCGAGCACGTATCGCAGCAGGTAGACGACGGCGCAGAAAACGAAGACGATCCACATGACCACGACGTACCACGGAAACGAGTAGCCCTGGTAGCTGATGAACTTGTGACGCCGGTGCATGGTCATGGCTCCCTCGCGTCGATCTCGTCCTGCATCTGCAGCATCCGGTACTTCGGCCCCTCGACGTCGCGGAACTGGCCCGACAGGTAGGCCCAGCCGAACAGGCAGAAGAACCCGGCTGCCACGATCAGGTAGGTCAGGACCGGGATCAGGAACGAGGCCAGCGCGTCGGTGCCGCGCGTCGTCGCCGTGACGAAGAAGTCGCATACCTTCATGAAGAACGCGGCGCCCGCGGTGACCACCATCGCCACCGAGAAGCTCCACAGGAAAAGCCGCGCCTTCGGCGTCATCGGCGGCGTCGCCGCGCGCGGATCGCCGGGGACCGTGCCCTCGTTTCGCGCCGGGCTGATCATGATTCGTCTCCGTCATCGTCTTCGTCCTCGTCGCCGTCCTCCTCTTCTTCCTCGTCCTCTTCGTATTCGTCTTCGTCCTCGTCCTCGTCACTGACCTGGAACGCCGAGAGATCGACCGCCTCCACGACCTGCTCGAGCGGCGCTTCCATCCGCGGAGCGGGATACGCGCGCTCGATCGACCCCGATCCGTGGATCGTCTCGACCCGCGTCTCCAGCCAGCTCCCGAGCCACTGGACGTAGGCGATGATGGACAGGCCGGTCTTGTTCGGCGTGACGCCGTCCTTCTCATAGAACCACGGATAGTCGGGCATCACGCTCCGCGGATTCACGTCGGGCGGATGGTAGAAGTGGGCGACGTGCCAGTCGTTGGAGAGCCTGCCGCCGCGCCGGATGAGGTCCGGGCCGATGCGGCGCGTGCCCCACAGCGGCGGCATCGCCAGCTCGTGATGGTATTCCTCGGGAAAGCTCACCTGCCCGTACCGTGCCTCGTCGTTGCCCCAGGGGCGCACCTGCTGCGAATGGCAGTGCCAGCACGCTTCACCGATGTAGGTCTTGTGCCCGACCCGCAGCGCCTCGGCGAACGCCTCCTTCTCGTCCTTGTCGCCGAACGCCTTCGCGTAGGCCTCGGGGTACTGCTCGCGCAGCTCGCGGAACGTGATCGGCGGCGACTCGGCGAGCGCCTCGACCGGCTGGATGTCCAGGTTCTGGACCGCCATCATCGGGAACCACGCGCTGACGACGAACGCCAGCGCGAAGAAGCCCAGGCCCGCGACCAGGAAGATGAAGCTAAAGCGTTCCAACCGCGACCTCCTGCTCCACCTGCTCGTAGGGAGCGTAGTCCTCGTCGATATGCTCGCGCGGCGACGCCACGACCGTCATGACCATGTTCACGACCAGGCACGCGAAGCCGATGATGATCGCGATGCCGGTCAGCGTGCGCGTGACCCAGAAGGGACGCATCGACTCGAGGATCGATTCCCGCGGCGCCAGGTGCAGCGACATGAACCCCTCGATGAGCCCGCCCGCGGTCAGGACCAGGAACATGCTGCCCAGCCCGACCGCGGTGAACCAGAAGAAGCACTTGCGCAGCTTCATGCTCCACCAGTCGCGCCCGACGAGCTTCGGCCAGAGGTGCTCGATCATGCCGAAAATCCAGAAGCTGAACACGCCGAACATGACCATGTGCGCGTGACCGACGACCCAGTCGGTGAAGTGGATGACCTGCTGGAAGGTCAGCGTCACCTGGAAGGCGCACTGGAGGCAGGTGATGAAGTAGTTCAGCGCACCGACCCAGAACCAGCGCAGGGCCATGTTCCGTCGCAGCGACGAGGACGCGGACGCCGGCGCGCTCTGCCAGGTCATGAAGAAGTTGACGATGACCGTCACGACGACGATCTCGATCGCGATCGTGCTGATGACCGCGCTGTACTGGGCGAACATCGGGATCGGCGAGCCCAGGAAATGGTGGACGCCCTGCAGCGGGTAGAAGAAGGCAAGCCCCCAGAACCCGACCAGGGACAGGGCATGCGACCAGATCGGCGCGCGAAGGATGACCGGGACGAAGAAGTACATCATGCCCCAGCCCATCGGCGTCACGAACAGACCGACGAGATCGTGGATGTAGAGGCCGAGCAGCGGTCCGGCGGCGCTCCCCGCGAGGATGTACTGCGGCGGGAAGTTGCCCATGATGTAGGTCAGGCCGAGCCAGATGAAGCCCGCGGTGAAGTACCACAGCGACACGTACAGCGCCCGCTCCTCCGTGCGCACGATCGGCGGGTAGAACTGCACCCATACGAGGATCGCGCCGACGACCACGAGCGGGTCGACCCAGACCGGCGTCTCGCCCCATTCCACGGCCTGCGCCTCGCCCGCGAGCAGGCCCACGAACGTCAACAGCACGATCGCGTTCCACGCGACGAGAATCGTCCCCCCCAGGACGCCTGACAGCACGCGCTTGCCGGTGAGCCTCGGCACGGTCCAGTACAGCATCGCGAGAAACGCGTTGACCAGGAACCCGAACGCCACGAGATTCGTGTGCACCATCCGGATGCGGCCCGGCGACAGCAGCGCGATCTTCGGAAGCTGCCAGTGCTGCATGAACTGCGTGGCGTAGAGGAGGCCCGCGAACATCGCGATCGCCAGCCAGGCGACCGCGGCGACGATGTGCCATTTCACCATCGCGGTCGACACCAGCGCCGGAGCCGGCGCGCCCGCGTCCGCCGCCACGTCTCGGGAAACCGACTGGGTCAACTTCCGGCTCCTGGTTCAGACCGCGGCGCAGGCGATTTCGGCGCGACGCCGCGGCGGGTCTTCTGGTGCAGCCACTTCGGCGGCGTCCAGGTTCGGCGCAGGGAAATCAGGTACGAGACGAGATCCCACGCGTGCCGGTCGGCCAGCGCGGCGCGCTCCGCCTCGCTCAGCGCCGACACGGCGTCCGAGTCGCGCGGAAACTGCTCGAGGGTCTTCGCGATGATCTTGCTCTCGCCTTCGATCATGAGATGCGACGGAATCTCGTTCTCCTGCGTCGCGCTGAGCAGGGTCGCCGCGTCGTAGCGCGGCATGATCGAGCGCAGGCCGGCGCGGAAGGTGCGGTAGATGTCCTCCGGATCGTCGCCGCCCTTGAGGCGTCCGCGCGTGAAATCGAACGCCTTCTGGCGGAATCCCCAGTCGTCGATGTACTCGGTCCGCGTCGCCCCCGTCCCGGCCCCGTCGCGCCCGTGGCACAGCCCGCAGCCCATCGCGAGGAACACGACCCGCCCGCGGCGGACGCGCTCGGTCTCGTGCAGATCGTTGGGCGCTTTCGGCACCGGCACGATCACCCGCTCGCCCTTCTCCTGCTCCCAATCGGGATAGAACGCCTTGATGTACTCGATGACCGCGACCTTGTCGTGCTCGGGCATTCGGGGAAACGCAGGCATACCGACGCGGGCGACGCCGCGCGTGATCGTGCGGTGCAGGTCGGCCTCGAGGGGCAGGCTGCTGGAGTCGGTGGACCGGAACTTGTAGATGCCGGACGTGAAGTCGCGCGGCTTCGTCAGCAGGCGCCGAGCGGCCGGACCGTCACCCTTGCCCGTCGGTCCGTGGCAGCCCACGCAGTACTTGTGGTACACGGCGCGCCCGCGCTGAAGCAGGGTCGCGCGCTGGTTGTAGCCCTGGAACTCGCCGGGCGTGAGCGTGTGCCAGTTGCGGTACTCGGACGGCTTCGGATCCGTCGGCGCGGCGACGGCCGGCGCCGGCGCGCCGTCATCGGCCGGTTCGGACGCCGCCGGGCGATCCGCGTCCTGCGCTTCGAGCGCCGTGAAACTTCCGAGCGCCAGCAGCACCCCCGCCGCCGCCAGCGCGGTCCGCGCGGGCCACGAGGGTCCCCGATGCCGCACGGTCGTCGCATCCTTGTCCTGTCGTGCCCGTACGCCCGACTTGTTCATGCCTCAGCGATCCGGATGTTCATAGGGAACGAAACGGCCCCAGTACTCCACCACGAACATCGTCCACGCGAACGCCAGGTGCGTGAGTGCACCCACCCAGATCGGAATCATCCGCACGATCCAGCTGTCGCCGAGCAGCAACGGCTGCAGCCAGCTCAGGATCAGGTAGAAGTTGACGATCCAGAGCGCGAGTCCGATGGCGTTCGCCCATCGGAAACGTCAGGTACACGCGAATCAGCTCGAGGTGCGGCAGCCCGACGAGCGAGGCCCCGACGACGTTCGCGAGAAGACTCACGCCCGCCCCGAACATGCCGAGCATCGTCCCCGTCACGACGTGCCACAGCAGATAGTAGCCGCGCGGCGGCCAGGCCGCGTCGTCCTGCTGCGGTGCGCGCTGTGACTCGATCTCGCGGATCGCGTCAAGATGCTTCTGGATGAGTTGCTGTCGCGTCTGCTCGTCCATGGATTCACCGCAACGTCGCGCGGGACGCGACGGGCAAATCTTCGAATGGCGCGGCGTGGCGCGCAATCGGGCCATCCCCGGTATTGAACTTCGCAATCCCTGAATAGAAAGGCTCGGGAGGGCGCGCAACCCTGCTCGCGGTGAAGTCGTCAACGAATCGGCCGTTCCGCTCGCCCTATGAGCTCGTACGGATCGCCTTCGACTTGCTCTTGGCGACCGGGAGCTTCTCGCCGATGAGCTCGAGCTTCTTCCGAAGCGTGTCGCCGGACTGGGCGAGCGTCGTGCTCGCGAGGTAATCGCGGATGTGGTTGCGCAGCGCCACGAAGCGGTCGTGCTCCGGACACGGCTGGCGATCGTGGCACCGGGCCATCCCGACGGCGCAATGCTCGAACTGCTCGGTGCCGTCGACCGCCGCGACGATGTCATAGAGCGTGATCTTCTCCGGCTTCCTCGCGAGGGCGAACCCGCCGCCGCGCCCCTTCGCGCTCGTGAGCAGGCCGCTGCGCACGAGGTCCTGGAAGATCTTGCCCATGAAGTGGCGAGGCAGATCCGTCTTGGCGCACAACTCGTCGAGCAGCACGTACCCGGCCGGTCGCATCACGACGAGCCGGCACAGAGCCCGAATCGCGTACGCACAGGTGTTGGAATAGATCATCGGAAGCGGTTTCCGTCCACCGGGACTCGATCACCGTACCTGCAACTCTCTAATTGTAACAGCGTAGGCGGCCCACTACCAGTCCGATTCAGGAATGCGCCGCCCCGAAAATCAGGGAATTCCCGATAACTTCATCACGGCCGTGGACGTATACACCTCATAGGCTACAGGGAGCCGCGAGGCATGTGCGGACCGCTTCAAGCACGGAGTCCCGTCCGCGAGTCGTTCGATCGCGTGTGCGCCGGGATCGCCGCCGAGACCGGGGCCGCCCCGGACGGTGCGGCGCTCACGTTCGATTTCGAGCCGATTTTCTGGGTGATCGCACAGTTGCACGAGACCGCGCGACGGCTGCAGCTGCACTCGGCGGACCAGCTCGAGCCCCTCGTGCGGCGCCGTCTCGTCGAAATCTCGTTCGTCGACCAGGGCGGCGACACGGTCATCGACCCGCATTACCAGCTCGACCTGGAAAGGAAGGTTCGTCTCGTCATGACCGTGCTCGGCCAGGTGATGCATCTCGAATCGAGCGCCGGCGCGTCGACAGCGAGCACGTCCGGAGCGTCTTCGACGCCCTGAGCCGGTCCTCCGGCCGTCACCAGCCCCGGTTCTGCCATCCCTGCTGAACGTCGTCGCGAAATCGCTGAACCCACTGCTCGGAGAGATCGTCGGCGAGCTTCTCGAGCCGCGGGGCATCGATGTCGAGATCGCCGGGAACGGGGATACCCAGGAATTCGATGATCTTCCGCACGGTCCCGTCAAAGTCCGAGATGAAGTCCTCGTAGGCAATCGTCAGGGGAACGATGTCGTTCTCGACGAAGATTTCCGCGATCGCGGCTTCGCGCAGGGTGGCCTCGATGACGAGGCTCTGGATGTTGTCCCGGTCGTATTCGCCCGCCAGATCCGGCGCGCTGGCGTCCTCGCCACGTGCCAGGTGCCACTGCTGCGACAGGAACGCCTTCCGCCATGACACGGCCAGCCGCACCTTGTTGCGCCGCGTCATGAAGAGGTGTCTGCAGTTCGGATACATGCGCTCCCACGCCACGGCGGGGCGCTTCGGCGCCGTCGGGCTTCCTGGAAGCTGGCGGAACTGCTCGAGCAGCAGCGAATGGTGTGGCTCGAACATGCCGAACTTGACGGCGCACACACCGTTCGACGTCGACCCTCGCTCCCACAGCTTCTCCCGGACCTCCTCCATGTTCCTGACCCCGTAGGAAGTGCAGAGATCGAAGGTCTCGGGATCCCAGAGCCATTCGCCGGGCCGCCCGGCGATGCCCGTGGATTCCAGCGCCTTGCAGAGCAGCGTGCTGCCGGTGCGCTGGCTGAACCAGATGATGTAGGAACGTGTCGGTTGCACGGTGGTCGCGTTACCCGAAATGTTCTCGTCAAAGCAGCGGCCCCGCTTGACTCGATACAGTCCGAATAACCCGCCGCATTGTCCGGACGTCGCGATCGGGCGGGATGGGACACGTCAGGACCGGGCACGAGGACGGGATCAGCAGAGCGTGCGGATCATCGCCGGCCCGAGCACCAGCGCGCCGATCAGGGCGGCGCCCATCGCTGCGATCAGCACGGCGCCCGCCGCAACGTCCTTTGCCTGCATGACCAGGGGATGGAACTGCGGCGAGGCGACGTCGGCAAGCAGCTCGAGTGCCGTATTGAGCGCCTCGGCAGTCCAGACGCCGACGACCGCGACGATGATCCACGGCCAGTCGGCCCGATCGATCCGCAGCAGCAGCCCGGCGGCGACGACCAGGACCGTGGCCAGCGCATGCACCCACGCGTTGTGCTGAGTGCGCAACATGACGGCGATGCCGCGCACTGCGTGTCGAACGCTGCGGACCCGACCGTCGAAGCTGAACCGTCTTTCCGCCATCGGCGCATGATCCTCCGACCCGAAAGGGGGGGCCACCAATCCTGTTCGCCACGGGAACCTACGCAAGAGGCGGATGCGACGTTCGCCGCCGATCGCCGGTCGACGGCTACGGCAGGATCAGCTCGAAGCGCGGATCCGCCCCGAACAGCGGTCCGGCAAACCGCTCGCCGTCGATCGTCACCGTGGCCGGAAACGCGCTGGCGTAGAAGATCGGCTGGTCCGCATCCGCGACGCCCCCGACCGTCAGGGCGCCGATGGCGTGATCCGCATCGAAAACGAACTCGTCATCGGCGGTGCCCAGCACCGTGTCGGGACCGGGTCGCACGCCCACCTGGATGACCGAGTCGAACAGGCTTCCGCCTACCTTGACCGAGCCGATCGCGTTCGGCGTGGCGGCCGGGCCTCCCGCGATGATCGTCGCGTTCCGCACGTCGGCGCGAACGTCGAAGCGATCCAGCTGCGCGGCCGCGAGCCACCCTTCGAAGTCGCCCGCCTTGACGTTGAAGCTTCGGGTTCGACCGGAGATCCGGGCCGAGAACGCCGGCCCGACGGCGTCGGCCACGGTCGGCCCCAGGTCGCCCTCGATGAGCCACTGCCCTTCGAGCGCCCCCTTGAAGGCGGCCTTGCCCAGGTCGGTCGTGGCGGGATCCCCGTCACCCGTGACGGTCACGTCGGCCGCGAACGCGCCGGGCTCACCGCTGCGACGATCGCCCGTCGTGGCCAGAGCCCCCAGCGTGGTCGCTTCCAGGCTGCCCGACGTCCATCGCACGGCTCGGACGGATTCGATCCGATCGCCCTGGATCGACGCGGCGTCGACCGGTCCCATTCGGATGCTCCCGACCCTGCTGGCCACGGTGAGGTCCAGACCGTCGACGACGCCGCCGATCTCCACGGATCCGACGTCACCGATCGACGCGGCAACGAGATTCCGCGCGCCGCCCGGCATCTTGAGCTTGCCCAGCGTCTGGCGGATCCGCGGATTCGCCGAGCCGATCAGGTCGATCGTCACGTCCTCGGCGTCACCCGCATCACCGCTTCTGCGGTCGCCCTTCAGCTCGATGGCCTTCGCGCTGTGCGCGTCGATGGTCACTGTCTCCGCGCTGGCGACCTGGATCGCACCCAGGTCCGTACCCGTGATCGTGCTGTTGCTGAAGGCGCCCGCCTTCAGCGATTTCAGGGCGCCCGTCTCGTTGTCGATCGTGAGGCGATTGAGGCCGCCCTTGAACGCGAGGGCGCCGAGATCCCGGCCCGCCTGACCCGCGTCGGCGATCGTCACGCGATCACCGCGCCCCGCCACGCTCAGCTTCGAGAGCCATTGCTTCGGATCCGATCCCGGAAGCGGTCGGACCATCGAGAATGCGACGTTGATCAGGTCGCCCGCGCCGGCGTCGCCGTCCAGCTTCCGGTTCGCCTTGGTCGCGATCGACTTCACCGCGCCGATCGTGCCGCCCCCGTTGCTCCAGGTGCCTCCGACGGTGATGGCGTCGACCTGCAGTGCGCTGACCAGAAGAAGGGCCGCGTCCCGGGCGACGGACACCTTCCTGATCGCGCCCGTCGCATTGATGAAGACGGTGTCGGCCGCCCCCTTGATGCTGACGTTTCCGGCATCCTTCGCGACGTCGATGTCCACCTGCCGCGCATCGCCCGCGATCTTGACGTTCCCCAGCGTCTTCTGCAGGTCGGGGGCGCCGGCGAGCTTCAGGTCGGCTTCGAAGTCGCCCCGGACGCCCCGCTTGCGATTGCCGCGAATGTCGAGCTTGCCGAGCGACGGCGCGTCGATCACGTCGGTGACGCCGGAGGCGTCGAGCCATTCACTCGCGGTCAGCGACTTGATGCGCAGCGCCGACTCGATCACGAGGTCCACGACACGGTCGAACGCGAAGGTGACCTCATCGAAGGTGTCAGGCAGCGCGCTCACGATGATGGTGTGATCGTCCGCGACGTCGCGCAGCACGACCTTGCTGACCGGGCCCGTCGTCAGGTCACCGAGCAGATCGGTGCTCTTGGCGCCGAGGGACTTCAGCGGGCCGTCCACGACGATGTCGGTCACCGTCGTATGCTTGTCAGGTCCCTTTGGTGTGATCGTGAGCGTCGACGCGACGGTCGTGCCCGACAGCAGGATCGCAAGCGCGTCACCCCCGTCGGGCGGAAGCACGACCTCGCCGCCGCCGGGCCCCTTCAACGCGATGAGGACATCGTCGCCGCTCGCATCGACGTACTCGAACGTCCCGTCGTCGCCGAGGGGCATCGTCAGGACGCCGTCTTCGATCTCGACCGTCGCGCTGTCAGCCCCCCCGACCAGGTAGTCGCCCGGCCCGAGCGTCAGCACGACCGACTCGGTGCCTTCGGCAAGGTCGTCCTCGACCGGCGTGATCGTCACGTCGACACTCCGGTCATTGGCGGCGATCACGACCGAGTCGTCGATGTCCGTGTAATCCTCGCCGCGCGTCGCGTCACCGCCGATCACGAGGTTGACCGTGACCGGATCGGTCGTCGGCCCGGTGCGCGCAATCGTGAACCGTCCCGGCTCCGACCCCGGCTCGGACGCGTCGGGATCGCTCGCCGCGATGGTCACGGCCGGCATCAGGTTGCCGAAGTTCAGTCCGCCGATCGCCTGGCCGGCGTCGATGCTGACACGGTGCGCGCCCGGCAGGCCGGAGCCCGGGTCGCGATCGAGAGCGACCAGCGCGTTCTCTGTGGTGCCCACCGCATACACGCCCGTGCCGTCCGGCGTGATCGCCAGCGAATCGATCGACTCCAGACCCTCGGCGCCCTCGCCGTCCCGGACGGACTGCACGAGCGTCATCCGACCGATGTCGCGATCGAATTGAAGCATCGACACGGCATGCGCCTGCGAGGAGGAAACATACAGGTTGAAGCCGTCGGGGCTGAAGACGACCTCCGTGTTCGTGTCCAGCCCGTCGGGATTACGGTTCAGCTCTTCAATGAACGCCAGCCGTCCCGTGCCGGGGTCGCGGGTGAAGGAAGCGAGGTTACGAAAGCTGCTGCCGCCGACGATCACGTGGCGCCCGTCCGGGCTCACGACCACCGAGAGCGGGTTGTCGAGCGTCTCGATGCCCGTGTTGGCCTCGGTGAGCACCTCCACGAACGACAGCATGCCGGTGGCGGGGTCGCGGCTGAGAGTGACCACCGCGTCGTCGCCTCCGCCCACCGCATAAACGTGCTCACCGCCGGGACTGATCGCGACGCTCCTGATCCGATCGAGCCCGTCCACGCCGTTCACGCCGTCCTCGACCAGCTCGACGAACGTCAGCGCGCCCGTGGCGGCGTCGCGGCTGAACACGCCGATGCCCTTGTCGCTCTCGCTTGCGACGTACACGTGCGCGCCGTCGGGACTGATGCGCACCTTGCGTCCGGCCGAAAGCCCGTCGACCCCGTCGACGCCCTGTGCCAGAGCATCCAGGAACGTCAGCAGTCCGGTCGCGGCGTCCCGGCTGAAGATGCCGAGCTCGCGGAACGCGCTCACGTACACGTGCGCGCCGTCCGGACTGATCGCAACGGCCTGGGCCGAGTTCAGCCCGTCCACGCCGTCCCGGTCATCGCGCAGCACCTGCCTGAACGAGAGCGTGTTCGACTCCGGATCTCGTTCGTAGACCGCGATCGACTCCTCTCCGGTCGCCGCCACGTAGACGAACCGGCCGTCGGCGCTGATGGCGAGATCCTGCGGGATCGACAGCCCGTCGTCGCCGCCGTCTCCGTCCTGCAGCGTCTGAACGAGCGACAGGGAGTCGTCGTCGTCGGCAACCACCTGCAGCATGTCGGGATCCGACGGCAGGTACAACGCGTCGGCCGTGGGATCGGGTGCCACCACGAACGGCGTCCCGAGGCCATCGCCGTCACTCAGCTGCTCGTCGAACGTGATCGTCCCGTCGACGGGATCAACGTCGAATGCCGTCACGATCGGCGCGAACGATGCGACGTAGAGACGGAGTCCGTCGGCGCTGATCGCAACGTCACGGGGGTTCGTCACATCGGTCGTCTGCTCCAGAGTGAGCGCGCCGGTCGCCGCGTCGCGTGCGAACACCGCCGCGCGCGGCGCGAGCGAGCTGACGACGTAAAGACGCGTCCCGGCCGCATCGAGCGTCAACGCCTGGGAGCTTCGCAAGCCGTCCACGCCGTCGACGCCCTGCTGCACGGCATCCTGCAGCGCCAGCGTTCCGGCCGCGGTGTCGCGCGCGTAGATCGTCACCTGGCCGTCGCTGGCGTTGTTGAGCACGTACACCTGGGCGCCGTCGGGGCTCACGACGAGGTCGATCACGCCGTTCAGCCCCTCTACCCCGGCATCGTCCTGTCGCAGGATCTGCAGGCGCGTGAGCCGTCCATGGTCCACGGCGTCGCGCGACAGAACGACGAGCGCCCCTCGCGATCGGGAGGTCAGGTAGAGATGAGCGCCGTCGGGGCTCATCGTCATCGAGTCCAGGCCGACGATGCCGTCGAGATCACCGGACGAGAGCGTCTCGACGAACGACAGCTCACCGCCGGCCGCATCCCACTCCAGCACGACGACCGTAGCGCCGCTTTCGCCGGACACGTAGACGTTGTTGCCGTCGCTGCTCACGGCGACGGCGAGCGGCTGGTCGAGCCCGATCACGCCATCCAGCCCGTTCCGGACCACCTGCGACAGGGTCAGCGGTTCGGCATCGCCGTTGCGGGCGAACACCGAGATCGAGTCGTTATTCGAGCCGACGACGAAGACGTGCGCCCCGTCCGGACTGGCGGCCGCGTCCACCGGACGGTTGAGCCCGTCGACGCCGTCGCGCCCGTCGAAGTACTGCTCGACGAACGACAGCGCGCCGGCCGCCTCGAACTCGGTGGAAGGCACGGTCTGCAGGAAATCGGCCGGCAGAACCTGCCGGACCTGGTAGAGGCCCGGCGCGATCCCCGCGATGAGGTAGTTCCCGCCGGCATCGGTCACCGTCACCGGCTCGCCGGGATCCGGCACGTCGTCCTGGTCCAGGTCCACGTACACCGTCACGCCGGGCATCCCCGGTTCGCCCGGATCGAGCACGCCGTTGTCGTTCAAATCATCGAATACGGTCCCCGAGAACGCGGCGGCGGCGATTCCGAAATCGACATCGTCGACCACCTGGCCGTCGACCACGGAGACGACCTGCGCCCCGGGCAGCGACGCGCCGCCGTCGCGATCGAAGATGGTCAGCCCCCTGAACCCGCTGACGTACACGCTGATCCCGTCGTCGCTGAGCGCCGCGGTCGAGACCGAGAAGTCCGGCACCTGGGCCGGTCCGAGCGTCTCGGCGAGCGTGAGCTCGCCGGCGTCGGCATCGCGATCGTAGACGTAGAGCGTCGCCGGGTTGCGGCCGGCGGCGATGACCTGCGTTCCGTCCGAGGTCACCCGGACGTCCGTGGCAAACGCCGTGCTGCCGTGCTGCCGAAAGATGAGCTGCACGAACGACACGGTGCCGCCGGCAAAATCGCGCTGGAAGACGGCGAGGCGCTGCCCGCCGCCGACGTAGACGTGCCGCTGGTCGGGGCTGATGACCAGCCGCAGCGCGCCGTTCAGATTGGGCTGATCGAAGATCACCTGCGCGGGGATCAGCGCGCCGCTCAAGGCGTCGCGCGTGAACACCGCCATGTAGTTGCTCGCCACCGTGTAGACGAACCGGTTGTCGGCGCTGACCGCGACGGCCTGGACGTCCAGGAGTCCGTCCACGCCCGCCGACCCCTGGATCAGCCGCGAGCGGAACGTCAGCGCCCCGGTCGCCGCGTCGCGCTCGAAGATCACCAGCGACCGGTCGAGGCGACCCACGGCGTAGACGTGCCGGCCGTCCGGGCTGACGGTCACGTCGGCGACGCCGCGCAAACCATCCACGCCGTTCGCGCCGTCGTTGAAGACCTGCACGAACGCAAGGTCGCCGGTGTCCGCATCGCGTCGAAACGTGCTGACGCTGTCGACGCCGCTGCGACCGCTGTAGACGTAGAGGTTCAGGCCGTCCGGGCTCACCGCGATGCCCGACGGTGAATCGAGTCCGTCGATCCCGGGATCGCCCTGCCTGATCAACCCGGCGAACGCGAGATCGCCAGACGGGCGCTCGCGGGTGAAGATGGCGATTGCATCTTCATCGCGGGAAACCGTGTAGACGTGGCGGCCGTCCGGGCTGACCACGCTTTCGGAAGCGCCGTCGAGGCCGTCGACCCCGTCGTCACCATCCTGCAGACGCTGCCGCACGCTGACATCGCTCGTCGCGCCGTCGTGATCGAACACGTGCAGGGCGTCGCTGTCGCTCGTCGCATAGTAGATGCTGCTTCCGTCGCTGCTGTGCGCAGGCGGCACGATGTTCTCGAAACCGTCGATCAGCGTGGCCCCGGCCGGCGCCGACGAGCTGTTCGTGTCCGCGACGGTCTCCACCAGCGTCAGGCCGTCCGTCGCGGGGTCGATGTCGTAGACCAGGAGGCGATCGTACGTCCAGATCAGCAGTGACTGGCCGTCAGCCGACACCGACAGCTCGCGCGCCGACGGCTGCTCGAACCCATCGACGCCGTCGAAGAACGCGCGATTGAACGCCAGGTCGCCGGTCGCAGGGTTGCGATCGAAGAGCGTGAGCGCATCGTCGGAGCTCGAGATCACGAAGAGGCGCGTGCCGTCGTGCGTCATGACGAGGTCTTCCGGAAACAGCATGCCCGTGACCCCACCGACGCCATCGTCCAGCGACGTCTCGAGCGACAGCGCGCCGGTGCCGGCGTCACGATCGAACACCAGCAACCTGCTGTCGTCGAGGCCGATCGCGTATAGCTTCGCGCCATCGGGGGCGACGGCGCCGCCGGCCAGGCCCGCCAGCCCGTCGACGCGCGCCGCGCCGGGAACGTCGCTGGATGATCCGGGCGGGATGCCGTCGTCGATCAGCGTCTCGACCGGCGCGAGCAGGCCCGTAGCGGGATCGCGATCGAACACGGCGATCGCGCCGACGAAGTCATTGAGAACGTACGCGCTGCTTCCGTCCGGACTGAACACGAGGTCCGACGCGAAGCGGATCCCCTGGAAACCCGCTTCGGGCTGCCGGCGCGTCGCGACGAACGTCAGCGCCCCTGTCGCCGCGTCGCGGCTGAACACCGACAGCATGGTGCCGGTGCCCGACCCACCGTTGCCCCAGTCCAGCACGTAGACATGCGCGCCGTCCGGACTCACCGTCGCGAAGACTGGAGCGTCCAGCCCGTCGACGCCCGGATCGCTGCTCTTGATCACCTGGAGGAACGTGAGCGCGCCGGTCCCGGCGTCCCGCCCGAACACGCCAAGATCGGCGTCGTCCGTGCCGGCGACATAGACGTGGGCGTCATCCGGGCTGATCGCGACCGAGGAGACGCCGTTGAGGCCGTCGATCCCGCCCTGCCCGTCGAACAGGCGCCGGAAGAACGCGATGTCCCCCGTGCCCTGCGGCTGCTCGATCGGCGCCGTCTGCACGAAGCCCTCCGGCACCACCTGGCGGACGACGCGGTCGCCCGCATCCAGTCCCGAGAACAGGTAGCGACCCGTCACGTCGGTGACCCGTGTCGGCTCGCCCTCATCGAGCACGCTGTTGTTGTTTTCGTCCAGGTAGACCGTCACGGCCTCGACGCCGGGCTCTGCAGGATCCCGCAGGCCGTCGCGGTCCAGGTCATCGAAGACCGTCCCGCCCACGTCGCCCGTCAGCAGCAGGCGCGGCTCCAGCCGATCGAACCATGGCATGCCCCTGTCCGGAGCAGCGCGCCCGTTTCGCAACCTGCGGTTCGTGCTCCGTCGACGGGGCCCGGCTCCACTCATACGTATACTCGCCATCTCTTGGGAATCCTGGATTCATCGACGGGAATCCGCCATCGGACGCGCAGCGTCCTCCGGCCGGCAAAGGCTCGAATCCGCGTTCGCGACGCGAATTATAGCCCTCGTGCCCGAGGGAGAAGATCGGCTTTCAACGCATGAAGCGCCCAGCGCTCATCCACCTGCTCCTCGCCCTCGTCATCATCCTTCTCGGCGGTTCGTCCAGGCTGTTCCGGGAGCACGTGCCGACCTGGTACGCCCTCTACGCCGGCGATTTCTTCTGGTCGATGGTCGTGTACCTCCTGATCGTCAACGTGTTTCGCCTGACGGTCCTCCGGGGCGTCATCGTCGCACTGTGCTGCGTCTACGCCATCGAGATCTCGCAACTGTTCCATCCTCCGTGGCTGGAGTACGTGAGATCGTTACGAATCTCGGCGCTGGTGCTCGGTTTCGGCTTCCTGTGGTCGGACATCGTCGCGTACACGCTCGGCATCCTCGTCGTCGCCGCAATCGATATGAAGCTGTCGTCGCGCGGACGCTGCCCGACGCAGGACCGGGAGCCATCGGCCTGATCAACGCGCGTCGACGAATGCCGGCGGCTCTTCGAGCGCCAGGTGCCCGTAGTGGTCTTCGCCGCGCATGAGGATCGGGTGCCAGGTGACGCGCTGCTTGTCGTCGCCGACGAGCCGCACCTCGGGCGTCGTGTAGCGAATGGTCAGGCCGCAGCGCCGCCGGGTCGAGCGGTTCGGGTTCGAACCGTGGATCAGCAGGCCGTCGTGCACGGAAATGCAGCCGGCCTGCAATTCCAGGTCGACCGCCTTCGACTCGTCCACCCGGGCCGGATCGATCGCCTGGTTCACCGACAGCAGGTTGCCCTCGCGATCCGACTCGCCGTGCTCGACCTGGCCGACGACGTGGCTGCCCTCGATCACGCGCATGCAGCCGTTCTCGACGTCGGCGTCGTCCACCGCGAGCCACGCGGTGATCGCCTTGCGCGGCCGCAGCCCCCAGTAGGTCACGTCCTGGTGCCAGGCGACGAACCCCTCGACCGAGACGTCCCGCGCCGGTTGCTTGCTGAAAAAGTGCGTGCCGATCAGGACGACGTCCGACCCGGCCACACTCTCGACCGCGTCGAGGATCTTCGGATGCGCGGCCAGCGCCCACACGCCCGGATCGGTCAGATGCTGGCTCGTGAGTCCGATCTGGGCCCGCTCCTTCCCGATCCCCGCCTCGAGACGCTCGTACGTCTGCCGCGCCTCGAGGACCTCGTCGTCGTCGAGCGCGCGGATCCCCGTGACGAAGCCGCGTCGGGCGTACTCATCGGCAGGTGTCATGCAGATATTCTAACGCGGCTGAGCCGCAACGTTCAGCAACCACGGATCCGCCACAGGCGGACGGATGGACACGGATGAATGCTGGCGAACCGCGCGGCGTAAGCCCGCGGGTCGAATGCCATGACGGCCGCATTCAGCCGATGCGG
>NYZC01000222.1 GCA_002686995.1 Phycisphaeraceae bacterium | reverse complement strand
TTAGATTCTTCCCCCGTCACTTCTTGTCACGGTGACGAGAAGTTGAAGAACCACGGATGAACACGGATGAACACGGATTTTCTTTCTTTCTGATTCATCCGTGTCCATCTGTGTCCATCCGTGGTTCCTGAACGTTGCGGTTCGGCCGCGTTGGGCTATTAGTCATTAGCCACGTTGATCCGACCGTCACCTCGTTCCTGGTCGTCGACCATGAGCGGCATGACCTCGGTCGGACCAGCCGGGAGTCGCCGTGGACGGTCGGGCCCGATGACGCGCCCGAGTGAATCGCCGGACGACCACGGAAACGAGTCCCGCGCCCGGAGGCCCTCTACCATGAGAGATCTTCCCAGGATCGCCCGCGCATTCGCCTGCGGGCTTGCGCTCTCTCTGCTCGCGACGTCTTCCGCACGAACCTGGCATCCCTACAGCGAACGCTACAGCGCGTGGCAGAAAGATCGCCCGCTCACGTTCGGCGCCTGGCACGACAGCAACCCCACGGATCATCTTGCCGATCGCGTCGCGCGATTTCGCGCCGCGGGTTTCAACAACTTCTTGTCCTCGACGTCCGGCTCGAAGGCGGCACGGGCGATCTGTTCAAGTGGGCCAGCGGCAGGCCGTGGGCGCTGCAATGACCTGCCCTGCGACGCGCTGCGCGCACGCGTCAGCGTATGATTCCTCCACCATGATTCGAACCATCACCACACTGACACTGCTCCTTGTCTGCTCCATCGCCGTCGCCGGCATCGATCTGGCCCGCACCCCCGACTGGGACATCGTCATCGCGCCCGGTGACGGCCCGCGCGTCGAACACGACGCCGCCACCGAGCTGCGCGATCACTTCGCGCTCGCCGCCGGCGTGCGCCTGCCGATCGTCACCGAGATCGACCGGCCGCGCCGCCACCTCTTCGTGGGCGACAGCGCGGCAATGCGTGCTTCGCACGTCGGCTTCGAGACCGATGGCTTCGGGCCCGAGCAACTTCGCGTCGTCATCGGCGACGACAACATCGCCATCGCCGGTGGCGCACCGCGCGGCACGCTCTACGGCGTCTATACGTTCCTGGAGAACCACCTGGGCGTGCGCTTCCTGACTCGCGAGCACACGCACGTGCCTCCGGTCGGCGCGTCACGCGTGCTCGAGCCGCAGGTGCATGACTACGACCCGCCCTTCAGCTTCCGCTGGAGCTACTTCGCGGAGGTGAACCGCGACCCGGCGTTCGCCGCCCGCGTGCGCTGCAACGCGGTGCCGACCGAGGACAGGCTCGGCGGACGGACCGGACGCATCCTCATCGAGCACAGCTTCCAGCGGCAGATCCCGATCGGTCGTTTCGGCCCGGCGCACCCGGAGTACTACTGCGAGATCGACGGCGTGAGACGCGCCGGGAAGGGGACGCGACGCCAGTTCCAACCCTGCCTCACCAACCCCGAGGTGCTGGACATCGTCACCGAGGCCGTGCTCGCGAAGATCCGCAAGCACCCGGAACGCACGAACGTCGAGGTCAGCCAGAACGACAACGGTGATTACTGCCGGTGCGAGAGGTGTGCCGCGATCGACGATCGGGAGGGCACGGCCATGGGCTCGCTGATGACCTTCGTCAACGCGGTCGCCGACCGGGTCGCCAAGCGGCATCCCGACGTGAAGGTCGGCACGCTCGCGTACCAGTACAGCCGCAAGGCCCCGGCCACGGTGAAGCCGCGCCCGAACGTGCAGATTCAACTCTGCAGCATCGAGTGCAGCATGATCCAACCCCTGACCGACCCGGATTGCGCGAAGAACGTCGCGTTCTGCCGGGACTTTCGCGACTGGGCCCGCCTGTGCGACGACATCGCGATCTGGAACTACAACGCGAACTTCCGGAACTACCTGCTGCCGTGCCCGAACCTGCGGGTCATCGAGCCGAACGTCAGGCTCTTCCGCGATCTCGGCGCAAAGGCCGTGTTCATGCAGGCGCCCGGTGACTCGTTGAGCAGCGAGCTGTCGGACCTGCGAAACTACATGATCTCCAGCTTGCTCTGGGATCCGGATCGAAGCGGTCAGGCGCTGATGGACGAGTTTTTGAGGCTGCACTATCGCAGCGCCGCCCCGCCCATCCGACGCTTCATCAATCTCGTGCATGACAACGCCGAGCAGCGCGGCATCACGCAGCATTGCTTCGGCAATGCGGCCGATTACGGGATCAACGCCAGAATCGTCGAGGCGGGGTTGCGGGCGTTCGACGAGGCGGCGCGGCTCGCCGACGACGTCGAGGTGCGTCGGCGCGTCGAAAAGGCTTCGATCTGCGTCCACCGCGCCGCCATGGAGGATGCCTGGATCTGGGCGCAACGCCATCGCGACGACCTCGAAACGCATCCCATCCCCACCGACATGGCGGCACGCACACGCCCGCACACCCGCAGGCTCTTCGCTCTCTGCGCCCGCTACGGCGTCGATCGCTGGCGCGAATGGCTGCACATCGAGCAGGCCGCCGCGCTGCTTCGGCAGGCGTACGGGCTGAAGGAGGGCGAGGGGTTCTGAACCTGAAGCACATTCTCCATGTTGCCGGGTCAACCTGGATTAACGGGGCCTGAAAGTTCCTTTCGTTCTGCCGGTCAATGAACTGCATGTCACGACGAGCACCGGCACGTTCGTCGTCAACAATCCGTCCAGCGTCGACGGATTCTTCGGATTGCGCGTCACCGACGCCGGCGAGACGATTCGATCGATGACCTGGGTGCCCGCGGCCGGGAGCCTGGAGTAGGACGGTTTCGGCATCGACGACATCGCCACCGTGATCGTGCCGGAGCCGGCGGTATCGTGGTTCATCGCCATGCCCGGATTCATCACGACCAGGCGGCGGACGCGCCGCTCAAGCCCGCGACGCCCAAGATCACGACGATTGGAGGATTCGTGCTTGGCCGTCGTGCATCGCCGGGACGGAAGCCTGCCGTCTCGTACTCTCCACCCGGACCGATGGGTATAGTATCGATCCATGATCTCCAACGACCAACTCGCGCGGTTCGAAGAGCAGGGCTACGTCATCATCGACTCGCCGTTCACGGACGCGGAACTCGATCGCGCCGAGGCGGCATGGGATCGGCTGCACGATCCCCCGGGGCGGCCTCCCCACAATGAGCCCGATTTCCTCGACCTGTTCCAGCATCCCTTCTTCGAAGAGGTCGCGAAGCGAATGCTTCGCGCGTCCACCGTTTACATGTGGCACGGTCTGATCGCGCAGGAGCGCATGCCGAGCGACCCGCCACATCCTGAGCCCGGGGCGGAATGGAAGCGCGGCTGTCACATCGACGTCCAGGCCACCTGGGAAGGCTTCACGGCGACGCCCCGGCGCACCAAGGCCGAGATCTGGCTGTGGCTGAACGACGCGCCGGCAAACCGCGGCGCGATGCGCTATCTCCCCGGCAGCCACCGGTCGGTCATGCAGATCTGGAGTCGCATTCTCACGCCCGAGCACAAGGCGATGCTGCCGCGCGGACACGGCGTGGCGCCGCAGATCGCGCCCGAGACGAGATGGTTTCCCGAGCACGTGCCTGACGGTGACGGCGCGCCCTGGGTCGAGCGCGAGCCGGCGGCGATGGTCGCCCGGCGCGGGCAGGCACTCGCCTTCACCAGCGCCGGCCTTCACTCCGCATGGCACAACGAGGACACCGTGCCCCGCAAGGCCATGGCGACCGGATGGATCGCCAGGGGCGTGCGCGCAGGAATCCCCGCGCATCATTACGAGGGGGTGTTCAGAAACCACGCCGAAATGCACAAGTTGCTTCGCCCGGAACGCGCCCACATCGTCCCCGAACACCCGGACTTTTTCTTCGAGAGCCCGTACACCGACAAATGGCCGGAGATGTTCCATCCGGATCACGCGGTGGAGACATGAGCGCGACGTACGCGTGACGCGTTACCCGCTACCTGCTACCAGCTCCCCCAGAACCTTTACCGTCCAGCGGGTGTTCTCCCTGAGAATGGATTCGGCCCGGTCGCCGTCGCGCGCCTCGATGGCGTCCACGATCACGAGCACGGACCGCGAAGGCTGCGCCCTCTGCAGTCCAGCCATCAGCCTCGGCCTCGGTGAGATGATGTCCGGAGGAGAAACGGCCCGCCTCGAACAACTCACGAAGTCGCGCATAGGCCAGGTCGGATTTGCTCGGTCTGGTCGCCATCACGGTTCCCTGCGGGAAATAAAACCGAGATTGCCCCGCGAGATGACGAACCATGGTAATACAGTCCCCCTGAACGGCAACCCCTGCGACAATCGATCCCGACCCGTCGCACGTCAATGAATGTACTTCATTCATACGAGATCGCGCTCGTCCCCGATGAGTCAGAAAGCCGGAAAGCCGCGAGACGGCATTGACCCGGGAAAGAAGCTAAGAGCAAAGGCCCGCTGCCCGTCCAGGCAACTGCCATGAGCCACGATCACGTACCCACGTCCGGTGTTCGTGTCGACGACGCGACGGTCCATACGCTTCGCGGCGAGTGGGTGCCCACTCGACCGGCCACGGCGCTGAGCGGCGATCACGATGCAATCGACCCGATCGCCCTGCGCGCCGCCCGGGGAGTGCTGCTGGTGGCGGCGGGCAGCCGCGCCAGTCGCAGCGTAGTCCTGTCGCGCAGTGAAGACGACGGCGCAAGCTGGCAAACCCTCGGGGAGATCGCAATCGCGTCGGAAGACCACCGCATCACCGCTGGCGCCGCCGGACCGGTTGACGGCGGGCGACTGGTGCTGGCCATTCACGAGTGGCAGGACATGCTGCCTTGGACTTATACGGGGTGCTCCCCGCTGCATCACTACCGGTTACTGAAAAGTCGCTATGCGATGGCCCGCCAGGAACGCCGGGAGGAGATTTCGGGCCGCGTCGAATGGGTCGCGGAGGAGCCGCGCGGGGTCCATCACTACGCCTGGAGCGGTTTCAGCCGCAGCAGCAGGCTCGAGGTGCTCGTAAGCGATGATGAAGGCCGAACGTGGCATGACGCGGAGTCCAATTCGTCCGGCGGGCCGATAGCGCCTTCCGCCATGGGACGCGTGTTCTCCGCGCACGGCGCGGTGTGGCTTGCGGTGTACGGCCCCGCCGACGAGGCGGAAACGGACGCGGCACTGAGCAGCGTGGGCCTGATGCGCAGCGACGACTCCGGCATGAGCTGGCGGTTCTCACATTGGGTGGCCCGCGCGGACACGAAGCGCGCTATCGGATACGGCCCCGGGGAGATCGCAGTTCTGCCCGACGGCCGCTGGCTGGGCATGCTTCAGGGCAACTTCCGCGGCCTGGGAGATTACGCCAGGCCGCGCATCTGCCGCACGGTCAGCACTGATGACGGTCGCACCTGGGGTACGCCGAAAGCCAGGCTCCTGGGGCCCGTGTCATCACTGGCGCTGCTCGACGGCGACCGGCTCATGATCGGCACGCGCAGGGACCGGGGCATCATCTTCGACATGATGCTGAACGCCGGCGAGAACCTGCACTACCAGGAGCATGTGTGGGATTGCATCGGCTACCAGGTGGGAGATCGCGGCGGACTTCATCTGCTGAAGCTCGACGATGACACCGTCCTCGCGACGTACCACTGGATGCACGCCGATGATGTCCTTCGCTGCGAGATCCGCAGCCAGATCCTGAAGCGGCGCGACGAGTTTCGCCCAGTGCATGTCGCTCCTGTCGCCGCGCCTGCCCGGAGCCGCAGATGGCGGATGGCCGAGGCCCTCCAGGTGCCAGACATCCCCGACGCGCCGGGGGGCATCAGGATCGGAACGCTGCTCAAGCTTGGCAGCGGCGACTGGACGGCCATCGGGTACGGCCAGACCTTCAAGGGCGAAGGCTCCTACGGCTTCACGGGCGCGGGCTTCATCGTGGTTCGCGCGCCGGAGATCGAAGGGCCGTGGGCCGGCGTCGGCCTGGTGGATCGAGGTGTCGACGCGCCGGCCAGCGATCCCGGCACGGGCAGCGACACGCCCGGGACGATGATGCAGACGAAGACCGGCCGGCTGCTGCTGCCGGTGTCGCGCGGCCAGTGGACCTCGGCCGACCGGGACATGGAGCTGTTCTATTCCGACGACGAAGGACTGACCTGGGCATCGCTGGGCCTGATCTCGAGCCGGATCGAACTTCGCGGGTTGAGATGCGGCAGCCGGATCGAGCAGCTCGAAGACGACAGGCTGATCTGGACCTTGCACGTGGGACGCGGAGACTGGGATCCCAGCAAGGGCGACCTGTGTTACGTCGCCAGCACCGACGACGGGGTGACCTGGAGCAAGCCGCGCTTCTGGGCGCGATCGCAGGACGCGCACTATCCGGAGCTGCCGCACGATCGTGACGGCTGGATTCGCAGCGAGTGCGCCCTGATCAGCACCGGCCCGGGCCGATGGCTGGGCGCCTACCGCGAGGAGCGAGGCACGATGGCGCCATCGAGCAAATGGTTCGGACCGAACGGCATGCCGCACATCTGCTTCACGCGCAGCGAGGATGACGGCAGGACCTGGACGCCCTCGTTCGGCTTTCTCGGCGTCGAGGTGGACATGGCGCCACTCGGGAACGGCGTGGTGCTGTGCGCCTATCGCGAGGACACGCTGGCCAGCGCATGGCTGTCGTACGACGACGGCCGGACCTGGAAGCTGCAAGTGGATCCGGCCGAGCTGCCCTGGCCCCGTGACGGCGCCGATCCGTACTGCCAGTGGCCCCCCGGCGGCGAATCGGTTATCCGGGTGCTGGATCGCGACACGGCGGTCGTGATTACCGACACAGGACTGATGCCCTCGTGCAAGCCGCTGCCGCCGGAGCACGTCGTCACCCGGGAAATCCACGGCAGGGTGCAGGTGCGGTTTTTTCGCCGCGATCCTGCGTAGCCTCGAAACGCGAACCCCGAATCCGAAGTGAAGTATGGTCACTTAGATTCTTCCCCCGTCACTTCTTGTCACGGTGACGAGAAGTTGAAGAACCACGGATGAACACGGATGAACACGGATTCTTCGGACCGGACGCCTCGCGGCGTCCGGAGGAGCAGGAACCGGTCTTGACCCCCGGCGCCGAAGGCGCCCGGGTCCGAACTCCCGTCCGTGTTCATCCGTGTCCATCCGTATCCATCCGTGTCCATCCGTGATTCCTGAACGTTTCGGCTCAGCCGCGTCAGGCCGCAGCATCGTGCGGCGCCGACGGGATCCCTCTCGACCTTCATTCCGTCCCTTTCGCGCGCCTACTTCGGAATCACCGCCGCTGCTTCGTCCGGCTTGTCGACGTCGGAATCGTGGTCGTAGACGACGCGGTCGTCGCGCACGAAAGGCACCGCATAGTTCCAAAGTTCGCCGTTGCTGTGGCGAAGGACCTCGGCGGAATACTGCATGAGGTAGACGCGGCGCATCCGGTCGGTCAGATTGGCGCCGCTGCGGTGCAGGCAGAAGCTGCTGAACACCGCGATCGAGCCGGCGGGCGCGACGACCGGAACCCCCGGCTCGTCGCCCTGGTACCCGACGAGATCTTTCGTGTCCGGCTCCTCTACGTGGTCGTGGATCGTGTCGCGCGTCCCGCCCTGCTCATGCGGCAGGAGATAGACGGTGCCGTTTCGTTCGTCGACGTCGTCGAGCGCGCACCAGCAGCTCAGGTACGGTCGGTGCCGCGTCTCGCGGTCGCGCGTCCGCACGTAGCCGGAATCCTGGTGCCAGGAAAACTTCATGCCGTGGTCGGCGCCCTTGAGCACCCACTGCTCGTTGAAGAGGTAGACGTCGGGCCCCAGCACCGCGCTGGTGATCTCGGCCATGAGCGGGCTGAAGATGAAGCGCCACAGGCACGAGCTCATCCGGTAGCGGCGGCTGATGAAATAGCGACTGCCGCGATGCGTGATGCCGCTCTGCGTCACCCCCCGGACGTCCATCTCGCCATCCACGTACCCGTGAAAGTACGCGCACTGCTCGCGCAGTAGGACCAGCTGATCGTCCGGGATGACGCGCTCGAGCACGGTGAAGCCGTCTTCGTCGAACTGCGCGCGTTGGCTGTCGCTGATGAGATCGGTCATGCGATTCTTCCCGGGGTGCCATGCTCTTCGACACCCATTGTAAGCGTCGAGGAATCCATGACGCACCCGACCCCGAGCGCCGGCGCGCCCGGTGCATGACGCATTTCCGAGCCCAGTTCGCAACACGATGGTCGAACAGGATTGATGCTGCCCGGAAAGACGCGGTGACCGCCTTATCGGACGGGCGGCCCGATCGATGAACCATATAGTGGATCCGGACGATAGAGACTGCGGTGCTCCATCGGGACCGATAGGCTGGACCCGCACCGGGGGGAGATGAGGATGGTGGCGTGACGCTCAGCACAGATCATGCTGTAGACCATGCGTCGTCCGGCGGCGCTCCGGGGGAGCCTGACACCGCAGATCAGTCACAGCATGCTTTGCGCGCGTCCGGCGGACCGGCGATCAGCGTCGTCGTGCCGCTGCTCAACGAAGAGGAGAGCATCGAGGAGCTGCACGGGCGGCTCACGCGCGTCCTCACCGACATGGGCCGGACTTACGAGATCCTGTTCGTCAACGACGGCAGCACCGACGCGAGCCCGCGCATCATCGACCAGCTCGCGGAGTCCGACCGGCACATCGGGGTCATTCACTTCCGGCGAAACTTCGGCAAGGCCGCGGCGCTCGACGCCGCGTTCAGCCACGCCCGCGGCGAGGTCGTCATCACGATGGATGCCGATCTCCAGGACGAGCCGAACGAGATCCCGAGTTTCCTGGAGAAGCTCGACGAGGGATACGACCTGGTCAGCGGCTGGAAGCAGATCCGCAACGATCCCGTCGACAAGACGCTGCCGTCGAAGCTCTTCAACTGGACCGTCAGCCAGGTCTCGGGGCTGAAGCTCGACGATTTCAACTGCGGCTTCAAGGCCTACCGCCGTGAGGCGGTGTGCGACCTGCGTCTTTACGGCGAGATGCACCGGTTCGTGCCCGTGCTCGTCCACTGGAACGGCTTTCGCGTCGCGCAGATTCCCGTCGAGCACCATGCGCGGCAGTTCGGCAAGTCCAAGTACGGGGTCGAGCGCCTGTTCAAGGGCTTCTTCGATCTGCTCACCGTTTTGCTCAACACGCGGTACCGGACACGGCCGCTGCACCTGTTCGGCTGCTGGGGCGCGATCGTCGGCCTGCTCGGGTTCGCGGTGATGGCATACCTGAGCGTCCTGCATTTCACCGGCCTGAAGGTGCTGCATCCGCGCCCCCTGCTCTTTCTCGGCATGCTCCTGATCCTGGTGGGCATCCAGGTCGTGAGCACGGGCCTGCTGGGCGAGCTGATCAATCGTTCATCGCACGACACCGGTCCGCCGAGCTACCGGATCCGCTCGTTTCATCAGCCGGGTGACGTCGACGCGTCGTCGCCGCGCGCCTGACGCCACGGAGGACGGCGCGTGGCCGAATCGGATTCGAAGCAGGACAGGCCGGTCAATCGGCGATGGATCTGGGCGGGCGGCCTCGCGCTGCTCGTTGTCGCCGCGGGCATGCGCTTCGTGGATCTCGACGCTGCGGATCCGTGGGAGGACGAGGTCTACACCTACATCGGCTCGGGCGACCTGATCCCGCGTCACCTGGCCTGGGAAGGCCATCGCGCCAACCTTCACTCGCCGCTGATGTACGTCGAGGTCAAGATCTTTCGCAGGATCCTCGGCGACAACATCGTGGCCGCGCGCACGCCGGCGGCTCTTTACGGCACTGCCGCGGTGCTGCTGCTCTACATGCTGATCGGCACGTCCGTGAGCTGGTCCACTGCGCTGGCGTGCGGTCTCGCGCTCGCGGTGCATCCGTTCGCCGTCGAGTGGGGGCGCGAAGCCCGCATGTACAGCCACTGGCTGACGTTCTCGACGATCGCCACGGCGCTGACGCTGAACGCCGTCGCGTACGCGAGCCGGCCGGACGGCAGCCCGTTCAACTGGCGGTGGTGGGCCCTCGGCTTCGTCTTCATGTACCTGTACGCGCTCGTGATCTTCAGCGTGACGACGATCGCGGCGATCGCGATCGGCCTCGGGGTGATGGCGCTGGCCGCGCTGCCGCGACGACGGCGCGCGGCGCTGGTGATCCTGGCGGGCTCGGCACTGTCCGGCGTGGTGTACCTGCACAGTTGGGCGCTGACGGGCATCGGCCGGATGCTCCTGCGCATGAGTCATCCCGGCGCGGAGCATGAAACCTCGGCCCTCGACGAAAAGCTTCGGGCCGCGGTGAAGGGCATGTTCGACGTGATGGGCGGTTACCTGCCGAGCTGGGCGATGATCCTGTTCTGGTTCCTGGCCGTCGCCGGCCTCGTCATCCTGGTGACGCGCGGACACTGGCGCCTCGTCATGCTGCTGGCGCTCATCGGCGGGATGACGTGGATCACGTTTCCGAGCATCGCCGAGCGTCACTTCTACACGCCACGCTACCTGTTCGTCATGCTCCTGCCGCTGTGCGTGGGGTTCGGAGCCGCGATCAGCCTTCCCTGGCTGCTCACACGGTCCGCGCCGGTCATCGCGGCGCGCATTGGTTCGTGCGTCGTCGTGCTCGGCGTGGTGATGCTCTGGGGCGCTTCGCTCGGTTCGGTCATGTTCGAGCCGCGCATCGCCTTTCACGCCGCCCTCGCACCGCTGCACGAGCATGCGCAAACCGACGACGTGCTCATCATGGTGCCCGAGTGGTACATCGAGCTGAACGAGTACTACGACTTCGCCGATCGCGCCGAGCCCGTGCTCGCCCCGGCTGACGCGCTGTACTACACGTCGACGGAGGACGAGCTCCACAGGAGCTATGCCGACGACTTCGAAACGCGATTCGACCCGGCCGGAGACCGTCCGCGTCCGCCCGGTGCGTGGGTCCTGCTGGTCGAGCCGGAGAAGCCGTTCCGGCAGGCCACGCCGGTGCAGCGCGTGGCGCAGCTCCTGAGCGCTTACGGTCGAAACGCCGACAAGGAGATCGAGAAGCTGGCGCAGGCGGCTCGCGGCGCGGCCACCCTGACGTTCAGGGTCAGTGCAGAGGGCATCGAGCATCTCACGGCGACTCATCCGCGGAGGGTCGGACCGAATCGCCGGTAACGCCGGGACTCGACGAACGAATCGATGACGTTCAACTCGCTCACCTTCGTGATCTTTCTCCTGGCGGTGCTGGGGCTGCACAACCTGCCGCTGTCATGGCGCACCAAGAAGTTCAACCTCCTGTGGGCGAGCTACCTGTTCTACGCCGCGTGGAATCCGCCGTTCGTCATCCTGCTCTGGATCTCGACCGTCGTCGACTGGTACGTCAGCCGCTGGATCGCGAACGCGACCGGACCATGGCGGCGCCGAGTCCTGCTGACCGCCTCGCTGGCGACGAACCTCGGCATGCTCGGCATCTTCAAGTACGGCAACTTCCTGCTCGACAACTTCACGGACATGATGCAGCTGGCTGGCGTCGACTTACAGCCCGCTCCGATGGACATCGTGCTGCCGGTCGGCATCTCCTTCTACACGTTCCAGACGCTGTCCTACACGATGGACGTGTACCTGAAGAAGATGAAGCCCTGGGACTCGTTCCTCGACTACGCGATGTACGTCACCTTCTTCCCTCAGCTCGTCGCGGGTCCGATCGTGCGCGCCGCCGACTTCCTGCCGCAGTGCCACGAAGTGCGGCGCACCACGTCGAGCCGGCTTGGATGGGGGTTGACGCTGCTGACGCTCGGCCTGTTCGAGAAGGTCGTGGTCGCCGACGGACTGATGGCGCCGATCACGGAGGCGATGTTCGACGCGCAGGGCGAGCCGAACTTCGTCGACGCCTGGTGCGGGACGTTCGCCTTCGCCGGGCAGGTCTTCTGCGATTTCGCCGGGTACTCTACGTGCGCGATCGGCGTCGCGATGGCGCTGGGCTTCGCGATTCCCGACAACTTCCGGTTCCCCTACGCCGCCATCGGCTTCACTGATTTCTGGCAACGGTGGCACATCTCGCTCTCGTCGTGGCTGCGCGACTACCTGTACATCCCGCTCGGGGGCAATCGCAGGGGATCGATTCGAACCTACGTGAACCTGATGGGCACCATGCTTCTCGGCGGGCTCTGGCACGGCGCGTCCTGGACTTTCGTGGCCTGGGGCGGACTGCACGGCGCCTATCTCGTGGGCGAGCGGCTGACGAAGCGGCTCGTCAAGGACAGTCGCTTCGTGCAATGGGGCGTGGTGCGGTTCGCGGCCGGCATCGGCACTTTCCTGCTCGTGTGCGTCTCCTACGTGTTCTTCCGCTCCGACAGGTTCGATCGCGCCTTCGGCACGATCGGAAGCATGCTCGGACGATACCCGCACGATCAGCGCCCGCTCCTGAGCGACGCGCAAGTCGCGACGGCGCTGATCGTGACCGTCCTCATGCTGACCGTGCACTGGCTGATGCGGGGGCACAACCTGGAAGCGGTCGCCCAGAAATGTCCGGCCTGGATTCGAGTGCTCGTCATTGCCGTCATGCTCGTGGCGATCGTCACGATGCCGGGAGAGGATCGTGCCTTCATCTACTTCCAATTCTGACGGGCGCCGGCCGCAAGGTCCGACGCTCGCGATCTGGGTCGCCGGCGCACTGTTGGGAGCGCTGCTGCTGCTGGGCCTTGAAGGCTTCTGGCGCGGCATGGGCCATCACCCCTCGGTCATGGACGACGAGGCCCTCTGGGCGCAGCAGCGCGCGCGGCTGAGCGGCAACGAGCATGCCGTCGCACTGATCGGCGCGTCGCGCACGCTTTACAACCTGGTGCCCGACGTCATCGAGAAGCGGCACCCGAAAGTCGTCGTGGGGAACGTCGCCATCGAGGGAACGAATCCGGTCGCGGCCCTCCGCGACCTGGCCCGCGACCCGGACTTTCACGGGGTCGCGATCTGCGACATCACCTACGCCGGCATCGACGCGACCACCTGGGACGAGCAGCAGGGGCACGTGGATTTCTATTGGAGGAAATACAAGCCGGGGAAAGACGTCGAGCGGCGGCTGCGCACGCTGGTGCAGCAGTGCCTCGTCACCGTCTCGCCAAGGACAAGCATCACGAAGTTCGCCGAGGGCGTGTTCGACGCGAAATGGGAGCGCCCGTTCCACGTCCGGGTCCACCCGTCGCGATGGTGGTCTGGTGACTTCCAACGGGCTGACTTCAGCAGCATCCTCGATCGATCGCAATGGCTTCGGCAGTGGAACGCGGATCGAAACCAGGGCGATTCTCCCACACTCGAATCCTGGAGCGAAGCCGTCGACGGCATCGCGAAGATGGTGAGCCGGATCCGGCAGCGCGGCGGCGAGGTCGTGTTCGTATGCATGCCGACATCACGACAACCGTGGAAGCTCACCGACAAGCACGCGGCCTGGCAGACGTTGGAGGCACGCGTCGGCGCCCCGACGATTCACTTCACCGATCATCCATCCCTGTCGAAGTACGTCCTTTGGGACGCCTCGCACGTCGACGAGCGCGACGCCCCGGCGTTCACGTCCGCGCTGATCGATATTCTCGAACAGATGCAGGTCCTGCCGCGGGGGTCGTGAAGTCTCGAAGGGTCGAAAGTCGAACGTCGAATGTCGAAAGTCGAACGTCGAATGTCGAACGTCGAAGGTCGAAGGTCGAAGGTCGAAGGTCGAAGGTCGAAGGTCGAAGGTCGAAGGTCGAAGGTCGAAAAGTCAGAAGGTCGCAGGCGCGCGTCAGGGAGGCCCCTGCGTCGAAGGTGTCAGGCGTCGAGTGGGCGCCGGCTTCACCGGCGGGCCGGACGCGCCCCATGTGATGCCTCTTGACTTCTACTTGACGATCGACACTTCGATGTGGTCGGCGGCGAGTCGGATGTGCTTGTGGATCGTGAGGGTCGAGCCGTCGGTTCGGACGTTCAGATCGGCGACGGGGATGCGTCGATCGACGTTCGGCGCGGCGCCGCCGTCGGTCCGGACGGGTCCGTCCAGAACAAGGTGCAGCTTCGCGGGATCGATGGAACCGTTCCGTGCCGTGATCGAGTCGACGATCTCGACGTGGTCGTCGTGAAACACGACGCTGCGGGCGAGCAGGTAGGGGCTCTCTCCGCCCGAGACGCCGGCGGCCGACTGGTTCAGCGCCGTGCCCTTGCGGGCGCGGTACTTGTCGATGAGCCACCTTGACCAGCGCGGACCGTACGGCAGCGAGGTCGCGACGCGCAGTCCGACGCGCGCCCAGTACGGCGGCATCACGAACTTGCAGGGAATCAGCGGCGCGGTGACGGTGATCTTGCCCGGCTGGTATTCGGCCTCGACGTCCAGGCTGTATCGAGCGTTGCGATACACCCTGCCGTCCGTGTCGTACGCGTATCCCCGATCGACGCCGACAGCGCCGAATCGCGGTCCGTCCCGGAACGCGACCCGCACGAGTCCCGCGTGGCATGCAGCCGCCCAGGCCGCGTAGCCGGGGCGACCGACGGCCAGCAGCTTCGCCGCCGGACGCCATCGCTCGTCGTCGGTCGCCTGGAACATCAGCTTGACCGGCTCTGCAGCCTCAGGCGCGTCGACATCCGCGCGCCGCAGGATCCCCGCCGTGATCGCGGCGGCGAGCAACGGCTGGTACGCGTACCGCGCGAGCCGCAGGTCGTCCTTCAGCGTCGACGACGTGTCGCGCGGTCCCGTGGCGGGCTGATCCATCCAGCGCAGCACCGCCGCGGCCGCCGGCTCGTGGGGCGCCAGGATGACGGTCGCGACGCGCGAGAAATAAGGATTGCCGCAGATGCCGTACTCCGCGCCACTCGTCAGGTCCGGGTGCAGGAAGTCGGCGGCGAAACGGTACGCCTTCGCGATATCGGCGAGCAGTTCGCGGTCGCCGTTGAGCACCGCGTGCATCCCCACGTATTCGGCAATCAGGAACGTGTAACCGATGTCGACGCCGGAGATCTCGCGCGACCATCCTTCCTCGTGCATCCGGCGACCGATCTCCGCGGCCTGGACCGACGCGGCCTGGCGGTACCGGTCCTCGCCGAGCAGCCAGCCGATCGCGCCCAGCGCCGCGACGCCGACCCCCTCGTGATTCGTCTTGAACCAGTCGTGGTGGGTCAACAGCCAGTCACCGCATTTGCGAAGCGCGGCGACGACGTGCTCCTTCAGGTCGGCCGGCACGGCGTCGCCGAGCGTATGCAGGGTCAGCGCGACGGCGTAGCTCGAGAACGACGTCACCGCGTAGCCGTGCTCGCCCTTGTACCACTCGTCGAACGTGCCGTCCGCATTCTGGTTGCGATACCAGAAGCCCAGCGCGCGCAGCGAGGCGTGCAGCACCTGCCGGTCACCCTGCCAGCGATTGCCGGGGTAAGGATGCCTCCAGGCGAGCGCGAAGGCCAGCGCCGCCTCCTGCCGGCGCAGGTCCGCAACGTCCGAGCTCTTGTCGCGCCAGTACGCCGGGTGCATGCATCCCCGCATCGCCGAGTCCGGATCACGATCCTGCAGCATCAGGAGGCGCGGGATCTGCGAAAGCACCTCGCCGACAAGATCGTGAAGATCAGCGCAGAGCGACATCGACGCCTGTGATTCCGCGTCGTGGTCCACGGTCGTGGCGGGTTCTCGAGACGGGGCCACCATTGAAGGGTTTATCATGAGGATTCCGATGACCGACGTAAAGCTCGAAGCCAGTGCCTGCGCGCCTGTCGGCGATAGCCCGGGCTTTCCAGCCATCGGCGATTCGAGCATTGCTGCTTAGACCGAGTCCGAGAACGTCAGCGCGACCGTCGTGAACCCGAGGGGCGCGGCTCGCGGCACATGAAAGGGTCCGAGAACCGGCGATGGCCCAATCCGCCCGACAAGGCGCATTCCTGCTGACCGTGGCCCAGGCGTGGCACGCGCTGTCCAGCTACGTCATCTTCGTCACCGCCGCGCGCCTGCTCGGGCGCGAGGCGTTCGGCGAGTTCGGCCTGGTGGTCTGGACCATGACCGCGCTGGAGACCTTCGTCGTCGCCGGCGCCCCGCGCGCGGTCTCCTTCCACGTCGCGCGATCGGCCGGCGTCGCCTCGACGGTGACCTGGCGCGGGCTGCGCATGACCGTGCTGATCGCGGCGTGCCTGACCGGCGCACT
>NYZC01000221.1 GCA_002686995.1 Phycisphaeraceae bacterium | reverse complement strand
GTCGTGCCGATTCTCGCGCCCTACAAGATGGCGGCGCGCGAGAGCAAGCCCGAGCCGACGCAGGTGACGATCGGTGACCACTGCGTGCTGGGCGGCAAGGCAATCCAGACGATCGCGGGCCCGTGCAGCGTGGAGAGCCGGGAGCAGATCCTCGCCTCCGCCGAGGCAGTCCGGGAGGCCGGGGCCACCGCGCTGCGGGGCGGTGCGTTCAAGCCGCGCACCAACCCCTACTCGTTCCAGGGCCTGGGTGAGGACGGGCTGAAGATGCTGGCCGAGGCGCGGGAGGCGACAGGGCTGCCAATCGTGACCGAGGTGCTCACGCCGGCCGAAGTCGACCTGGTATGCCGGTACGCCGACTGCCTGCAGGTCGGCACGCGCAACGCCCAGAACTACAAGCTGCTCGAGGCCGTGGGCAAGCAGCCCAAGCCCGTCATGTACAAGCGCGGCATGTGGATGACGATCGACGAGTTCCTGCAGGCGAGCGAGTACATCCTCACCGGCGGCAACCCGAACGTGATTCTCTGCGAACGCGGGATCCGCACGTTCGAGGATCACACGCGCAACACGCTCAGCCTGTCGGCGATTCCGGAGCTTCACCACCGCAGCCACCTCCCCGTCGTCATCGATCCGTCGCAGGGCACGGGTCACGCACGACTCGTGGACGCCATGTGCCGCGCCTCGGTCGCGGCGGGATGCGACGGTCTGCTCATCGAGGTCCATCCCGACCCCGAGCACGCGAAGACCGACGGCGCCCAGTCGATCACGCCGAAGGTGCTTGGCGAGTCGATCAGCGCCATGCGACGGATCGCCGAGGCCGTGGACAGGAAGATGTAGGGGGGCGGGCGAAATTCAAAAGAGTGTCACCGGTCGGCCGCGGATTCATCGCCACGAAAAGCCGCGAAAAGGAACGAAGAATTCGTGGGTGCCGCCGACGAATCCGGCGATCAACTGTCGGTTCGCGAGGTCGGGATCGTATGTTTCCTCTTTTCGTCGCTTTTTGTGGCTTTTCGTGGCTATTCCGGCCCGCGGAGCACCGGTGACGCCCAATCTGTTTGAGATTCTGAATCTTCCGGCGGCGCGCTCGACCTTGTCTTGATCCCACAGCATCTTCAGCATCTCGCTCGCGATATCAGGATCAGTCACTCGATCTTCGCGCTGCCGTTCGCGCTGCTCGCGACGTTCCTGGCCGCTGCGAGCGTGGGGGCGCGGCGTCCGGACGCCGTCGCCGTGGGGCTGATCGTGCTGTGCATGGTGCTGGCCCGCACGGTAGCGATGACGATGAACCGTTGGGCGGATGCCGCGCACGACGCGACGAACCCGCGGACGTCCGGCCGGGCGATTCCGGCGGGGCGGCTGAGCCGACGCTACGTGCTCGGCGCTTCGATGGTCTGTGCCGCAGGTTTCGTGCTCGGCGCCGCGGGATTCTGGTGGTTTCACGGCAACCCCTGGCCATTGCTCGCGTCACCCGTGGTGCTTGCGTGGCTGGTCGCCTACAGCTTCACGAAGCGCTTCACCTGGCTCTGCCACCTGTTCCTGGGCAGCGCGCTGGCGCTGAGCCCGCTCGCGGCCGCGCTGGCGATCGAGCCCGCCTGGCTCGGTCGTCCCGAGCCGTACCTGCTCGCGCTGATGGTGATGTGCTGGGTGGCGGGATTCGACGTCATCTACGCGCTGCAGGACGTCAGCGTCGACCGGAAGGAGGGCATGTTCTCGATGCCCGCGCGGCTGGGGGTGGAGCCGGCGCTCTGGTGCAGTCGCGGCCTGCACCTGGTCGGCGTCGTCGCCCTCGTCGTGATGGCCCGGATCAACTCTGATCTCGGCCCGGTGTTCGCGGTCGGCGTCGCGCTGGTCGCGGTGCTGCTGGTCATCGAGCACGCGCTGGTCTGGCGCTCCCGCACGCATCACATCCACATGGCGTTCTTCACGATCAACGGCATCATCAGCGTGCTGCTGGGCACGCTCGGGATCGTGGACGTGTATGTCTGATTCCTGATCTGCGCGTCCGAATCAGATATCGAGAATTCCCTCACCCTCGCGTCAGTTCGAAGTCGCAGTTCAGCTCGTCGCAAAGCTCGTCCAGCGTCGCGCGCAGCTCGCGGATCGGGACGGTCGCGGGGACCGTCATGGCCAACTCCATCGTGAACAGCGGGGTGCCGCTGTGCGCGCCGGCTTCCAGCTGGGTGTGAAGCTGCTCGATGTTGACGCGATGCTCGTGCAGGACGTGCGTGACGCGATGGACGATGCCGGGCTGGTCCATGGCGTAGGTGCGCAGGCGCATGGGCACGCCTTCGGCCGCGGCGGACGGCGCCGCCTGCGGGGCGCACTGGATGGCGAGCCCGAGACGATCGGCGGCGTCGGCGAGCAGTCGGCCGATCTCGTCGCCGCGCCCGCCCTCCACCTCGGCGAGCATGAGCAGGGCGAACTGGCCCCGCAGGTTGACCATGCGCGAGTCCGCGACGTTCGAGCCCGCGTCGAGCAGCAGCTTCGTGAGCTCGTCGACCAGGCCCGGTCGGTCGGGTCCGACGGCGGTGATGATGAGTGGTTCCATCGGACGCTAGTGTGAAATCGCCGCGGGCACGGGTCAAGCCGATCGGGGGATCGTGCCGACGATAGACCTGATGGCTACGCGGAAGCTGACCCTGAAGCAGTGGTGCGCGGCGCTGGGCGCCGTGGTGCCGCTGGATCTCGTGCCGATGCTGCTCGGCGTGTCCGCCGGCGAGATCGGCCGATCGGTGAGAAGGGGCGCGTTGCGCGTGTTCACGTTCCGGGCCGATAACGGGCGCGTCTTCCGCATGGTCCGGCGCGTCGACCTGGATCGCTACCGGCGCCGCGCTCCTGGCCGCATCACGTCGGCCGACTTCGCCCGCGCGTTCAATCAGCTCTCCGCAGGCGCGAGTCCGAATTGACGAATAACCATTGGCTTAACGACTAATATCTTAATCTCAATGCCTACTCTTCTCCGCGCGGGCGGCGTCGCATCTTCTTGATGTCGCCGCGTCGGGATTTCTGACGAAGCCGACGCTCCACCGACCCGCGACTGGGTCGCGTCCGTTTGCGCGGCTTCGGCGGCACGAGTGCGGTCTCGACCAGTCGCTGCAGCTTCTCCAGACAGCTCCGCTTGTTGTCCACCTGCGAACGCGAGTCGCTGCTCGTGATGACCAGGTGCCCCGTCGCCGCCAGGTGCCCCGACGCGCGCACGAGTCGCCCCAGCGCCGCCGGGCCCATCACCCGCCCGAGATCCTCGTAGTTCACGAACAGTGTCGCCCTCGTGTTGACCTTGTTGACGTTCTGGCCGCCGGGCCCGCCGCTGCGGTCGAACCGATAGCGCAGCGCCGATCGCGGAAGAGCGACGCCTGTCGCAAGGATCACGTGGTCGCCCGGATCGGGCGACGCAGGGGGGGGTAATTCGGTCACGAGGTGATTATCGGCTCGCCGACGGCTGGATTCTAGGATGGGGGCGGGGGAGGGCGGGTACGGGAACGGGAGCGGGTACGGATTCCTTGCTGATCGTGGTATTTTCTGGCACCGGCGCGATGCAGAACATCATCATCGACAAGTCGTACGAGTTCGTGCCCCCCTATCGCGGCCGATTCTTCTCGAGTCTCCTGAAGCACTTCGTCCCGCGGTACCTCGAGCGCAACTTCGGCATCGTGGACGTCTCGTGTCGCGACGAGCATCACCTCAACGAGTCGCTGGCCGCCGGTCACGGCGTGCTGCTGACGCCCAATCACTGCCGTCCGTGCGACCCGATGGTCGTCGCCGCGCTGGCGCGAAGCGTCGGCACGCACCTTTTTCTCATGGCGAGCTGGCACGTGTTCATGCAGGGACGGTGGGTGCGATGGCTCGCGCGGGCGGCCGGCGCGTTCAGCGTGTACCGCGAGGGCATGGACCGCGCCGCGGTCAACGCCGCCGTCGAGATTCTGGAGCGCGCCGAGCGGCCGCTCGTCATCTTTCCCGAGGGCGTGATCAGCCGGACCAACGACCGCCTGAACAACCTGATGGACGGAACCGCGTTCATCGCGCGCACGGCCGCGCGGAAGCGGGCGAAGTCCGAGGAGGGCGGCAAGGTCGTCGTGCATCCGGTCGCGGTGAGATACCTCCTGGCGGGCGACGCCTCGGACAGCATCGACGCCGTGCTCGACGAGATCGAGACGCGACTGACCTGGACGCCGCAGCGCGGGCTTCCGATCGTCGAGCGCATCACCAGGCTCGGGCACGCCCTGCTGAGCCTGAAGGAGATCGAGTTCGTCGGCGCGGTCCGGACGGGGAGCGTTCCCGAGCGTCTGACCACCCTGATCGATGCGATTCTCGGGCCGCTCGAAGCAAAGTGGGTGGAGGGCCGCGGCGACGGCAGCGTCGTCGATCGCGTCAAGCGCCTGCGCACGGCGATCGTGCCCGAGATCATCGACGATTCACTTGACGAGGCGGCGCGGCGCGAGCGCTGGAAGCACCTTGCCGACTGCTACCTGGCGCAGCAGCTTTCGAACTATCCGCCGGCCTACGTGCGCGCCAATCCGGTGCCGGAGCGCATCGTCGAGACCGTCGAGCGATTCGAGGAGGACCTGACCGACCGCGCTAGAATCCACGGGCCGATGAAGGTGGTGATGCAGGTCGGCCCTGCGATCGAGGTTTCGGCGCGGCGCGACCGCCAGGAGACGACGGATCCGCTGATGCAGGCGATCGGTGAGCACCTGGAGCGCATGCTGGCGGAGACGGCGCCGGATGGGCAGTGAGCAGATGACAGAAGGCAGAAGGGCGTCCGCTGCGTCTGAATGATCTTTTCTGAAGTCTGGCGACTTCAGCGACGGGTGACCATGGAACCGATCGACCCGGAGCGCTGCATCTTCCACGTCGACATGGACGGTTTCTTCGCGGCGATCGAGCAGCTTGACCGGCCGGAGCTTCGCGGCAAGCCGGTGCTGGTCGGGTCCGATCGACCGCGCGGTGTCGTGTCGACGGCCTCGTACGAGGCGCGGCGGTTCGGCTGCCATTCCGCGCAGCCGATGGTCGTGGCGAAGCGGCGCTGCCCCGACGCGATCGTGGTCCCCGTGCGCGGCGCGCGTTACCGAGAGGCGTCGCGTCAGGTCTTCGCCGTCTTTGACGAGTTCACGCCGCTGGTCGAGCCCCTGAGCATCGACGAGGCCTTCCTCGACATGACCGGATCCCGGCGCCTGTTCGGACCGGAGCGCGGCACCGCCGAGCGGATCAAGCGCCGGATCGTCGAGACGACCGGGCTCACCGCGTCGGTGGGGATCGCACCGAACAAGTTTCTGGCCAAGCTCGCGTCCGATCTCGAGAAGCCCGACGGGCTGACGATCATCCGCGCCGAGCACGTTCATGAGGTGCTCGACCCGTTGCCCGTCACGAAGATCTGGGGCGTCGGGCCGGCCACCGCGGCACGGTTCGAGTCGATGGGCATCCGGACGATCGGTCAGCTTCGGCGGCTGGAACCGGCGCACCTTCGGGCGCAGTTCGGACGTGACGGCGACCACTATCACCGGCTGGCTTCGGGACGCGATCGCCGGCGCGTCGTACCTGACAGCGCCGCGCGCAGCGTCGGACACGAGCAGACGTTCGAGCGGGACATCGCCGATCCCGAGTACATCCGGTTCGTGCTGCTCGAGCAGGTCGAGCAGGTGGCGCGGCGCCTGCGTCGCCACGGCCTGTTTGCGCGCGGCCTGACGGTGAAGATCCGTTACGGCGCGTTCCAGACGATTACGCGCTCCGCGACGCTCGAGCACCCGACGCAGGACGGCGACGAGCTGTGGCAGGCGGCGCGGAGCCTGTTCGATCAGTGGGCTTCCGCTTCGTTCTCCCCCGTGCGACTGATCGGGGCGAGCGCCGCGTCCCTGTCGTCGGGTCCCGATCAGATGGAGCTGTTCGGCGGCGCGCAGCGACAACGGCGCGGCCGTCTCGATGCGGCGAAGGACGAGATCAAGGAGCGGTTCGGGGGCAAGGCGATCCGGCGCGGCATGAAGCCGTGAGCGCCCGCCTGCGTCAGGGCGACACCGCATCCTGCATCCGGACGGCGCAGAGCGCCGCGCCCAGGTACAGCACCACTGCTGCGGTCGCCGCGACCGTGTACCCCCACGTCATGCCTGTCAGCTTCGCGATCGGCACGGCCGCGACCGACGCAAAGCCGTTCACCGACCATGACCAGGCGATCAGCGGCTGCGGCAGCCTCCGCAGGGCTGCCGGCATCGGCATGCCCATGAGGACGCCGACCGGCGCGATGAGCAGCGCGATCGCCGCCACTCGTGCGGCGGTCGGCCAGCGGATCGCGATCGGGGCCCCGGCGACCGACACCCACCAGAGCGCGGCCGTCGCGGCGGCGACCGCGGCGAGCACGAACGGCAGTCGGGCGGTCAGCCGATCGCCGAAACGCTGCACCAGAAGGCTGCCGATCCCGGACGAGACGAGGAAGAGCGTGATCGTCAGCGCCGCGCTGCGCACGGGATCGGCCACCATGAACGTCATGTGCGAGAGCACCGACATCTCGAGCAGCATGTAGCCGAGCCCGATCGCCGTGAAGTAGAGGCCGGCCGGCAGCAGGCGTGGATGGTGACGGACGGGACCCACGATCGCCCAGGGGAGCAGGGTCAGGGCGGCGCCCAGAACGACGACGATCGCCGTCGCGACGACGACGAACAGCAGCGCCAGTTCGATGCGCGTCATCCACATGGGACCGAACGACGCGCGCAGGACGGCGACCGACCGAAGACGGCAGAAATCCAGAAAGAACGGCCGATCGTCGGTGGCAGGTCGAATGTCGAAGATCCAGTCGCGCGTGAAGCGGGCGCCGCCGTCTTCGACGAGGCGCAGCACGAAGTGGTGGTACCAGTCGCCGCCGGTTTCCTCGGGGCCCGGCAGCTCGTCCGGCCGGTTCAGCTCGTCGGGACGAATCGAAGGGAACCAGCAGGGCGTCAGGTTGCGCGTGGCGCATAGGCTCCGTATCGGGTCCGCGTCCGCTTCGGTCCAGGGCGTCGAGCGCGCCACGATGCACACAGCCAGGAAGTCGCGCAGGACGACGAGGTGCTCCTCCGGGCGGGTGTGGCCCGCGGCGCGGAGGGCGCGATGAAAGGTCGCGATGAGCTTCAGGTTGTCGCGCGGCGGGCTCTGGATGCCGCGACATGCGACGACAACGCCTCCCGGCGCGAGGCGTCCCAGCGTCGCGGCGATGCCTTCGACGGTGACCAGGTGGTCCTCGCCCATGCCCGCCATGCCGAGGCTGCCGGCGGCCGTCGACTGCAGGCGCACAAGCTGGATCAGGTCGTATTCGCGCGTCGTGCGCTCGACGTGATGCCGCGCGTCGCCGACGTGAACGTGGAGTCGGTCGAACGGAAGGTCAACCGCAATCAGCCGCAGCGCGTTGAGGTCGGGCTGGACGAAGTCGATCCGGCGCGCGTCGCGCGTGGCTGCGAGCGCCGCGTCCAGATTGCCCGTCGCGCCGAGCAGGAGCACCCGCGGCTGCTCGGGCGCCAGGTCGTACCCGGCCGCCATCAGCGTCTGGTCGAGCATCTCGATCGCGACGGGCGTGCGCAGGATCGACCCGCCGGCGTGGCCGTCCACGACCAGGACGTCCATCGGCGGTGGCGGCGACGATGCCGTCGCGAGAAAGGGCACGTCGTGAAAGAGGTCGCTTCGATATCGCTCCACCATCGCGCGCGGACCGAACGCGCGATCGATCCGCCGGGCCTGACCCTGCTCGACCAGTCGTTCGACGTGTCCGGCATACTTGTAGGGATCGCTCTGGATGCGCGGGGGCGCGATCGCGAGCCACGCGATGGCGACTGCCGTGCCGATGGCGCACGTCGCGATCCACCGCGGCTGAACGGGCGCCACCGTCAACGCGGCGACCAGGGCGGGGATGGCCATCGAGGCGGGGAGCCACTCCGGGACGATGATCGACATGAGGGCCGGGGCGCCCAGCGCGCCCGCCGCGCTGCCGAGCAGGTTCGCGGCGTAGACGCCGCCGAGGCGTTCCGGCGACGACATCATGGCCAGCGCGATGACTGCGGCGCCCGTGACGAACGGCAGCAAGAGCAGCAGCCAGAGCAGCACCCAGCTCGCGATCTGCCGCGACAGCAGGGCGGGGAGCATCCGCGACTCGATCGGAATGCGTCCGGCCATCGCAGTCGTCAGAGGGATCAGCAGGGCGGTCAGCAGCGCGAGCGAGGTCAGCGCGGCGCGCGAACTCGAAGTCGCGCGCCGATGGAACAGGCTCAGAAACGTCCCGCCCGCGCCGAACCCCAGCAGCGCGACGCTGATGACCAGGAACGCGAAGTGATGCCAGCTCGCGACGAGCAGAAGCCGCATGAGCCCGATCTCGTGCCCGAGCACGGCCGCGGAAACGAGCGCGACGGCGATGACGAGTCGCGTCTGTGAAAGTGGCATCAGGGCTCCGTCACCCTACTTCCGAAACAACAAACCACCAATGATCGATCACCAACAACCCATCCCCCCATCCCCCCATCCCCTCATTCACCCACGCACTCACTCACCCATTCACCCACTCCCCTTCCCCTTCCCCTTCCCCTTCCCCGCCGCCCGTCCGGTCATGGGCACGAAACGCACCGCCATGATGCTCTTCGACCTGCGCTTGCCGTCCCTGGTCTTCGTCACCACGACCAGCCGCTGCGTGTCGTAGGGGCCGCCGATGGGAATGACGATGCGCCCCTCCGGCTTGAGCTGCTGCCAGAGCGGTGGCGGCAGGTGGCCGGCCGCGCAGGTGACGATGATCGCGTCGAACGGCGCGTGCTCCTCCCAGCCGAAATATCCGTCGGCCGTGCGCGTCCGGATCCGGTCGTATCGCTGCTTCCTGAACGTCTTCGCGGCGCGCCCGGCCAGCGGCTCGATGATCTCGATCGAGTACACGTGCGGGGTCAGGTGCGCGAGCACGGCGGCCTGGTACCCGCTGCCGGTGCCGATCTCGAGCACCTTCATGGAAGGCTTCAGGCCGAGACGCTCGGTCATCGCCGCCACGATGTACGGTTGCGAGATCGTCTGGGCGTGCCCGATCGGCAGCGGCTGGTCCCGGTAGGCGTGACGACTCAGGTTCGAGGGCACGAACGCGTGGCGCGGTACGGCGCGCATGGCGGTGAGCACCGCGCGATCGGTGACCGGGATGCGGTCGAGCAGGGGCTCGGCAATCTGGTTGCGGACCATCCGCTCGCGCTCGTCGCGCCGCTCGAGCGCCCCCGGCGGTTCGGGGGGTGTCCATTTCTCTTCCGCGTCCTGCTTGGCGCTCTCGGGGTCGGTGTCATCCGCGATCACCGGTTGCGTCGCGAGCAGCGCGAGGAGCGCGAGGAGCAAGGCGCTGAGCACGCATGCCTTGCTGCCGAACCGGGCGGTGTGATCGGGTGGCTGGGGTCGAGCGGGGCGAGCCCCCAGGCGGACCGAGGCGTCATCCTCGAAAACACCGAGTCCTTGATCCACGGTGCCGCATGACAGTTTCCGATTCGGCATCGTTGTCGCCTCCATGTACTGGGGGCTCGCTGCGCGCGAACCCAGCCAGCCTTCCTTTCGGTCGGCGGACCCGTTGCGGATTCGCCCCCGCCGCCTAGAATGGGGCGCCTCGTCGGGAACGGTCGATGAAGATGTCCAGAGGAGCGCCATGAGCTGGATCGAAAACCGATTCGAGGAAGGCCTGATCATCACCAGCGTCGACTGGGCGATCAACTGGGCCCGCAAGAGCAGCATCTGGCCGATGACCTTCGGCCTGGCGTGCTGCGCCATCGAGATGATGGCGTACGGTGCCTCGCGGTTCGACGTCGACCGGTTCGGGGCCGGCGCATTCCGCGCGACGCCCCGCCAGGCGGACCTGATGATCGTCGCCGGCACCGTTACCTACAAGATGGCGAGCCGCGTGCGACGTCTCTACAACCAGATGCCCGATCCGAAGTACGTCATCGCGATGGGCGCCTGCACCGTCGGGGGCGGCCCCTACTTCAAGCATGGATACCACGTCGTGAAGGGCGTCGATCTCGTGGTGCCCGTCGACGTCTACGTGCCCGGATGCCCGCCGCGTCCGGAGGCACTGATGGAAGGGTTCATGCGACTGCAGGACAAGATCAGCGCGCAGACCATCGGCCTGCCGGCCGGGTCACGGCGCAGCGCCCGGGTGCACGATCTGCCCGCGCCCGCCCCCGCCACGGTCTGAAGTGTCGTCGCGGGACGGTCGAATGCCGGGCGAGGCATGCAATCGCAGGCCCCCGTGCCGACATTCATAAGCGGCAGCAATGTTCGTTTCGTTGCCGGATACATGGTGTAGACCGCCGCAAACTTGACGAGTGAGAACACGAGAACGTCAAGCGGAATGACCGCCGATGACTTCAGCAGTCGGCTTACGTCATCGTATCGGACGCTCTGGCTGATCGCGGCGGGCATCGTGGGGGATCGGACCTACGCGGAGGACGTGGTTCAGGAGGCGGCGCTGATCGCGCTCGAGAAGCGGGACCAGTATCGCCCCGATTCGAGCTTCGTCGCATGGATGGCCCAGATCGTCAGGTTCGTCGCGCTCAACCATGCAAGGAAGGAGTCACGCCGCCGGACTCGGGCGTACGATCCGGTCGTGATCGATCGCGGTTCGGCGTCGCAGCAGGACGGCGGAACGCTCGAGCTGACCGCGGATGGGCAGCTTCCCGGCGACCAGTCGGCCTTCGACGACGAGGTGCTCCAGGCGCTCGAGCAGATCAGCCCGATCGCGCGCGCCTGCCTGTTGCTGAGAACGATCGAGTCGCTCGATTACGCCCGGATCGCGCAGGTCCTGGACATTCCGCGGGGCACCGCGATGAGCCACGTGCACCGGTCGCGGCACGCGCTGCGACGTTACCTCACGCCGGCGGAGCCCGTGAAGGAGAACGTCTGATTTCAGACTGATGAGCCAGGAATCGATCCATCCCGACGAAGCGCTGATCGACGCCTACCTCGCGAGCGAGCTGGACGATGCCGCGCGCCGGGATTTCGAGCGCCGCATGGCGGACGATCGCGCGCTGCGCGCCGTCGTGGAGCGACAGCGCCGGATTGACGAGACGCTGCGGCACCTGTTCAGCACGTCGACGGCCGATCCCGCGAGGCTGCTGGAGGACGCAGAGCGCCGCGGCGCCGATCGTCGGAGCTGGCTGAAGGTGGCCCAGGCCGTGCTGGCGGTCGCAGCGGTGATCGCGCTGATGGTCACGCTCTGGTTCGCGCTCCGAGATGACAGGCCGTCACGGCGGCCGCTGCGCCAGGCGCGATCGATGACTGCGGAATACCAGTTGCGCCTGAGCCAGGGCTTCGCGCCGGACTGGGTGTGCGAGACCGATCAGCAGTTCGCCGCCACCTATTTCTACCGGGTGGGGCAGGGCATGCTGGCCCATGTCCCCGAAGGGTCGAAGGTGGAGCTTCTCGGCCTTTCTTACGGGCGCAACCTGTCGTCGTCGACCATCATTCTCCACGCCCGCGTGCGCGGCGAACCGGTGCTCGTGTTCGCCGACCGGCTCGACCGGGCGAAGGAGCCGCCGGCTGCTTGCGGGCCCGGGCTGCACCGTCACCGTCACGAGATCGGCGCGGTCGTGTTCTTCGAGATGTCACCGCATGACGCGCCCGAGGTGGTCGGGCTGTTTCGCGAGATCGAGATGCCGGAGGAGTGGAAGAAGACGCCGGTGTACTGACGGGCGGGGCGGGCGGGAGAGGGGGGGATGGGTGATTGGGTGATTGGGTGATTGGGTGATTGGGTGATTGGGTGATTGGGTGATTGGGTGATTGGGCGGATGGGCGGATGGGTTGGTGGCAATGCGATTGCGCGCAGGGTGGGGGAATTGTTATTTGTCGATTCTTATTTCGGAGACGACGTGGTGCAGGTGAGGCGGGTGGTGAGCCCTGCCGCGCGGCAGCCGGTTCCCGTTCACGATTCGGACGCCTCCGGTCCTACACCCACACCGTCAGGAACATCGCCTCTTCCTGGAGCTTGCCGGTCAGGACGCCGACCGACGAGGTGACGTGCTTCACCTCGTAGTCGGGATGGTTGTCGAGCCACTCGTTGACCTGCTCCTCGAGGTGCTCGATGGCGTCGAGGCGAAGCTTGCTCACGAACGTGCGCACGTGCGTCGCTCCGGTGCCGTCCTTGTTGGTCGGACGCTTCCAGTTCTCCGTGTGCTCGCGGTGATGATCGAACTTGCGGATCTCCTTGCCGCCCGTGACCGGCGCGCTCAGGTCGATCTCCTCGCCGTCATCATCTTCCATCTCGATCGCGTCGACATCCTGCTCGTCGACCTCTTCGGCCTCGAGGACGTCGTCGCTCAGGTCGTCGATGGGAATCGCGTTGGCGAGCAGCTCGTCATCGTTGCCGGCGCCGGGTTTCTGTTCCGCCATGACGGGATCTCCGCAGTTTGAAATGAAACGAACTTCCGATGACAGATGACGCTCCAAATTGTACCGGGCCGTTCAGCCCTCGACCACCGCCTGCCAGTGGTCGCCCGCCACGCGCTGCACGCGCAGACCGCCGCGGTAATGCCCCATCTGGACTTTCAGGACCAGCAGGTCGTCGCTCCACACGGCGGGGTCGAACCGGCCCTCGTCGACGCGCCGGACATCGCCCCGATCGCCGCTTACGGGCCCCTCGTAATCGAGATAGGCACGTCGATGGGCGCCGATGGCCTGCAGATCCAGCGTCACGGCCCGGCGCCAGCACCAGGAGGGCAGCCGGACGCGCGCGGTCCAGAGACGCTCCGGCGCCGCGTCGGGGCCCGGCGGCTCGAGCATCCAGTCGAAGTGATGGCCCCCCTTCGTCACGTGGCGGAGCAGCACGGTGCGTCGACCGGGTTCGGCGGGATTCTGTTGCAGATCGGACATCCTGCCTTTATTCTCTGTGAATCGATGGGGCGATGTTCAGTCGAGAGGACATGACCATGCGAGCCCGAGGCGCTTCGTTGCTGATCTGCGTGATGTTCGTCTGCCTCGCCGGCTGCCAGTTTTCCAATGCGCTGTGGCGGCGGCAGGGTCACGATGCGGTGCGGGCGAAGGACCTGCAGACCGCCGAAGACCGGTTCGGACGCGCCGTGGCCCGGAATCCGACCGACTGGCGGGCCCATTTTCACCTCGGCCTGATCCACCTCGAGCAGGACCGTGCCACCGAGGCCGAGCAGTCGTTCGAGCGGGCGCTCTCAGTGTGCAGCGATCCGAACTACGTGCCCGCGATCATCGACGGCCTGGCGGAGTCGCTGGCCCGCCAGCAGCGGGCCGAGCGCCTGGCCGAGGTGCTCCGCGACGCGTGCGTGCGGTACGGCACCAGCTACGACTACCTCCGTCAGGGGCGGTACCTGGCGCGCATCCACGACGTGGACGGCGCCAATCTCGCGTTTCGCAAGGCGGCGCGTTTCGCGCCGGGCGACCCCGTGCCGTATCTCGAGATGGCCGATCTGTACGAGTCCATCAACGACCGGGGCCGCGCGATCGAGGCCCTGCGCCGCGCCTACCTCACCGATCCCGCTGACCGTCGTGCCGCCGAGCGCCTGCGCGGCTACGGCATCGTCCCCGGCCCGACGATCGCGCTGAGCCCGGAGAAGGAGCCGACGGTGGTCGAGATCGAGCCAACGGATTACTGATCCGGTCGGAGCGATAGCGCATCCGCCGACACGGCCCGGCTGGGCGTTGGATGCCTCCTGGATTTGACACTCGTCGGCGCGGCCTTCAGACTCTGCCCATGACTGCTGAACAGATTGCCGAGCGGATCGGTTCGAAGTTCGGCGACGCGATCATCGCCTCGCTGCCTGACGACAAGCACCCGCGGGTTCACGTCAACGCCGACGTCTGGCGTGCGCTGGCCGGGTTTCTCATTGACGACGGCGACCTGAAGTTCGACTTCCTGGCCTGCGTCACCGCGGTGGACTACGTCGCCGACGACCAGCTCTGCGCGGTCTACGATCTTTACTCGACGGTGCATGATCACTGGTTCGCGATCAAGGTCTACACGGACCGGACCGATCCGCATATCCCGAGCGTGATGGACATCTGGCCGGCGGCGGACTGGCACGAGCGCGAGGCGTTCGACATGATGGGCATCGTCTTCGACGGCCACACCGATCTGCGCCGCATCCTGCTGCCGGAGGACTGGGTCGGCTACCCGCTGCGCAAGGACTACGAGTTCCCGCGCGAGTACCACGGCATCCCGGGCACGACCGAGACCGAGTGGCAGCAGAAGCCGGATTACCCGGCGTGATTCTGGAACCGGATTCCGGGTTCCGGTCGGGTTCCAGTCAGGTTCCAGTCAGGTTCCAGTCAGGTTCCAGTCAGGTTCCGGTCGGATTTCGGGCACCAGTCCCCTCATTCTCTTTGTCTTGCACCGAATCCGTGAATAACCTTCTTACGTGATTCAGTTCTCCTGGCTCAACTGGACGAGGCGAATCCGGCGCGGAGTGAGGCGCGAAGAACCGTGCGTCGCGTTCGAGTCGCTCGAGCCGCGCATCCTTCTCTCGTCCGAGGCGCCGGGCGCGGCACTCGACGCGGCGGCGATCGCCGCGGAATTCCAGTCGTCGGCGGTTCAGCTTGACCCCAACCTCCAGGTCGTCGACCTGACCGACCTCGACGGCGACCTGCCGCTCGACGTCGTCAACACGACGCAGATCCTCTGGCAGACCGAGGACTGGGAGCACCCGACCTGGAAGAACCCGAGCTGGCCGGCCGGCGGGGGCGACACCGTCGGCTTTCCGGCGGTGGTGAAGAACGACAAGGGCCCGAATCCCGACGGCAAGTACTACATGTTCTACGCGCACCACGACCCCCGATCCGGGATCGGCGTCGCGGTGGCGGACTCGATCACCGGTCCGTACTCGAAGAACGTCAACGTACCGGGGCGGTCGGACAACCTCGTCGTCCCGGCCTTCCACCAGGACAGCACGAACATCGACGACCCCGACCACACGTCGAGCCCCTGGGTCGTCTGGAGCGAGCAGGAGCAGCTCTGGTTCGTCTACTTCCACTACTTCAACCACATCCGCAACGTGGTGCCGGGCTTCCAGCTCACCGCGATGGCGACGACGCCCGACCTGGCGTCGCACAACTGGACCATCTGGATGGATCCGTCGGGAGGCACGACGCCGGGGTATCGGCCGGTGCTGCCCACGACTTCCGATCACTGGATCAGCGAAGCCTCCTCGTACAACACGGTGCACCGGCTGCCCGACGGCCGGTGGCTGGCGTTCCTGCGCGGCAAGTCGACGACCGCCGGTGACCCGCCGGAGCTGGGCTTCGCGACGTCGACGGACGGCCGCAACTGGAACTACTTCGCCGAGAACCCGATCATCCACCAGGGCGACGGGGGCGGCGGGCGCCCCGGCGTGTACCGGCCGTCGTTCATCGGTTATCTCGGAAAGAACGCCGGCGGCCAGGACGAGTACCTGCTCGCCTGGCAGGAAAGCCACTTCTTCGACGGCGGCAACCAGGTCATCTTCGGTCGGACGACCGACTTCAAGAGCGTCACCCGCGATCCGCGCGGCTACGCGACCTGGCCGGCGCACGACGGTGCGATCAGCGCCTTCCGCGAGGGCGATCGACTCTACCTGTTCTCCGGCAAATTCGTGCACGAGATGGTGATCCCGGTGGTGCCGGATCCGGATCCCGATCCGGCGACGCTGTCCTATTTCGAGGATTTCGGCGGCGCGACGCATTCGTTCGACGATACGCTCGGCACGTGGCAGGTCAGCGGATCCGATCGTTACGAGACCGCGGCCGGGGCCGGCCATTCGGTGTCGCTGCTGAACCTGTCGGGATCGCTGCCCGGAGACGTGCGGTTCGGCGGCACGCTTCGCGGTCTCAACAGCGGCGCGTCGCGCAACGCGATGCTCATCTTCGACTACCACGGGCCGAACGACTTCAAGTACGCCGGCGCGTTCTTCGGCACCGGCGACTACCGGATCGGCCGCTATGACGGCAGCGCGTTCCTGGTCGACCAGCAGGTCGGCGCCGCCATCGGTGTCAACCAGGACTACCAGGTCGAGCTGCGGCTCGACGGGACAGCGGTCTACATGTCCGTCGGCGGCCAGACGCTGCTGATCCATGACTACGGCGCTTCGCTGACTGACGGCGCGGTCGGACTGGGCGGCAACCAGGCGGCGGCGGCCTTCGACGACGTGCTGCTGGTCGGCGTGACCGTCCTGCCCTTCTCTGACGACTTCGCCGACGGCGCGGCCCCGTTCATCGAGCCCGTGTCGGGAACGTGGTCCGTCAATTCGTCGGACCGGCTGCAGGTCGATCCGGCGGGCGGCAACGCGATCTCGCTCGTCAGCCTGTCCGGCGCGGTGCCCGGCGTGTTCGAGATGAGCGGCGTGACGCGCGGCCGGATCGGCGGGCCGGGCACGAACCGCAACACGATGTTCATCCTCGACTATCTCGGCCCGGACGACTTCAACTTCGTCGGGGCGTACCTCGGCTCG
>NYZC01000220.1 GCA_002686995.1 Phycisphaeraceae bacterium | reverse complement strand
TTCATCCGTGTTCATCCGTGGTTCTTCAACTTCTCGTCACGGTGACGAGAAGTGACACCGGAAGAATCTAATCCGTGATCCAGCCGCGGCGGCGCATCAGGTCGAGCAGCACCGACTCGATCGGATCGGCGGCGCTGATCGAGAGCATGCGGCCGTGACGCTGGCGGCACATCGTCTCCAGGCGGCGCTGGTAGTCGAGGCGGTACTGCTGGTACAGGTCGAGCAGGTTGCCGGCTGACGACACGTCGAGCGTGTTCGCCGTCTCGCAGTCGACGAACCGCAGGTCGCCGGTGACCTCGGGATCGATCTCGGTCGGCCCGAGGATTTGCACCGCGAACAGCTCCAGGCCGACGGCGTGCAGGCGATTGAACGCGCGGCGCAGGTCGCCGTAGGTCAGGAAATCGCTCAGCACGAGCGCAATGCCCCGGCCGCGGTGCTGGTGGAGCACGCCCTCGATGCCTTCCTCCAGCGGCACGTCGCCGCCGCCCTCGATCCGCTCCAGGAAGTCGAACAGGCGCGGCAGGCTCAGGCGCCCCGTGCACGGCGCCAGCACCGGCGGCGCCTGGTCCTCGAGGCGGTTGATCACGTAGGCGCTGACGCGCTCGACATTGAACATCGCCATCACGCCGAACGCCGCGGCGATCCGCTGGGCCATCCGTATCTTCTCCTCGAACAGCATCGAGGAGGACGCGTCGATGACGAGCACGACGTGCATCTCCTCCTCCTGGTGGAACAGCTTGACGTACGGACGCCGCAGCCGGGAGAAGATGTTCCAGTCGACGTAGCGGATGTCGTCGCCCTCGGCGTAGTCGCGGTAGTCGGCGAACTCGATGCTGCTGCCGCCCTTGCCCGACAGGTGCTCGCCGCGGCTGCGGTTGGTGAGCCGGCGCGTGGAATTGATGCGCATGCGCTCGACCCGGCCGAGCACGCGATTGCTCAGCAGGCTCGTCACCTGCGCCTCGGAGGATTCGGCAACTTCCATCAGCCGTCCTCTTTCACGTGGTTTATCAGCTCCACGATCAGCTCCGCCACGTCGAGGTTCTCGGCCTGCCCGTCGTAGTTGAGCAGCACGCGGTGCTGCAGCACTTCGACCGCGAAGTGACGGATGTCCTCGAAGGCGACGTGGGCCCGCCCTTCCGACAGCGCCCGCACCCGCGCCGCACGGATCAGCGACTGCGGGGCGCGGGGCGACCCGCCCCACCGCACGAACTTGCGCACGGTCTCGGACGCGAACGGCGAATCGGGATGCGTCGACAGGGTCAGGCGCACCGCGTAGTCGCGCATGGGATCGGCGACCACGACCTTCTGCAGGACGTCGCCCAGCTCGACGATGCGCGGCCCGTCCATCACCTTGTCCACCTCGACCGGCCGCTTGAGGATCGTCCGGCTGACGACCTCGTTCAATTCGTCGCGATCGAGGTACGGCACGTTGACCTTGAACATGAACCGGTCGAGCTGCGCCTCGGGCAGCGGGTAGGTGCCCTCCTGCTCGATCGGGTTCTGCGTGGCAAGGACGAAGAACGGAGGCTCCAGCCGGTACGTCTGGCCGCCGGTCGTGACCGTGCGCTCCTGCATCGACTCGAGCAGCGCCGACTGCGTCTTCGGCGTCGCGCGGTTGATCTCGTCGGCAAGCAGCAGCTGCGTGAAGATCGGGCCGCGCCGGAACTCGAACCGGTACCCGCCCGTTTCGTCGCTGGTCATGATGTTCGTGCCGACGATGTCCGCGGGCATGAGGTCGGGCGTGAACTGGATGCGGCGGAATTCGAGCTCGAGCGAGCCCGCCAGCACCTTGACCAGCTCCGTCTTGCCCAGGCCCGGCACGCCCTCCAGCAGCACGTTGCCGCCGCAGAACAGCGCCGTCAGCGTCGCCTCGACGACGCGCTGCTGTCCGACGATGACCCGCGCCACCTCGTCGTTGATCTTTGCCAGGTCGGCCCGGAAGCGATCCGCTTCCGACTGAAGGGCTGCGTTTTCACTCATGACGGTTCCTTGCTTGCAGGTCGTCGTGGGCCGGTCCCGATCGAGTCATTGCGAGTTGGACGAATAGCCACGAAAAGTCGCGAAAAGCCACGAAAAAACAGAGACGGTCGCGACGACGTACGGACGAGAAATGGCAGGTCGGGACGTTTCATGGCGGCACGCTCGGTTTCAGGCGACCGGTTCGTCGAAGATTTCCGTCGCAGGCTCTTCCTGGCTCATCGTGGCGATTCCATCCCGCTATGCGTCGTCGTCATCATGCTGCTTCTGGGCCTGGCGCCGGGCGGCCAGCAGCCGCGCGGTGGTGCTCTCGGCCGGCGCGGACGGCGCCGCGGGCTCCGGCTTCTTCGCCTTCGGCTCGGCCTTCTCCGCGTCGGTCGTCGACGCGATCACGTCGCCCTGCCCCTCAACCGGCCGCGCGGCGTCGCGCCCGAGCGACTTGTCGACCGACCGCTTGGCCCGCAGCAACTGCGAGAACGTCTCGTCCGACGGCCGGTGCGTGCGCCCGATGCCCAGCCAGCCGCGCACGGTCGCGAAGTCGACCTGCACGCGGCGCACCCCGACGTCGAGCGGCACCAGGCACGCCAGGGCCAGGAGAAACCAGTCCGCGATCGGCCGGTCGCTGCGCGTCGTCTCGCGGTCCTCCACGAAGATCTCCTCGACCTTCGCGCTCATGTCGAGCACCTTGCCCCCGGTCTGCTTCGTGATCTGCTCGAGCACGATCGGGTTCGACCGGAAGCGCAGGTACTCCTGCGAATAGGGCACGACGAAGCCGCTGTGCACCTGCTCATCGCGCCCCCCGCCCACGCCCGCGACCGAGATCTGGTATCGCCCCTGGCCGTTGAGCGGGAAGGTGCCCTCGTAGCGCCGCGGCCCCACCTGCTTGAGCCGGACCTGCTCGCTGAACCGGCGCGGCCCGTCGACCTTCGCGGTCACGTCGAGAAAGGACGTCTCCGGCGCGTAGTCCTCGACGAGCACCGTGCCCTTGCCGGAAGCCGCGTGGCTCGAGACGCGCAGGAAACCCTGCTTCGACACGCGGGAGATGTCGATCACCAGCTGCTTGACGAACGGCTCGTACTGGCTCCACTCGAGCCATTCGCGTCCCCAGTTCGGCGCGAAGTCCGACGTGAAGGCCGCCGCGCGGCCCGCGCCGTGCTGCCAGATCGACAGCAGCGGATCCTCCTCCTCCGCCTCGGGCACCGCGAGCAGGTTGTTGGCGCGGGGCTTGAGCGTCGTGATCACGTAGCCGTGCAGCGCCGGCGTGGCGTTGATCTCCTTGAGCACGTCCGACGGCAGGCTGTTCTCCGGGCGCACCGGGACGAATCGCTTGTTCTGAATCATGCTCTTCTTGAGCGTCTTGGCCTCCTTGATGAAGATCGACGGCAGCAGGGCGGGATCCTGCGGGTAGTACGCGTTTCCGCCGGTCACCTTCGCAATGGAGACCATGGCCGGAGCGACCTGGGTGAGCGGCGCCCCACCGCCGCCGTGCGGAAAGATCGTGACCGTCGAGATCGTGATGCTCGCGTCCCGAAACTGCTTGAGCATCGCCGGCGACGGCGGCTGCGGGTCGCCGTCCGAGATGATGATCATGTGCTTGACCGAGGCGTCGCTGTTCTTCAGCCCCTGCAGACCGAGCCGCATCGTCGTGACGAAGTCGGGCATGTCGCCGATCTGGGCCTGGTTCACCTTCGTGGCGAGCTTCTGGTACTCGCGCGCGGGGGTCAGCTCGAACAGCCACCGCTCGCCCCCGTTCCAGTCGAACACGAGGACGCCGACCTCGTCCTCCTTCCCGAGCACCTTCATCGCCTGCTTGGTGATGTTCTTGCCCCACGTGTTGCCGTCCGGGAACTCGCACGTGTGCAGGATGATCGCCAGCGCGCCCTTCGGCAGCACCTTCTTCTGCGTGACGTCCATGCTGACGGGCAGGATTTCCTCGACCTTCGTGCGGTGGTAGCCGCCGGGGCCGAAGCTCCCCTCGCCCCCGACCATCATGAAGCCAGACCCCTGGTTGAACACGGCGCTGCGGATCGCCTCGAACTGCGGCGGGATGAAGTTGTCCCGGGGCACGTTGACGAACAGGATGCAATCGTACGGGAGCAGGGACAGCGCATCGGAAGGCACGTCGAACGGGTCGGCCACCTCCACCTCGCGCCCGATCCGTACGAGCGTCTGCCGCAGGTTCTGCCAGTCGCGCCGGTCGCCGGCGGTGTCCTTGACCAGCAGCACCTTTCCCTTGCCCTGCAGGTACAGGTAGCTGATCGCCTTGTTGTTGTCGCTGATGCCGTCGCGGACCGCGCCCTTCTCGTCGCGGCCCGGCACGATCGACGCCGTGTACTCGTAGTAGCCGGAGCGCCGCATCTCGATCTTGAAGGTCACGCGGTTCTTGCCGGCCCGCCACTTCATGTCCTTCAGGCGCTTGATCTCGCGGCCGTTCTCGAACAGGACCAGCTCGCCGCTGCCTTCGCGCAGCGACGAGACGATCACCACCGCCTCGTAAGTCTCGTCCGCCTTGACGTGGCGCGGCAGCTCGAGCCGCTCGATCCACACCTCGTCCTCGTGGTCGTAGTTCACCGGCAGCACGTGCACCTTGATGCCGCGCGCCTTGAGCCGCGCCGGCAGGTCGCCCAGGGCGCCGTCGGTCTCGACGCCGTCGCTGACGAGGACAATGCTCTTCTGGTGGTCCTCCGGCAGCACCGCCGCGGCCAGGGACAGCCCCTTGGCCAGGCTCGTGCCGTTGCGATCGACCTGGAGGGTCTGGGAGATCCCCTCGTCCAGCGGCACCGAGATCGACGGCGGCAGCTCCACCACCGCGTTCTGTCCGAACATCACCAGGCCGACCTGGTCGTCGTCCTTCTTACCGCCCGCGATCTTCGTGACGAACTGCAGGGCCTCGTCGGTCGTGGCCTTGCCCACCGACATCGAGCTGTCGAGCGCGAACACCACCGACATCGCGTCGTGCTCGCGCACGGCCCGCGGCTGCGCGAGCAGCATGATGAAGACCCCGACGACGCCCAGGCGCACGAGCAGCGCCATCACGCTGCGCCACCCGACCAGGCCGCTGTAGCCCCCCATGTGCATCCACCAGAACCAGGGCACGAGCAGCAGCAGCCAGAACGCGCGAGGCGAGGCGAACATGACGACGTGCAGACGGTCCAGCAGCAGGCAGGTGAGGCCGAAGACGGCGACGAAGAGCACCATGGGCAGGGCGCTGTAGCGCGTCAGCGGCCGCCGCGGTGGCGGAAACACCGACGACCACGCTCGGCGCCACGGCGATGTACTGCGCGGCGGCGCCGTCGGCCAGGTCGTGGAGGTCGTTCGAGTCATGGACGGTTCCGGTCTAGCGTGCCGTCATGCGGACGTGCACCGGGACGAAGCGGCGGCAGAACCGCAGAACCATGGATGCGTGATATCAGAACACCATCGAGACGACGCGCCGATTCTCGGTGTCGGCCACGCGCACGCGACCCTGCCTGTCGACCGCCACCCCCCACGGCGTGCGGAACTGTCCGCGACCGGCGCCCGCGCTGCCGAATCGACCGAGCAGCGCGCCGTCGGCGTCCAGGATGGCCAGCCGTCCCGCGCCCCATTCGATGACATAGGCCCGCCCGTCCGAATCGACATCGACGTCATACGGGAAACGGAACCGGATCGCGTCATCGCCGAGCATGCCGAGATAGTCGCCCTTGCCGTCGAAGATCTGCACGCGATGGTTGGTCGTGTCGGCCACGAAGAGGCGCCCCTCCCGCCAGACCATCCCCCCCGCGCGCTGAAAGTGCCCCGGCCCGGTGCCGACGCCGCCGAAGGCCAGCAGGAAGCGCCCCTCGCGGTCGAACTTCTGAACGCGGTCGCCGCCGCCGTATTCCGCAACGAAGAGGTTGCCGTCGTCGTCCTCGACGATCGACACCGGAAAGCCGAACGTGCCGGGCTCGCCTTCACCCGGACCGCCGAGCGTGGTCGCGACCCGGCCCGTATCGTCGAAGAACACGACCTGGTGGTAATGCGTATCCGCGACGGCGATGCGGCCGTCGCGCAGCCAGCACGCGCCTTCGGGATTGCCGGCCGAGTTGTCCGGCATCCACCACGTGTGCTGATGCGCGCCCGTGGCGTCGTAGATCAGCAGGCGTCCGGCATTGTCCAGCACGACGACTTCGTCCGCCGGCCCGATCGCGACGCTGCGCGGCGCGGGAATCGAGGCGCCTTCCGGCGGGATGCGCCAGTAGTCGAGGCGGCGCGGTTCCGGCCCGGCATCCGCCGCTGCGCCGCAACCGGCGAGCGAAGCCATCGGCGCGGCGGCCGAAAGCAGCAGGATGACCAGGCGAAGGACGACGCGCATGCCCGTCGATAGCCCGTCGGCGGAAGGTCGGTGATAGAACGTGCGCGTCCGATCACGTTGTTCGTGGTAAAGATCGGCCTGCGTAATGCGCCCGGAGAACCGCGCGGCGCGTACCACGATCGGGCTCTCCGCGCGCGGCTCGATGCGCACCTGCTCGGGACGTCGGCATCCACGCGGTGCGCCGTCGCCGCCGTCGAGCCACGTGTCGGCCGCATCGTCGTCGATCCAGTTGCCTTCGCCGAGCAGCCACATCGTGCGCTCGCAGTCGGGTCGCCAGTAAAGCTCGTCGACATCGCCGTCACGGACGATCCGGCCATCCTCGAGGCATACCGCCCGGTCGGCGAACCCCAGCACGAGCGACGGATCGTGCGTGGTGTAGACCATCGACGCGCCGGTCCGCGCCAGATGCGCCTGCACCGCGTGCCATCCCGCGGCGGCCTGGGCCGCGTCCACGTGCGCGAACGGCTCGTCGAACAGCAGCACCCGCGGCGCGGCGGTCAGTGCGCGGGCGACGGCCAGCCTCGATCGCTGGCCCTGAGACATGCGGTCGGGCAGCGCCTCGGCGACGTCGCCCAGCGACATCGTTTCGATCGTCTCGTCGACGCGCGCGCCGCGCGGTGCCACGGCCTCCAGGTGCTGGCGCGCCGTGAGGTGGGGCCACAACCCGTCGTCGCAGGGCGCCCAGAACACGTCCATGCCCTCACCGCCGATGATCCGCTCCACGCGCCCACGGTCGGGCCGCTCGTAACCGGCCAGGAGGTTCAGCAGCGAGGTCTTGCCGGCGCCGCTGCAGCCGACGACCGCGGTCACGCCGGCGCGGATATCGAGATCGACGGCGGCAAGGCGGTCCCGACCGACCCCGCGCAGCATCACACCGTCGAGATGCCAGAGCAGGTCACTCATCACACGGTCCGCCGATGATATGCCCTCGCTCCGATCAGGGCGAAGACGAACACCACGACGGGCGCGGCCACGAACACGAGGACCATCGCCGACAGCACCGCGCGGCGACCGTAGTGCATCTGGTTGTAGAGCAGCTGCGGGGCCAGCGCCATGCCGCGCGGCGCAAGCAATACGCCGCAGCACAGGTCGAAGTACGCCCAGCAGCCCAGCAGGAAGAAGACCGCCAGGTCGGCGCGACGCTTCATCAGCCACAGCAGGTGCCGTCCCCGATCGGCCAGCGCCGGAGCGCGGTGCACCGCGCGGGCCAGGAACATCGCCGGTCCGTCCGGCGTCGACAGGCCGCGAAGGATCAGCGCCGGCGGCAGAAGAAGAAGCAGCAGCGCCGCCAGCAGCGGCGCCGGCCCCTCGCCCAGAATCCGCGCCATCCAGGGCTCCACCAGGGCCCGCACCCCCAGCGCCAGCGGCAGCGATCCGAGCAGTCCGGGCACGCACAGCAGGAGCATCGCGATCGCCACTCCGGGGCGCAGCGTTGCCCGGCGCGCCGCAACCAGCCGGCCCGCCGCCACGAACGCCAGCGCCGCCGCAGCAGCCGCCACCATCAGGCTGGCCGGAATCTCGCGCACTGGAAACGGGTCGCGCCATAGAGCGACAAGGCCTGGCGTAGCATGTGGGACCACCGCAATCGCCGGCAGCACACCGCCACCGGTTACAGACACCAGTATGTACGCGGCGGCGATCCAGTGAGTTCCCGCCGACCCGATCCGGGCGGCCGGTCGCGGCGATACGGCCAGTCCCGGGACGCCGGTCGCCAGGTGGCGCCGCAGCAGCAGCACCAGCACCGGACCGAGGATCAGCAGCTGCAGGACCAGCGCGGGCAGCGCGAATCGCAGCGAGTCGCCTAGGGCCAGGCCGCCGACCTGCGCGTCGAAGAGCCACACCGTCCAGGCTCGCACCTGCATCAGCGACGCGATCTCGAACTCGCCGAACGCCAGCACGAACCCGACGGCGAAGGCCGCCACCGCCGGCAGCCCCGGGCCGCGCAGCACCAGGCCGATCATGGCGGGCAGACCGGGTCCCCGTCCGCCGCGGCGCGCCAGCGCGGCGCACCACAGGGCCGCCGGCGACACGGCCGAGCGCGGCGCGAAGCAGAGCATCGCCGTGGCCACCGGCACGATTCGGGCAGTGACCAGCAACGTGTAGAGAGATGCATTGAGCCACTCGTGGCGGAGCAGCAGCGCGATCGTCGCGTAGAAGTACCCCACGAGCAGCGCGGGCGTGCAGAGCGGCACGAGCAGCAGACCCCACGTCCACGCCCGCGCGGCGCGGCTGCGCTGGGCATCGAGCAGGCCGCGAACGACGCCGGCGATGATGACCGCCAGCGCCGCGGCGACCAGGGCGCGCGGCAGCGACGCCATGTAAGCGGCGAAGGGCGTCAACGAAGAAGCTCCGCCTTGAGCCACGCGAGCGCCTCGCCGCGGGCGGCGGTCATCGGTCGAAGGTCGTGCGCGAAGTCGACCCAGGAACGCATGCGCCGCACCTGATCGGGCAGCGCCGCGTCATCCACGGGCCCGAGCGGGACCTGTCGGGCCGGGCCGCGCGCGAGCAGCATCTCGACGTGCTCCGAGAGCAGGTAGTCGACGAATCGCTGCGCCCGATCCAGGCGCCGCGTCCCGGCGACGATGGCGACGGTGTTCGGAATGCACACGTAACGCTCCTCGATGCGCACGGGCACCATGTCCACCGGCGCCCCGGCGTCGAGCGCGACGAAGAAGTCGTCGGTATCAGTCAATCCGAGTCGGCAGGTGCCGTCGGCGACCAGGCTCTTGACCGTCCCGTTGCTGCCGCGCTCGACGACGCCGCGCCGCTGCCAGTCATCGCGCCACGTCCGCACCCAGTCACCGCCGTACTGGGCCCAGAGCACCGCGTAATGGGAGAGCGTCGTGCCCCACAGCGGGCGCGCGACGGCCAGGCGCGAAAGATCGCCCTTGAGCGCTGTCTCGACCGAAGCGGCGTCGGCCGGCATCTGTCCGGTGTTGACGATGTAGACCCTGAACCGTGCCGCGAAACCCGCGAAGCGTCCTTCGGCGTCCCTGAATCGCGCAGGGATGCGCTCGTATCCCGGGCCGCGGTACGGCGCGAGCACGCCGCGCTCGGCGAGATCGGCGGTGCCCAGCCACTGGTTGTTCCACAGCACGTCGCACACCGGCCGATCCCGTTCCGCGATCAGCCGCTCGGTGAGCGCCAGGGACTTCGTGGCCTCGTTATCGAGCCGGAGATCGACCTCGAGACCGCTCTGCGCCTCGAAGTCGTCGATGATGCTGCGCGAGAAGATGCTGTCGTGCGCGCAGTAGACCACCAGCGCGTCGGCGGCGCCGGACCACCACCAGCGATGGGCCAGCAGGACGACGACGACGATCAGGATCGGCAGGGCAAGGGGCGCGACGCGACGCATGGTCGGTCAGGGCAGGGATCACATGGGAGGACACGGCCCGGTCGGACACCGACGGATACGGCTCGATGGCCATTCATGCTGGTGCCGCGCAGCGGCATACGACTTCCACGTTCCGCGGCCGTCCGACCCACTCGATTCATTTCGGTGAGGTCTTGTCGAGGTTGCTGAAGTAACGCTTCACGGCATCGCGGTAACCGGGCGGGATCTCCTGAACGTTGACCGCTTCGTCGGCCGCCTGCTGGACCTCGTTCAGCGCCGAACGGTACGCCTTCGTCGCGGTGCCCTTCTCCGAGAGCATCTTCATCTTCTCCTCGAGAAGGATCTTGCCCTGGGTGAGCATCGTCTTGGCGCGCTCGGTCTTGAAGGCGTTGCGGATCGTCGGATCCTCGGGCGCGACACCGCCACGGCCGATTCCGTGCCGGCCCATGCCGCCGCCGCTGTTCGGATTCGGATTGAGCACGGACGTGTCACCGCCGTTGCCCGCCTGGCCGACGCCGTCCATGTTGCCCTGGCCCTGCCCCTGTCCTTGCCCGGCCATCAGCCGACGGAACAGCGCCTCGTAATCCGCCATCCCGTCACACTGCTGGCATTGCCCGCCGTCCAGCGGCTGCTGCTGGTTGAGCGCGTCCGCCTGCTGGAGCGCCCGCATCGCCTGCTCGATCGCCTGCAGGTCCGCTGCGGCCTGCGCCAGGTTGTCCGCCTCGAGCCCCGCCAGGTCGAGCGACTGGGAAAGCGCGTCCATGGCCTCGGCGCTCAGGCCCTCGACCGACGACATGTCGAGCTGCTCCATCGCGCGGTTGAGCGCCTCCTGCATCTGCGGCGAGCCCATCTGGTTCTTCGCGAACTGCGACATCTCCCTGATCTGCTCCTTCAGCTGCTCCTGGAGCTTCTCCTTCTCGACGGCGTCCTTGCTCGCCGCGATCTTCTCGGCGAGCTTCTTCATCTGATCGAGCTGCTTGTTCAACCCGTCGGCGTTGCCGGACTGCAGCTGCTGCTTCCACTGCCGGCTCTTCTCGGTGTCGGCGCCGCCGAGACGCTGGGCGGTCGTGCGCCGGTTGAGCGCCTTCTTCACCGCCTGCTCCTTCTTGCGCCACTGCTGCGCGAGATCCTGCTTGTGGTTATCGAGCTTCTTCGCGTTGGTGTCCTGCTCCGTCGGCTTCATCGACTTGAGCGACCGGTCCAGGCGGTTCAGCGCCGAATCGACCGACTTCGAACGTTCCGCTTCGAGGTCCTTTCTTCGCAGCACCTCGGCGCGCTTGCGGGTCGTCTCGACCTGCTCCTTGATCTTCTCACGCCGCTCCTCGACCTTGCGCTGCTCCTCTCCGAAGCCCAACAGGTCATGCTGGCCCAGGCCGAGCGCGGTCACGACCAGCACGCCCATCGTGAGCATTGCCGTGCCCGTTCGCGGCCAGGGCGTGAACGGGACCACCGACGCCGGACGCACCGACGGTGCGCGCGTCTCGGCCGCCTCCACGACGAGCGGTTTGTACTGACCGGGCGCCTTGTCGATCATGGTCACCGTCAGGAACAGGTCCTTGGTGCCCAGGTGATGGTCCGTGACGCGCGCCGAGTCGGCGGGCGCGGGCCGGCGATGGGCGGCGAACGCGACGACGAGCGCCAGCGCCGGGACGAGCGCCACCGTGATGCCGGCGAACCAGTCCGGGATGAGCGAGAAGAGGCGACTCAGCAGCAGCAGCACGAAGTAGACGCCCGCGATGGCCAGGAGCGACAGGTAGGTCGATCGGGCGAAGGCGGAGATCCGCTGGCGGGTGCCGATCTGGTCGAGCAGGCGTTTGGATTTGCCCATAGAAGCGGCTCCGGCGGGCGTCGGACATTCGGGCGTCGGATCATTTATATGACGCGTGAGGACCGGTGAGGGTTCAGGGTTCAGGGTTCAGGGTTCAGGGTTCAGGGTTCAGGGTTCAGGGTTCAGGGTTCAGATCCTTGGTTGCATCCTGCATCGGGCCGCAGGCCCGCATCAGGCCAAAGGCCGTACGATCGTGCAGACCTCCTCGCCGCGCAGCGGCGAGGCTCCGCCCCGAACCCTGAACCCTCTTCAGTACCGGCTCGTCGCCTTCTGGGCGTCCTCGATGAACTTCATCACGAGCTCGCGGAAACCCAGCCCGATGCGCGTCCCCAGACGCTCGGACTCGTCCATGCCCGCCGTCAGGTTGATGTACGTGGGCACGGTCATCTCGTGCTTCAGCCTCGGGATCTCCACCGGCTGCTCCAGCGTCACGTACAACGTGTAGCTGTACTTCGTCGTCGAGTCGTCATGGGGCAGGCAGATATTGCTCAGCACGAGGCGCGGGGCGTCGGTGCTCGTCACGATCTTGTAGCCGTGACGTCGAAACCGACGGGCGGTCGCCTCCGCCACGTTCTTGGGCGAGAATCGCACGCCGGGGATCGTGACCGACAGCGGATTGACCAGGACGCGGATCGTCTCGATCTTCGCGACGCTGCGCACCGAGCTTGAGAGGTCCGCGATCGGCGCCAGCACCGGGGCCGCCCACGACGCCACGCCCATGCCCGCCACGACCGCCGCCAGTGAGATCCATTGAACAGGTCGATTTCGCCACACGGCCGATCTCCTTGCAGTGTCATCGGCTGAACCGGGCCGCCGATCGGTCCGAAAACATTCTAGTCCGAATTCGAGGCGCAAAGGCGATCGGTCGTATCGGACGAGAAAGCCATCTAAACCGCAGTCCCCTCGTTTCCGATACCACCTGCAGATCGCGCAGCGCGCCGGAACCGCGTCCTTCTCGACGCGACGGCGCGAATGCCGCACCAGGGGCCGGGGGATGGCGGAAAGCACCGAACTCACCTATCGCCAGCACGAACGCTTCGAGGTCATCGTCGAAGCCGATGTGACGGTCTGCGAGCCCTATCGGACCCAGGTCACGTTCGCGCGCACCACCGGCAGCCCCCACGTGCTGCCGGCGACCGCGACCGACATCGGGGCCGGCGGCCTGCGCCTCCAGGTCAACGTATTCCTGCCGCGCCTCACCGAGGTCGACGTCCGGCTGTTCGACCCGATCCCGAATCGGATCGACCCGGACGGCACGAAGCACCACGACGTCGTCTTCGAGCAGCGGGCCAAGGTACGCCGCATCGAGATGAGCAGCGACACCTACGTCCTGGGCATGAGCTTCGAGGACGCCGGGGAGGAGATGGCCGAGCGGTTCAACGCCGCGCTCGAGCAGATCTCGGCCTCGATGCAACAGGCCGCCGAGCTGCGCCTCGCCGAGTCGACCCAGGAGCCGCCGGAAGTTGCTTGAGAACGCGGAATTTCTCGAACGCGCGCTCCTCGAGGAGGGCCTGATCGACGAGGAGCAGCTGCGCCAGAGCCGCGAGCTCGCGCTCGAGGTGGGATGCAGCATCGACGAGGCGATCGAGACGCTCAAGTACGTCGAGGGCCGGCGGATCGCGCTGACCAAGGCGCAGATCTTCGAGGTGCCCTACGTCGACCTGCGCCAGCTCCAGATCCACTTCCCGAACTGCCAGCACCTCCCCTACGACGTCGCCGACCGTTTCCTGGTGTTCCCGATCTTCATGGTCGACGGGCTGATCACCCTGGGCACGTCGGATCCGCTGAACCTGACGGCCCTCGACCAGGTCCGCCAGATCGTCAAGTGCGACGTTGACACCGTGCAGTGCGAGACGAAGCTGCTGCGCGAGCTGATCAACCGTGCGTACAGCCTCTCCAACCACTCGGCGGCGGCGGACGTGGACCTCGCGGCCCAGGAGGACGGCGTCGAGGTCGAGCAGACGGGCCAGATCATCTCGGCCGTCAACACGCTGCTCGCCGACGCGATCGACGCCGGTGCATCGGACGTGCACGTCAATCCTGACCAGAACGAGCTGCACATCCGTCTGCGCATCGACGGCATGCTCCACAAGACCCAGGGGCCGCCGCTGAACATGCATCCGAAGATCGTCCAGCGCCTCAAGGTGATGGCGCAGCTCGACCTGACCCAGACCCGCCGGCCGCAGGACGGCAAGATTCGCTTCGAGCACAACGACCGCCGCATCGACGTTCGCGTCAGCATCATCCCGACGATCACCGGCGAGAACGTCGTGCTCCGCCTGCTGAACAACAACACCGCGATCCTCAGCTTCGAGGATCTCGGCTTCGCCCCGGACATCATCACGACGATCGAACAGGTCATCTCGCGCCCGCACGGCATGCTGCTGGTGACCGGCCCGACGGGCAGCGGCAAGACCACGACGCTGTACACCGCGATCGCGAAGATGAACCGCCCCGATCGCAACATCATCACGATCGAGGACCCGGTGGAGATCCGCCTGCCGCTGATCCGCCAGGTGCAGATCAACCACGAGATCGGCCTCACGTTCGCCGGCGCGCTGCGCTCGGTGCTGCGCCAGGATCCGGACATGATCCTCGTCGGCGAGGTGCGCGACGAGGAGACCGCGTCGATCGCGCTGCAGGCGTCGCTCACCGGTCACTTCGTGCTGTCGACGCTGCACACCAACGACGCCGCGGGCTCCGTGGCGCGTCTGCTCGACTTCGGCCTGCCGCCGTTCGTCATCAATTCCGCGGTGCTGGGCGTGGTCGCCCAGCGCCTCGTGCGGCGCGTCTGCGGACACTGCGCCGGGCCCGCCGAGCCGGACGTCCGCCTGCTCAGCCAGTTCGGTCTGCACAGCGCCGCCGGCCTGCTTGCGGGGACCGGGTGCACCAAGTGCATGCAGACCGGACACCACGGACGCGTCGGCGTCTACGAGATGCTGGCCTTCACGCCGCTGATCGAGCAGGTGGTCGGCAATGGGGGCACGCACGACGAGATTCGCGATGCCGCCATCTCCGAAGGGATGGAGCTGATGTGGAAGGACGCGCTCGCGAAGGCGCGGCGCGGCCTGACCACCCTCGGCGAGGTCGAAAAGCTCGTGTCGGTCATCGAAACCAGCCAGTGCGAGGACGAAGTGGTCCGGAGGAAGTCCGCATGAGCACGCTGACCTTCGACTACAAGGCGCTGAACGAAGACGGTGCCCTGCTTGCCGGCAGCACCACCGCCCGCTCCTGGGACGACGCCTACCAGCGGCTCAGCGAGTCGGGGCTGAAGCCGGTCCGGATCAAGGCCGCGGGGCGCCGGCGCAAGCGCCACAAGAAGATCAAGCTGCGCGCGATCAGCCAGTTCACGTACGAGCTGTCAGTCCTTCTCGAGGCCCGCATCCCGCTGAGCGAAGGGCTGATATCGATCGCGGAGCAGGAGAGCAACCCGCGGCTCAAGACGGTCATCGAGGACCTCGTCCGGCGCATCGAGGGCGGAGAAAACGTCTACCAGTCGATGAGCGCCCACCGCGACGTCTTCGGCGACATTTACGTCGAGACGATCCGCGCCGCCGAGGCGAGCGGCAAGATGATCGACATCCTGAACCTGCTCTCGACGATGCTCGATCAGCAGGCGGAGCTGTCCAAGGGGGTGAAGGGCGCGCTGATGTACCCCATCTGCGTCATCTCCGCGCTCAGCCTGGCGGTCGGATTCCTGCTCATGTTCGTCATACCGCGTTTCGCCGAGATGTTCGCCAGCCGCGGCGTCGAGCTGCCGCTGCCGACCCAGATCGTGATCGGCTTCAGCACGGCGCTGCGGTCGTACTGGTACCTGTTCCTCGGCGGCGGGTTCGGGGGCTTCTGGATGATGCGCCGGGCCTGGCGCAACACGGCGACGCGCCGAAGGATCGACACCGCCCTGCACCGCATCCCGTTCCTGCGCGACCTGCTCAAGGGCATGGCCGTCAGCCGGTTCGCCAACGTGCTCGGCATCGGCCTGCGCAGCGGCATCACGCTGATCGACGCGCTGAGCATGGCCGGACGGGCCTCGGGGCGTCCGCTGCTCGAGGCCGAGGCGCAGCGCATGGAGAACCAGGTCAACACCGGCGGCCGCATGGGGGAGGTCCTGGAGAGCTGCCGGTACCTCTCGCCCTTCGCGCGGCGCATGATCGCCTCGGGCGAGGAGGCGGGGCAGGTTCCGAAAATGTGCGGCATCGTGGCCCGGCACTACGCCCGCGAAGTCGCGCACCTGGCCAAGAACATCGCGACGGTCATCGAGCCTGTGATGATCGTGCTGCTGGCTGTAGTGGTCCTGATGATCGCGCTGGCGATTTTCATGCCCATGTGGAAGATGGCTTCACTCGTGGGGTAATCCGCCCTGACTGTTTATCCGATAGCAACTCAAACCGTCATGAACTGGAGGAAGAAAATGGCACATTCTCGCAATCGCAGTGGTTTCACGCTTATCGAGCTGATCGTGGTGATCGTGGTGCTCGGCGTCCTCGCCGGGGTCGCGCTGCCGGTCTACTTTGACCATGCGGCCAGCGCCAAGGTCTCGGCGTGCAAGGGTTCGCTGGGCGGCATCCGCTCCGGCGTCGCCAACTACTACGCCAACGAGGCGATCGGCGGCACCGCCATCTTTCCGACGACGGCGCAGCTGACGGCCGTCGGCACGGTGATGCAGGACAACCTGCCGGCCAACCCCTACAACAACCTCAACACGGTGAAGCAGACGACGACCGCTGCCGACGCGACGAATCGCGTGAACGACAGCACCACCGGTTGGTACTACTACGTGAATAACGCGACGACGCCGACCACGGTCGAGTTCTGGGCGAACTCGAGCACCGCCGGCGAGAACCTCTTCTGAACCGCCGGGTGACCTGAAGCGATGATACGGCCCGCGAGACGTCTGCGGACGGACTCGAGCACGGCCGGCCCGGCAGGGCCGGCCGCCGGCGCCTACACGACGATCGAGCTCGTGACGGTCATCGTGATCATCGCGATCCTGGCCGTCGTCGCGTCGCCGACGCTCAGTTCGATTAACGACACACGCGCCGCCATGGCGGCGCGGCTGCTGCTGAAGGACCTGACCTTCGCGCGGCAGCGGGCGGTCGCGACCGGGACGACGACCTGGGTGGTGTTCGACACGAACGCCGAGTCGTGGTCGATTCTCGGCGAGGATCCGGCCAGCCCCGGGCGCTCCGGCGCGACGGTGCTGACCGATCCGGTCAGCGGCGACGACGATACGCGCGTCGTCGACACGGGCAGCTTCGCCGGCGTGCAGCTCATCAGCGCCGCTGTCGACGGCGACGTCGAGGTGGGCTTCGACTGGCTCGGCCGTCCGTTCAACGCGTCGGAGACGGCGATCGCTTCCGCGGGCGTCATCACCCTGACGGGCAACCACGTCGTCAACGTCGCGGTGTCGACCGGGCACATTACCTACACGGCACCGTAGCGGCGGGCGGGACGCAAGGAGCGATAACGTCGTGCGACCGGGGGCAAGACAGCACGTGTCCAGGGCAGCGGCGCGCCGCCGCGCCTTCACCCTCATCGAGGCCATCGCCTCCGTCGTCATCCTCTCGATCGCGGTGCCGACGATGACCTGGTCGCTGGCGCAGGCCCACGAACAGCGCGTCAACCCCGTGCTGACGTCGCGCGCGGAGTGGCTGGCGACCGAAAAGCTCGAGCAGATCATCGCCGACCGCCACAGCACGACGCGCGGCTACAGCTACCTCGCCGTCGGCAACTATCCCAACGAGCCTGCCGTCACCGGGTTCCCCGCCTACAGCCGCGCCGTGACGTTCACCGAGACGACCGCCGATCTATCCACTTCCGGGACCGGATACATGGTCGTGCGCGTCGACGTCACCTGGAACGACGGCACGGGCACGTCTCGGACGATGTCGATCTCGACGGTGGTGACGGACTACACGCCATGATCCCCTGCCACGCCGCTTCGAAATCCCGGCCGAGCGCCGCGGCGCGCCGCGCCCGCCCTGCGCCGCGCGGCTTCACGATGATCGAATCGATCGCCGCGATCGTCGTGCTCGCGGCCATCGGCAGCGTGGCGTCGACCATCCTGCTCAGCGCCGCCGACGGGTATGCCGACGCGGCGACCACGGCGCAGCTTCACGTCGAGTCGACCATCGGCCTGGGCCGCGTCGTCCGCGAGATTCGCAAGATCCCGCTCGACGGCGGCGCCGTCGGCATCGCGCCCGACATCGACTCGGTCACGGCCAGCTCGATCACCTGGTCGACGAACAGCAGCCTGACGCTGTCCGGCAGCGACCTGATGCTGACGCTCTCCGGCGGAACCCCGGCGGTGCTGCTCTCGGACGTGAGCGCGTTCAGTGTCGCCACTTACGACGAAAGCGACGCCGCCCTGGCCGCCAGCCTGAGCGGCGCGGCCTGCGACCCGATAAGACGGGTCGAGATCACGGTCACGTTGCTGCGCTACGGATTCAGCGAGACGCTGCGCACGCGGGTGTTCATCCGCTCGACGATGGCGGGCGCAGGCAGCTAGCGAGATGACGATGAAACCGACGCACCGAGCACGATCGAGGCGCCGTGACGCCCCCCGGGCCGCGGCGATCGCGGGCATCATCGTGATGCTTCTGGTCGCGGACCTGATCGTGATCGGCATGCTCGTCGGGGGTCGGCGCGACCATCGGCTGACCGCGCGCCGGCTCGAGAGCATCCAGGCGTTCTACGCCGCCGCGGCCGGCATGAACATGGCCGTGCGCGAGCTGATGGAAAACGTGGACGAGGACGGCGACGGCACGATCGGCACGATCTCGGACGACGGCAACGATGCGAACGACCCGGCAGCCGGCACGGCCCGCATCGTGGTGACGTCGTCGACGAGCGGCAGCGAGACGACGCTCACGGCCGTGGGCCGCAGTGGCCAGGCGCGCCGCGAGCTGCAGGCGGTGATCAATTAGGTCGCGTCCGGGAAGAATGCCGCGCCCGTCGAGCGCGGGACGGTCCGCCGGCGCCGGCGGCCCGGCGAAATTCGCGGCCGGGTGGAAAGTGTCCTACCGGTCGTGCCGATATTCGACGTAAGGCCGGCGCCGATCCCGCGATCGTCGCGCCGCGCGAGGCGTTCACGGACGCGTCGGCGCAAGTCCGAGAAGGCACGAGGTGCCGGGGGGCGTGTAAGGCTTGTCTGGCAAGAACCTTTTCATCAACCTGACGCCGCGCTTCATCGAGGTCGTCGTACCTGACGCGCGATCCCGGAACCTGCGCGTGGGGGCCTCGCCCGTCGAGGACGCGACCTGGCCCGAGCTCGCGGCGATCGCGTGGCAGCCACTCGTCAAGCTCGTCGAGGAGCATGGACTCGAGGGCCGGACGGCCGTCGTGCTCTACCGAAGTCCGACCACGACATGCCAGCTCTCCAGCGTCGCGTCGTCCTCGCGTCGACACGGCATCGCAGCGGCGCGCATGGCCGCCCAGGGCAGCATCCGGTTCGGACGGGACGACACCGTCATCGACGCGGCGCATATCGGGCGCGACAGCAAGCGGCAGGACGCGCGGATTCACTTCGTGACGGCCGCGGACCGCTGCGACGCCACGGAAGCGATCTCGTCCCTCGTCGAATCCGCGGGCCTGATCGTCGATTCAATCCTTCCCCTCGAAGGCATCGTCATCCACCACCTCGTCCAACGGGCCATCCGTCACGGCGGGGCCCCCGGGGCTGGCTGCACATCGGCCAGGACCGCTCCTGCTTCGTCGTGGCGCGTGAAGGGCGGCTCGAGCTGTTTCGGCAGATCGGCATGGGCCTGGACCAGATGATCGAAGCGCTGACCCGCCCCATTCGTTCCGGAGCGGAAGGCGAGTCCGTGGAGCTGACGTTCAAGGAGGCGGCCGAGATCGGCAGCCGCTTCGGCTTGCCCGATCGCGACACCGTGGTCGACGAGGCGCGCGACATCCGCGGCGCCCACATCATGCCGCTGATCCAGCCGGTGCTGCAGCGGCTGCTGGTCGAGCTGAAGCAGACGCTTCGCTTCGGCCTCAAGGACATGGCGACGACGGACCTGGAGCTGATCGTGACCGGCCCGGGCGCGTCATGGACAGGCATCGAGACGCTGCTCGGTGATTCGCTCGAAACGGAATTCGACGTCGACGCGGAGGCGCGGTCCTGCGATCCGGCCGTGATCGGCGGTCCGGGCAGCGAGCTGCACCTGGTCCTGTCGACCTGGAGCCGGGCGCAGATCAGCCTCACGCCCGACACCACGCTGACGCGCCAGGCGACCGGCCGCTTCCAGACCGGGCTGATCGTCGGGACGATCCTGGCGCTGATGCTCATCGCGGGCAACGCGGTCTGGGTGCGGCACCAGCTCAGCCGCTCGAAGGTGCAGCTGAACGAGGCGTCCTACCGGCAGCGGCAGTCCGAGGCGATGAAGCAGAAACGCGATCAGTTCATGGCCGCGCAGGACGCCCTGAAGAAGCTGAAGGAGATGATCACCGGATCCGTCGACTTCTCCGTCGACTTCACCGCCGTGCTGCACGAGCTGTCGCTCGTGGACCAGCCGAACATCGATCTGACCGTCATCGACGCGCACTGCAAGGATCCCTCGATCGGCGAGATCGACCAGCCGATCGCCGGATCGATCCGCCTCGACGGCTATGTGCGCGGCGCGCGCGCCGACATCGATCTGCACCAGTACGTCGAGCGGCTCAAGGAGAGCCCGATGTTCTCGTCAGTGCAGCTCGGCCAGATCAAGAGCCGGGTCGTGCGCGGCCAGCCGGTGCGATGGTTCACCCTGGAGATCCAGGCTCCGCCCGCACCGCGACTGGCGCAAGACCTGCTGACCCTGCACACGGAGGCGCAACCGTGAAGCAGCTGAAACCCCGTGAGCTGGCCGCCGTGCTGGTGATGGTCATCGCCGTCTCCGGGGGCGCCACCTACGGCCTGGTGGTGCGCCCGGGCGCGAAGCTGCGCGCCCTGCACGCGGAGCAGATCGAGATCAACAAGGAAGGTCGCGGCGTCTCCGTCGCCGATCACGCCAGGCTGAAGTCGGCCTACGACAACCTCAGAGAGGAGGTTGCGGCGATCGAAAACGTCAACGGTCGCGCCCAGGACACGGCGGGGCTCTACGAGCTCATCTCGCAGTTCACGTCGGAGCTCGGCCTCGAGGTCGAGCAGGTCAGTCCGCGCGGCGGTACAGCCGGCGCCGGCGGCCGCACCACGAGGACGCTGACCGTCGTCGTGCAGGGCACCTACCCGAAGATCGCCGCCCTCATCGCCCGAATCGAGCAGACCGGTACGTTTCACCGCGTGCGCAGCGTCAAGGTCGCGCCGAGAAACATCGCCGAGCCGGCGCGGCTGACGGCGGTGATCGAGGCGGAGTTCTTCCGCTTCGACATTCCCGACACGCTCACGCTGCTCGAAAGCACGACACCGGAGGCCGCCCCATGAGCCAGGGCCAGACGAAACGGCAGTACGCCATGCTCCTGGCGCTGATCCTGCCCGTGGCGGTCGTGATCCTCGTCAGGATCTTCGGCGGCGGCCCCGCGGACGCCGCCGCCGCGCCCGTCGCCGCCGTCCTCGCGCCGCCCGAGGGCACGAAGCGCCTCGTCGACTTCGGCCCCCAGGCCGAGCTTGCCGCCGCGCACGCCGCGAAGGTCCGACAGACGAGGATCGGCGCCAGCCCGTTCTTCGTGCGCATCAACCGCAAGAACCCGACCGTGGTGCAAGACCAGGCGCCCATCGACGACGACACGCCCGAGCTGAAGCTCACGGCGCTGATGTCGGGCGCGAAGGGCGTCGCGCTGATCAACGGCGAGTTCGTCAAGGTCGGAAGGGCCGTGGCGGGCTGGAAGCTGGAGCACATCGACCACGTGCGCCGGACGGCGAAGCTGCGCGGTCCGGACGATCGGACGATCGTGCTGACCCTCGAGGATCAGTGAGGCAGAACGAAGTGAGAAGCCGGAGGGTGTCAGGACGCTGCGGATGAAGGCGCATTCGACCGCGCCCCCGCCAAGGAGGAATATCCGATCATGTCCCAGGTGCAAGGTGTACTCGAGTTCGTGCTCGCGCGTCAGCCGACGTTCGATCAGAAGAAGCAGATCATCGGCTACGAGATTCTCTTTCGGCAGGGACGGATCAACCTCTTCATGAACAACGACGCCGATGCGGCGAGCGAGGAGCTGATCTCCCACATCGTCGACCGCTTCGAGCTCGAGGAAATCACCGGCGGCAAGCCGTTCTTCATCAACCTGACGCCCGAGCTCGTGCAGCAGCAGGCCTACACGCGCCTGCCGTCGGAACACGCGGTCATCGAGCTGAACGGGATCGAGCAGATCGACGACGCGCTGATCACCGCGTGCCGGGAGCTCCGCGACCAGGGTTACCGGCTGTCGATCGACGACTACGCCCCGATGCCGGGCATGGAGCGCCTCGCGCAGCTCGCCGACTACGTCAAGATCGACGTGCAGTCGCCGGAGGCAAAGGAGCGATTCCGCACCTGCAAGGGGCAGACCGGCGCCGGTGCCTGCCTCGTCGCGATGAAGACGGAGACACAGGAGCAGTTCCAGGAGGCCGTCGAGACCGGGTTCGGCGGGTTCCAGGGCTTCTTCTTCTGCAAGCCCGAGCAGGTTCGGCGCAAGCAGATTCAGCCCTCGAAGATGAACTACCTGCGCCTTCTCGAGCAGGTCAACCGGCCCGAGCTGGACTTCGAAGCGCTCGAGGACGTCATGAAGCGCGACGCGTCGCTTTCGCTCGAGTTCCTGCGCCGGCTCAACTCCGCGGCGTTCGGCCTTCGTCACAAGGTGACGTCGCTGAAGCACGCCCTCGCGATGCTGGGCGAAAAGATGATCAAGAAGTGGGTCTCGGCGTTCATCGTGGCCGATCTCTGCGACAACAAGCCGACCGAGCTCGCGACGACCGCCCTCGTGCGCGGCGTCTTCTGCGAGAAGATCGGACGGGACATCGGCCTGGAGGAGCGCGAGATGGAGCTCTACCTCACCGGCCTCGTCTCGGTGATGGACGCGGTGCTCGACTGCCCGATGGCCGAGCTGCTGGAGCAGCTGAAGCTGCCCGACGAGGTCCGCATGACGCTGGCGGGCGAGCAGACCGACCTCGCGCCGGTCCTCGAGACGGTCATCGCGCAGGAGCGCGGCGACTGGACGAGCCTCTCCCGTCTCTCCGAGGAGCGCTCGATCGATCTCGGCAAGCTCACCGCGGCCTGGTACGAGTCGACGAAGTGGGCGTCGGCGATCGCCGCGTAGAGTCGACCGGGCAAGAACTCCGGCGGCTGGGGTCGAGCGCAGCGCGCACCGGGACACCCGCGCGAACGATCCCCCTCACCGATGCACGTACTCATGCGGCAGCTCGCGAATCCGCGACCAGTGCCGCTCCACCCAGTCGATGACCTCGTCGACCCCTTCCTCGAACGCGATCGAGGGTGACCAGCCCAGCTCCTCGCGGCTGCGCGTGCAATCGAGCCAGTAACGGTGATCCTGGCCGAGGCGCTCGCCCACCATGCGCGTCGAGGACTCGAAATCGAAACCCGCCTTCCGGCAGACCAGCGCCACGACGTCGCGCACCGTGTCGTCGCTCTCGACGCTGAAGTGAAACGTGCCGCGTCCCCCCTTCCTCAGGGCCGTCAGCGCCCCGGACACGACGTCCCGCACGTGCACGAAGCTCTTCATGGACATGCCGCCGCCATGAAGCTCGAGCGTGCGGCCGAGCTTCAGGTAGATGAGCGTGCGGGGGATGATCTTGAACAGCTGCTGGTGGGCGCCGTAGACGTTCGTCGAACGGACGAGCATTGCAGGGAAGTCGAAATGCTCGATCAGCGTTTCGATATACATGTCCGCGGCGGCCTTCGAGACCGCGTACGGCGTGGACGGACGAAGCGGCGCGTCCTCTCGAATCGCAGTCGGACAGGTGCCGTAGATCTCCGCCGACGATACGTGAACGTATCGCTCCAGCCAGTCGCAGCGGCGCAGGTGATCGCAGAGGCGCGCCACGCCGACCGTGTTGGTCTGCAGGTACTCGACGGGGCGCTCGTGGCTCAGGGCGACCTCACTGAGCGCGGCGACCTGCACGACCACCGCGGGGCGCAGTTCATCGACCAGCCTCCGCAGGGCATCGGCCTCGGTCACCATGTCGATCCGGTGGAAAGCGAACCGGTCCTCACCATGCCGCTGGTACGGAAGGAACAGCGTCTCGGGCTGCGGCGAGCGGCTCACCCCCGTCACGCGGCAACCGGCCTCGAGCAGCGCGTCCACGAAGTGCGCGCCGGTGAAGCTGCTGCTGCCGATGACGAGTGCGGAAGTCAGTAAGTCATTAGTCATTGAGCCTAAGCCATAAGCCATAAGCCAATGTTATTGGTTATTCAGGATGCACCTTCCGACCCGAGTCCGAATTGACAAATAACAATTGGCTTAGGCTCTGTCTCAGAGCTCTGCCGCGGGCCCAAGACCGAGCGAATCGTCCGTTGGCAAGGAGGCCGAAGCAGGCGATGTCGCTGTGCATCGTCGACGGA